>JAISTX010000028.1 GCA_031272365.1 Eubacteriales Family XIII. Incertae Sedis bacterium
GTGCCGACGGCCATCCAGACCAACGTCGTGGACGGCTGGATCGGCGGCACGCCGAACATGAACTACGCCTGGGTCGGCGACGTGATCAACAAGATGTACGTCAACTACATCCACGCGGAGGCGACCTGCTACGTCATCAGCAACAAGAGCCTCGCGAAGCTGTCCGAGGAGGACCAGGCCACGGTCATCGAGGTCTTCCAGGAGCAGAGCGAGCTGTCCTTCGAGCGCGCGCAGGAGAACGAGGAGCTTTACAAGCAGAAGCTCGTCGACGACAAAGGCGTCGAGGTCGTGGAGCTCACGGAGGAGCAGATCAAGGCGAACGCGGACTATGTGCGCGACGTGACCTGGACGCGCCTTGAGGAAGTTTTGACGCCGGAGCTGATCGAGGGCTTCCGCGAAGAGGTCGCGAAACTCGAGTAAGGGCCCAAAGGGCCACTGGGAGGTGAGGATGTGAAAAAGCGGGAAGATCTTCTTGTTTGGAAGGTACTCCGCGCGGTACAGCAAATAGGCATCATCGCGACGGCGCTCGGGGTCACCGGCGTCGTCGCGGGCGCGTGCCTGCTCAGGGCGTTCGGGATCAACTTCGCGGGCTTCGAGGAGATTCTCGTCATCGTCGCATTCTGGCTGTATATGTTGGGCGCGGGCTACGCGAGTTATGAAAAAAGCCATATCACTGCGGACATGATCCATGTCCTCATGAAGGAGGGGCGCGCCAAGGATGTGTTCTATCTGGTGCGCATGGTGCTGACGACGGTGCTCAGCGGCATCTTCCTCATCTGGGCCGTGCAGTTTTTCGACCTCTCGGTGGAGATGGGCACGAAGACCACGGTCTTCCGCATGCCCGTCGGCATCGGGTACGCCTCGATGGTCGTCGGCCTCGGGTTTTCGACATTCTACAACATCTGCTACACCTGGGACGCGCTGCGCAAAGCCGTCAAGGGCGAGCGCGTGGCGGATGACGCGGATGGCGCGGATGGCGCGGACGCCGCGGGGGAGGAGGGTGTGTCATGACATTGATCCTCATTGCCATCGCGGTGCTCGTCGTCATGCTGCTCGTCGGCGTGCCGATCCCCTACGCGTTCTTCACGTCCACGCTGCTGCTCGTCGCGCTGTCCGGCAGCGCCGGCGAGGCGAGCTCGCTGATGCGGTACGGCTACACGAAGGCCAGCTCGATCATCCTGTGCGCGATACCCATGTTCATCCTCGCCGGGTCCCTGATGGAGAGGGGGGGCATCGGCGAGAGCCTCGTCAACCTCGTCTCCATGTTCGTGGGGCGCATCAAGGGCGGCCTCGGCACGGTCATGGTCGTCTCCTGCGGGCTGTTCGGTGCCATCTCCGGCAGCGGCATGGCGACGCTGTCGTGCATCGGGTCCATCATGCTGCCGCGCATGTACGCGGCGGGCTACCCGCGCGGCGTCTCCTCGGCGCTGATCTCCTCCGCCTCGCTGCTCGGGCTCCTGATCCCGCCCAGCCTCAACATGATCCTGTTCGCCTTCGTCGGCGGCCAGTCGGTGCTCGCGTGCTTCCTCGCGACGGTGGTCCCCGGCATCATCCTCATCTGCCTGCTCAGCCTGACGAACATGTTCCTGCTGCGCAAGTACAAGGACATCAAGCTGGAGGAGAAGATGACGCTGCCGGTCTACGCGGTCGAGCTGAAGAAGCGCACCGCCCGGGCAGTGCCAGCACTCGTCGCGCCGATCATCATCCTCGGCGGCATCTACGGCGGCATCATGACGCCGACGGAGGCCGCGGCGGTGTCCGTTCTTTATTCGATCCCGGTCGGCCTCTTTATTTACAAGGGGCTGCGCGGCAAGGCCTTCAAGGAGAGCCTCGTCTACTCGGGCACGACGGCGGGCGCCATCATGATCATGCTGTTCTCGGTCATGGTGCTGTCGAGCCTGTACGTGCGCGCCAACGTGCCGAACATGCTGCTCGGCTGGATGACGTCGATCACGGACAACCCGACGATCCTCCTGATCTTCGTCAACATCTTCCTGATCATCATCGGCATGATCATGGACGACACGAGCGCGATCCTGCTCACGACGCCGATCATGATGCCGATCATCCTCGCGCTGGGCGTCGACCCGGTGCAGTTCGCGGCGATCATGGGCGTCAACCTCGGCCTCGGCTGCGTGACGCCGCCATGCGCGCCGTTCCTCTACCTCGGCTCGCGCGTCGGGCGCGCCCCGGTCACCGAGATGCTCGGCCCGACCGGCTGGTTCATCGCGCTGGCCTGGGTGCCGACCCTGATCGTGACGACGTACATCCCGGATCTGGCCCTGTGGCTGCCGCGCCTGGCCGGCCTGGCGTAGGGGAGAAAGCGCAGCGCACGGAACAGGTTCGAATTTGGTACGAAAACCGGCCTTTAGGCGACCAAAATCGAACCTGTTCCGTAAGTTGCGCGTAGGGAGTTGACGAGGGGGCGTGCGCCGCGCCGCTTGACAAGACGGCCTGGGCGGCGTATATTTGATGAATAATAATTGAATAACGCAACAAACCGTTGACGCGGAGATCAAACCGTGGAGATGCGCTTACAGAGAGCCGGGGGAGCTGGAAACCGGCAGCGGCAGCCCGGCAAATGGACCGCTGAGGGCGCGGGGAAAGGCGCGGGGCGCCGAGTATCTTGCGACGTGGGGCGAGCGTGAATCGCCGGGAGTATGTTGGTACTCCGCTGAGAGCGGGGGGGTCCCCCCGAAGCAAGGTGGCACCGCGGGAAACCGTCCTTGACGAGAGTCAGGGACGTTTTTATTTGGGAGGTAAACATGAGAATCACGGATATCGCAACGCTTCAGGCCCACGCGGCGGACTACCCGGCCGTACCGGTCTGGGCCGTCATCCCGGGGGAGGCGCGCGAGCCCATCGAGGCCTTCAAGGTCTTCAAGCGGCTGTCGCGCCAGGCCTACATCCTCGAGAGCATGGAGGACACGGGGCGGCGCGGGCGTTATACCTTCATCGGCTACGACCCGAAGCTCTGCGTCGACTGCAAGGACGGCGTGCTGAACATCAAGAACGGCACGACGCTGCGCGTGGAGACGGGCGACCCCGGGGCGTACATCCGGCAGATCCTCGAGGAGAACCGGACGCCGCGGATGGAGGGGCTGCCGCCGTTCACGGGCGGGCTCGTCGGGTATTTTTCCTACGACTACATCGGCTACAGCGAGCCGGGGCTCGGGGAGGTGATCCGGCGCGACGAGGACCTGGAGGATTTCAAGGACGTGGACCTCATGCTGTTCGACAAGGTCGTCGCCTACGACCACCTCGAGCGCAACGTCTACCTGATCGTGAACATCCGGACGGACTACCTCGAGGAAAACTACAACCGGGCCGTCACAGAGCTCGAGCAGATGGGGCGGCTGTTCGAGCGCGGCGAGCTCGCGGAGATGCCGCCGCTCGTGCTCACGTCCGAGATGCGGCTGCTGTTCGAGAAGGAGCGCTACTGCGCCATGGTCGAGCGCGCGCGGGCGTATATCAAGGAAGGCGACATCTTCCAGGTCGTGCTGTCCAACCGCCTCGACGCGGACGCGGAGGGCAGCCTGTTCGACGCGTACCGGATGCTGCGCCGCATCAACCCATCGCCGTATATGTTCTATTTTTCGAGCGACGACCTGGAGATCGCCGGGGCGTCGCCGGAGACGCTCGTCAAGGTGAAGGACGGCGAGGCGTTCACCTACCCGCTCGCGGGCACGAAGCCGCGCGGGGCGACGCCGGAGGAGGACAGGGCGATGGAGGAGGAGCTGCTCGCCGACCCGAAGGAGCGGGCGGAGCACAATATGCTCGTCGACCTCGGGCGCAACGACATCGGCAAGATCAGCGAGTTCGGCTCGGTCGTCGTCGAGAAATACATGGAGATCGAGCGCTACTCGCACGTCATGCACATCGGCTCGACGGTGCAGGGCCGGTTGCGGGGTGACAAGACGGTGACGGACGCCGTCGACGCGGTGCTGCCGGCGGGGACGCTGTCGGGCGCGCCGAAGATCAGGGCTTGCGAGATCATCGCGGAGCTCGAGGGCAACCGGCGCGGCGTGTACGGCGGCGCGATCGGCTACCTCGGCTTCTCGGGCGACATGGACACGTGCATCGCGATCCGCATCGCGTACAAGAAGAACGGGCGCGTCTTCGTGCGCGCGGGCGCGGGCATCGTCTACGACAGCGTGCCGGAGACGGAGTTTGAGGAATGCCGCAACAAGGCGGCGGCGGTCGTGAACGCGCTGCACCAGGCGGCGCAGGAGGCGGCGTTCATGTATAGGGGGCGGGATTGAATTTGAATTGAGGATTGAGAATTGAGAATTGAGAATTGAGGATTGAGAATTGGGAATTGAGAATTGAGAATTTTGGATGGATGAATTTTTGTTGTTGTGGAAGAGATTTGGATTTTGGATTGGAGGATGATTTTTTTGGTTTTGTTGATTGACAATTATGACAGTTTTTCGTACAACCTCTACCAGCTGGTCGGGGAGCTGGAGCCGGACATCCGCGTGGTGCGCAATGATGAGGTGGATGTGGCGGGGATCCGCGCGCTGGCGCCTTCGCGCATCATTTTGTCGCCCGGGCCGGGGCGGCCGGCGGACGCGGGCGTGTGCGAGGACGTGGTGCGCGGGCTCGGCGGCGAGGTGCCGATCCTCGGCGTCTGCCTCGGGCATCAGGCGATCTGCGAGGCGTACGGCGGGGTGGTCACCTACGCGAAGGAGCTCATGCACGGGAAGCCGTCAACCGTGGTGCTTGACACTTCCTCGCCCCTGTTCGCCGGCCTGCCGGAGCGGGTGCAGGGCGCGCGGTACCATTCGCTCGCGGCGCCGGAGGATCAGCTGCCTGCGTGCCTGCGCGTCATCGCGCGGACGGACGACGGGGAGGTGATGGCGGTCGCGCATGCGTCGCAGCCGGTCTACGGGATGCAGTTTCACCCGGAGTCGATTTTGACGCCGGAGGGGCGCGGGATGCTTGGGAATTTCATGCGTTTATGAAATTGTTGGCGCTCGCCTGCGGCTCGCGCCTTTTGATTTTGATTTTTGGATTCCGGGTCAAGCCCGGAATGACAACGGGGGCGCATCCGTAGGGGCGGATGGCAATCCGCCCGGAATGGCAGCGGTGGCTCCATCCGTAGGGGCGGATGGCAATCCGCCCGGAATGGTAAACGATAGTATATGGAAGGAAAGGAAACGGAAATGATAGTAGATGCGATACGGAAGGCGGCGGCGAAGCAAGACCTCGGCTACGAGCTCGCGGAGCGCGTCATGGACGAGATCATGAGCGGGCAGGCGTCGGAGATCCAGATGGCCGCGTACCTGACGGCGATGAGCGTGAAGGGCGAGACGATCGACGAGATCATCGGGTCGGCGGCGGGGATGCGCGCACACTGCGTGCGGCTGCTGCACGACATGGACGTGCTGGAGATCGTCGGCACGGGCGGCGACGGGTCGAACTCGTTCAACATCAGCACGACCTCCGCGCTCGTCGTCTCCGCCGCGGGCATCCCCGTCGCGAAGCACGGCAACCGCGCGGCCACGAGCAAGAGCGGGGCGGCGGACGTGCTGGAGGCGCTGGGCGCGGACATCACGGTGCCGCCGGAGAAATCGCTCGCGATGCTGCAGGAGATCGGTATGTGCTTCCTCTTCGCGCAAAACTACCACATCGCGATGAAATACGTCGCGCCCGTGCGGCGCGAGCTCGGCATCCGCACGATCTTCAACATCCTGGGGCCGCTCGCAAACCCCGCCGGCGCAAACCGCGAGCTGCTCGGCGTCTACGAGGAGGAGCTCGTGGAGCCGATGGCCAAGGTGCTCGTCGGCCTCGGCGTGAAGAACGCCTACGTCGTCTTCGGCCAGGACGGGCTCGACGAGATCTCCGCGTCCGCGCCGACCTCGGTCTGCGAGGTGCGCGACGGCTTCATCCGCTCGTTCGTGCTCTCCCCGGAGGATTTCGGGATGCCGCTGTGCGACAAAGAGGAGCTCGTGGGCGGCTCGCCGGAGGAGAACGCGGCCATCACGCGCGCGGTGCTGTCGGGCGAGCCGGGCGCGCGGCGCAACGCGGTGCTGCTCAACGCGGCGGCGGCGATCCACATCGGCCGCCCGGAGGTCACGCTCGAGGAGGCGATCGGCCTTGCGGCGGAGACGATCGACGGCGGGAAGGCACTCGCGCAACTGGAAAGATTTGTTGCGATGTCAAATGGATGATATCGTGGTAAAATGCTCTCTATCGGATAGAAAAGAGGGAGAACATGGCGATAGAGATCAAAGTGAGCAAGACGCATTACGAAAACCGCTGCAAGGCCTGCGAGGAACGCGAGCAGGGCGAGGGCGAGCCGGAGATGCAGTCGACGCAGGCAGGGAAAAATTTTTATATCGTGACCTGCGAGCCGCAGGGTCGGAAGAGCCCCTGCCGGATCGGGAACGCGCAGGAGCGTGAGAACGCGGCCGCGCAGCCCCCGGCCAGGCCTGCGGGGCAGGAGCGTGGCCGCCGCCGGGGCCCGGAGCAGGGCCGCCGCCGGGGCGCGGGGCAGGAGCAGGGACAGGGTCAGGGCCAGGGCCAAGGCCAGCGCCAGGGCCAGCGCAGGAGGCGCCGGGAAAAGCCAAATGGGCAGTGATACGATTCTGGACGAAATCGCGGCGTATGCGCGGGTGCGCGTCGCGGAGGCGAAGGAGACGGGGTTCCCCTTCGAGGCGGCGCTTTCGGCGCCTGGGCTTTCGTTCATCTGCGAGGTGAAGAAGGCCTCGCCGTCGAAGGGTGTGATCGCGGAGGATTTCCCCTACCTCGACATCGCGGCGGCGTACGAGCGGGCGGGGGCGTCCGCGATCTCCGTGCTGACGGAGCCGAAATGGTTTTGCGGCGCGGCGGAATACCTGCGCGAAATCGCGGCGGCGGTGCAGGTGCCGGTGCTGCGCAAGGATTTCATCGTGGACGAATACCAGATCTACGAAGCGAAGGCGCTCGGCGCGGCCGCCGTGCTGCTCATCGTGTCGATCCTGACGGACGCGGAGCTGCTCCGCTTCCGGGAGCGGTGCGACGCGCTCGGGCTGTCGGCCTTGGTGGAGGCGCATGACGAGGCGGAGGTCGCGCGCGCGATTTCGGCGGGCGCGCGGGTCGTCGGCGTGAACAACCGCGACCTGAGGACCTTCGGCGTCGACCCGGAAAACAGCACAAGGCTCCGGTCGCGCGTGCCGGAAGGCGTGCTGTTCGTCGCGGAGAGCGGCGTGCTGGGCCCCGGGGACATCCGGGCGCTCATGCCCGCAAAGCCCGACGCGGTGCTGGTCGGCGAGGCGATGATGCGCGCAGGGGACAAAGGGGCATTCCTATCCTTGCTCCGGGAGGCGTCCGATGCGGCCTAAGATCAAAATTTGCGGATTGACGCGCGAGCCGGACATCATGGCGGTCAACGCCACGCGGCCGGAGTTCATCGGTTTCGTTTTCGCCCCGCAGAGCCGGCGGTTCGTGCCTTACGACAAGGCGGCGGAGCTCCGGGAGCTCCTGGATCCGGGCATCATCCCCGTGGGCGTCTTCGTCGACGCGGATATGACGGACATCATCGGCCTCGCGATGGCGGGCATCATCGAGGCGGTGCAGCTGCACGGGCACGAGGACGCGGGCTACGTGAAGGCGCTGCACGAGCGGATCCCCAAGGTGCCTGTGATCAAGGCGCTGCAGATGGACGCCCCGGCGGACGAAAAGCAGCCGCTCATCTACGAGGCCGACTGCTGGCTGCTCGACACCGGCACGGGCGGGACGGGGAAGCCGTTCAACTGGCGCATGCTGGACGGCATCTGCCGCGCCGGCAGGATCGGCCCCATGCCGTTCTTCCTTGCCGGCGGGATCGACGAGGGCAACCTCGACGAAGCGCTCGCGCTCGAGCCGTACGCGATCGACGTGAGCAGCGGCGTGGAGACGGACGGGCTCAAGGACCCGTGGAAGATCGTGACCTTGATCTCGAAACTGCGAAAGGATTTAGGATGAGCAGCGGCAGGTACGGCGAGTTTGGCGGGCAGTATATCCCTGAGACATTGATGAATGAAATCATACGCCTGGAGGCGGCCTACGAGGAAGCGAGGCGGGACGCGGGCTTTCAGGCGGAGCTGGAACGATTATTGAACGAGTACGCGGGGAGGCCTTCGCTGCTGTATTTCGCGGAGCGGATGACGGCCGACCTCGGCGGCGCGCGCGTCTACCTGAAGCGCGAGGACCTCAACCACACGGGCTCGCACAAGATCAACAACGTCCTCGGCCAGGCGCTGCTCGCGAAGCGGATGGGCAAGACGCGGCTCATCGCGGAGACGGGCGCGGGCCAGCACGGGGTCGCGGCGGCCACGGCGGCGGCGCTGCTCGGGATGGAGTGCGAGATCTTCATGGGCAAGGAGGACACGGAGCGCCAGGCGCTGAACGTCTACCGCATGGAGCTGCTCGGCGCGAAGGTCAACGCGGTCACGACGGGCACGATGACGCTGAAGGACGCGGTCAACGAGGCGATGCGCGAGTGGACGACGCGCGTGGCGGACACGCACTACCTGCTCGGCTCCGTCATGGGGCCGCACCCGTTCCCGCAGATCGTGCGCGACTTCCAGAGCGTGATCAGCCGCTAGGCGCGGCAGCAGATCCTCGAGGCGGAGGGGCGGCTGCCGGCGGCGGTGTTTGCCTGCGTCGGCGGCGGCAGCAACGCGATCGGGATGTTTTATCATTTCATTGAAGACGAGGGCGTGCGGCTCATCGGCTGCGAGGCGGCGGGCGAGGGCGTGGACACGCCGAGGAACGCGGCGACGATCGCCAACGGGTCGCTGGGCGTGTTCCACGGCATGAAGTCGTATTTCTGCCAGGACGACCAGGGGCAGATCGCGCCCGTGTATTCGATCTCGGCGGGGCTGGACTACCCGGGCATCGGGCCGGAGCACGCGCACCTGCACGCGAGCGGGCGCGCGGAGTACGTGCCGGTCACGGACGAGGAGGCGGTGCAGGCCTTTGAGTATCTGTCGGTGACGGAGGGCATCATCTGCGCAATCGAGAGCGCACACGCGGTGGCGCACGCGCGCAAGGTCGTGCCGGGGCTCGCAAAGGGCGAGAGCGTGATCATCTGCCTGTCGGGGCGGGGCGACAAGGACGTGGCGGCCATCGCCCGCTACCGGGGAAGGGACGTAGCGGAATGAGCAATATACAATCGGCGTTTGACCATGGGAAGGCCTTCATCGGCTTCGTGACGGGGGGCGACCCCTCGCTCGAAAAAACCAAAGAGTTCATCCTCGCGATGGCGGAGGCGGGCTGCGACCTCATCGAGATCGGTGTGCCGTTCTCCGACCCCATCGCCGAAGGCCCCGTCATCCAGGAGGCCAACTTGCGCGCGCTCGCGGCGGGCACGACGGTCGACAAGCTTTTCGGCCTCGTTGCCGACCTGAAGGCGGACGCCGCCATGGTGCCGCTCGTCTTCCTCACCTACCTCAACCCCGTCTACCACTACGGCTACGAGGCGTTCTTCGAGAAGGCCGCGCGCGCCGGCCTCGACGGCATCATCATCCCGGACCTGCCCTTCGAGGAGCAGCAGGAGCTGAAGCCCGTCGCGCGGAAGCACGGCGTCGACGTCATCTCCCTCATCGCGCCGACGTCCGAGGCGCGCGCCCGCGCCATCGCAAAGGACGCGGACGGCTTTGTCTACCTCGTCTCGTCGATGGGCGTCACGGGCGTCCGCGCCGAGATCAAGACCGACCTCGCCTCCATCGTAGAGCAGGTCAAGGCCGCGACGGACACGCCCGTCGCCGTCGGCTTCGGCATCCACAGCCCCGGGCAGGCGAAGGAGATCGCGAAGACGGCGGACGGCGTCATCGTCGGGAGCGCGATTGTCAAAATCATTGAGGAACACGGCGATGCGGCCACGCCGGAGGTCGCCGGCTACGTGCGGGCGATGAAGGCCGCTATTTCCTGACGCGGTAAGGCTCCGCCTTGTGGCGGATGCGGTGGTCGACAAGCGCCGTGACGCGCGTGCCGTCTTCTTCGTACGCCTCGGACAGGATCTTGCCCGTGCCGCGGATTTCCGCGAGCAGGCCGCTTTCGCGGTAGGGGAGGAGCAGCGTCATCTCCGTATGGGTGGGCGGCAGCGCCTCCGCGATTTTCGCGAGCAGCGCTTCCAGCCCCTGGCCCGTTTTCGCGCTGATGAGCACGTCGCCATGCAGCTCTTCCGCTGCGGCGAGGTATTCCGTTTTGTCCGACTGGTTGAGCACGGTCAGCATCGGCGTGTCCGTGACGCCGAGCTCGCGCATCACGTCCTTCGTCACCGCGATCTGCTCCTCGGCGTCGGGGCTCGAGATGTCGCAGAGGACCAGCAGCAGGTCGGCGAGCGCCGCCTCCTCGAGCGTCGAGTGGAAGGCGCGCACGAGCTGGTGCGGCAGCCGGCGCACGAGGCCGACCGTGTCGATGAGCATGACCTGGCGCCCGTCCGGGAGCGCGAGCGCCCGCGCCGTCGGGTCGAGCGTCGCAAACAGCATGTCCTCGGCGAGCACGCCCGCGTCGGTCAGGGTGTTGAGCAGCGTGGACTTCCCCACATTGGTGTAGCCGACGATCGCGACCGTGGTCACTTCGTCCTTTTTGCGGCGCGCGCGCAGGTGCTTGCGGTGGTTTTCGAGCTTCGCGAGCTGCGCCTCCAGCGCCTCGATGCGCCGGCGGATGTGCCGGCGGTCGGATTCGAGCTTCGTCTCGCCGGGGCCGCGCGTGCCGATGCCGCCGCCGAGGCGGGAGAGCGCCTTGCCCTGGCCGGCCAGCCGCGGCAGGCGGTAACGCAGCTGCGCGAGCTCCACCTGAAGCCGCCCTTCGTGCGTGTGCGCGCGCTTCGCGAAGATGTCGAGGATGAGCATCGTGCGGTCGATGACGGCGACGCCCTCGCCGACCTTGTCCGCGATGTTGCGGATCTGGCTCGCCGAGAGCTCGTGGTCGAAGATGAGCAGATTGGCCTCGTTGGCCTCGGCGAACTCCTTGATCTCTTCCAGCCGCCCTGAGCCGATGAGCGTGGCGCGGTCGTAGCCCTGGCGCTTCTGCGACACGGTCGCGAGCACCTCCGCGCCCGCCGTGCGCGCCAGCTCGGAGAGCTCCGCGAGGGAGACCTCCGCGTCGTACGCGCCGATGTCGACGGACACGAGGACGGCGCGCTGCAGCGTGTCGCTGCCCGCTGCCGGCACCGCCGCCGGCTCCGCCTTGCCGGGCCTGTCCGCCCTGTCCGCCCCGTCCGTCCTGTCCGTCCTATCCTTCATAGCAACCCCGAATACCACGTGATGAGCGGCTGCGAAAAAAACATCGCTGTGCCGATGCCGATGCAGAGCGCGGGCCCGAAGGCGAAATGCTCCTTGCCGCCTTTGCGCTTCGTCGCGAGGAGGAAGGCGCCGTAGGCGCCGCCGATGAGGATGCCCACGAAGACCGCGACGATGGCGCCCTGCCAGCCGAGGAAGAGCCCCGCCGCCGCCATGAGCAGCACGTCGCCGAGCCCGAACGCCCCGCTGACGAAGAGGGACAGGATGAGCAGCGGCACGCTGACCGCCGCCGCGCCGATCAGGTGCGTGCGCAGCGGCATCTCCGGCCCGATGAAGATGGACGCCACGCCGCAGACGGCGAGCGCGATGTTCGTCCCGTCGTAGATGTCCATGGTGTCCGCGTCGATCCACGCGGTCACGAGCAAAATGCACAGTACGGCGAAATAGAGGGCGGCAGCGAGCAGGGCAGGCGTCGTATGGTTATTATTCAAAAGGGCGCGGAGGAAGCCGGCCGGCTCGAGGAAGGCGCACCACGCGGCGACGCCCAGCCCGCCGCAGAGCAGCTCGTTGAGCATGTAGCGCGGCGAGATCGGCTGCCCGCAGTAGCGGCATTTGCGCCCGAGCAGCAGGTAGGAGAAGACCGGCACGAGGTCCTTCGGGTAGAGGCGGTGCTGGCAGGCGGGGCAGAAGGAGTAGCCCTTCCAGAAGTTGAGGTTGCGCGGGATGCGGTAGATGAGCACGTTGAGGAAGGAGCCGATGACGGCGCCGACCACAAACGCAAACACGATTCCGAGGGCGTAGATGAACGTAAGCATAGGTTGATTGTAGCACGGCGGGCGGGCGGCGGCAAACGGCGCGTGGCTATTTGAAATCGAACCCGCCGAAAAACTGCTCGGACTTCTCGTAGTCGCCGGGTGCGCTGCTGTCGGACCGGGAAAGCCACGCATACACGTAGCCGTCCTCCGTCGCCAGGAAAAACGCCCGCAGGACCAGCGGGTCGTCCGGGCCGCCTTCCGTGTCGTAGAAAAACTCGAAGCTCGCGAGGTAGGCGGCCTGCCCGCCCGCGCTGTAGCCGGGGACGATCTCGTCGAGGCTGGTGAATTGCCCGTGGGAGGCAGGCTCGTAGCCGGCCGCGGCGATGGTCTTGTCCTTGTCGGCGTAGTAGCCCATGCCGTTGGCGGACTGCTCGTACCCGGGCACGAGATCGAAGAGCGCCTGCGAGCGGCCCAGCTCGGTGGACAGGTCGTATTGGTCGCCGTAGTAGCGCTGTTCGAACTCTTCGAGGCTCGTGCCGGCGGGGATCGAAGCGAACGAGGGGCGTTCGTCGGAATAGTCGGGGTACCAGAGGTCCGGCCGGTAATGGATCGCGTAGTATTCGCCGCTAAAGACCGATTCCGGCGCGGAGGGGTCGGAGAGGTTGGCCAGGCCGGACGGGCCTGACGGGCTTGACGGGTCAGACGCGCCTGGTGCGCTGCCGTTCACGGTGTATGCTTTGTCGCTGACCGCATCCGCATTGTCCTGTACCTGGCTGAAAATGGCCGTGGCGACGACGGCCGCCACGGAGATGAAAAAGACCAGGAGGCGGAATTTGAGCCGGCGCGGCAGCTCCGTCCGCCACACCTGCTTCTGCTCGGCGCCCACCTGCTGGAGCTTCTTCGCGTACTCCGCCCGTCGCTGCTGCTTGTAGGCCTCCCCGGCCTTCGGCCGCGCCCGCGCCGCCCCCGCCGCCGCCGGGCTGACGTTGTGCTTGTGCGGCAGCCCCATATGCTTCACGCCGCGCTTGCCCTTCGAGGCGTCGTAGGCGGGCGCGCCAAGCACGTCGGTGCCGCACCGCGCGCAGTACCGGGTGTAGTCGTTTACGTAGGCTTTGCATTTGGGGCAAATCATGCCCCTATTGTAGCACGCGCCCGCAAGGATGGATAGCTTCTACTTGAAATAGAAGCCGCCGAAAAATTGCTCGCATGCCGCGTAGTCTCTGGACTCGGCCAGCGTCGTGACCGCGTCTGCCGCGACCGATACGAACCGGGGATAGTCATAGGAAAGCTCCGGATACCACAGATCCGGCTGGTAATGGATATCGTACCAGCTCGTCTCATACACCCCGCCCTCATAGCCGTCCGCCTCCGGGCCGGAGCCGCCGGACGTGCCGCCCCCGCCGCCGGATGCGCCTGAGACGCCGACGCCCTGGCCTCCGGAAGACGCGCACCCCGCCATTTGTGCAATAATAATAATGACGAGGAGAAGAGCCTCGATGCTGCGGATGACGTTGTGCTTGCGGAACTGCTTCATAGATTTCACCTCACGCTACTTGAAATAAAGGCCGCCGAAGAACTGCTCGGTCAGGAGGTACTCGTCGGGTTTGTCCGGGTCGGATTCAGAATACCACACGAGCACGCGGCCGTCCTCGGACGCCACGAAAAAAACGCGCATGACTTTTTCTTCACGCCCTATATCATTGTCAAAAAACTCCCCGCTTGCGAGGTAAACAGTCGGCCAGTCCGCGCCCCGGTAGGGGGCAATCTCGTCGATGCTGACGAAGTTTCCATAGGAGGCTGGCAGGGTGCCGAGCCGGGCGATCGTCTCAACCTCATATTCGTGGTGGCCAGAAATGGAGTGCTCGGCAAGGAGTTCAAGAAGAGCCTGTGAACGGCCAGATTCGGTGTTCATGTCGAAACCAAGATGACCACCCCCTTTGATAAAGTGGAGGGTGGATGCGCCGGAGGAAGTGAAGGTGTTCCCGAAGACGCCCCATCTCTCATCCGTGCCCTCCCAGGTCCAGTCGTCCGACTGGTAGTAAATTTTATAGTCTTCCTGCGTATAGATGACATCGTATAGTGAGCCGTCGAATGCCGGATATGCGTTGTCGCTCCCCGTGCCGGAATCACTCTCGTAGTCGTACTCGTAGTCGTTGGCCGTGCCGTAGTCGTACTCATAGTCGTCGGCCGTGCTGTATTCGTAGCCGCGGTCGTTATAGTCGTCGTCGTTCTGATTGTATAGCGCGGTGGGAAGGGATGCACCGAGAATCGGCAACGCGATGGCAAGGATTGGCAAGAGGAAGAAGAGCAGGAGTACGATCCTGGTTTGGTTGCGCTTATGCTGGGTATTCGGGCCCATGCCGCGCGGGCCTGTCGTCGCCCACGCCGCCCGGCTCGTGCTGTGCGCGTGCGGCAGCTCCATATGCTTCACGCTGCGCTTGCCCTTCGATGCGTCGTAGGCGGGCGCACGCAGCACATCAGTACCGCAGCGTGTGCAATACCGGCTGAAATCATGCACAAACGAACCGCATTTCGGGCAAATCATGCCCCGATTGTACCACAATTATGTAAAGGATGGCACGGGTGTAGGTCAAACGACGCGGATGTCGGTGGATTCCGCGAGGATTTTTGGCATCTGCACGCTTGCGCCAAACGACGCGTCCGCCACGCTGCCGTCGGCCTGGCCCGTGAAGCGGATGATGTCGCCGACCTGGAATGCCGCGGCGCCGCTGACGTACAGCGCGACCGTGTCCTTGTACGGCATGAATTCGCCCATCAACTCGCTGTCGTCCTTTGTGACGTTCACGCGGTATACGCCGCCGCCTTCGTCCGTCATCACCTCGCCCTCGAACGTGAACCACAGCCCCTTGAGGCTGGTCCGCCCGTCGAACAGGTCCTGGAAGGCGATCTCCTTCGCCGCGCCCTTCGTCTCGCCGCCCAGGCTCCGGTCCGCTCCGAAGCCGGGGATCATCTTCTTGATGTCTTCCACCATGCCGCCGGCCGCGCCGAGAGCCTCTTCCTGTTCCGCCGCTGACGCCACCGCCGATGCCGACGCTGCCTCCGCCGGGTGGGGACGGAGCTTGTCGAGGTTCGGCAGTACAAACGCCTTGGCTACGAGTGCGATGGCAATAACAACCACAAGGGGCGGCACGACCTTCGCCACATTGCTTTCGCGCCGTTTGGGCTGGGGTGCGAGATATGGTGCGGCAGGGGTAGGCGGGGCGTCCTTGAGCAGCCCGCCGGCGAGCTGCTGGAGCTCCCGGATCAGCGCGTCCCGCTGGTCCGTGGTCAGTATCCCCCAGGTGCAGTATTTGTCCACGGCGTTGATTTCCTCTATATGGGTGACCGCGCCGGGCGCGCCCCTCCCGGCGGGTTTGTAGCCCTCCGCTGTGATCCGGGCGATCGCGCCCCGACACTCCTCCGCCGTCAGGTCGCCGCTGTCGAGCCCCATTTTCAGCGCTGAAAAAGCCTTTGTTTTTGTCCCCACAAAAAATTCCATGCTTGCCTCCTGTATGCTGTTGTAACGTTCAAGTTGCTTGTATGTATATGTGATACCCCGCTGCGGTTTCGCTGAAACAAAAAAGGATAGCAGGATTGCTGCGCAAGCCTGCTTTTGATTTTGGCATGGATTCCGGGTCAAGCCCGGAATCCATATCTAAGTCCAAAGGCGGATGCGTTCGCATCCGGCATCCTTTATCCTTCATGTTGCTTGAAGTTTTTTTCAAGGGGGGTGTTTCAAATCCGGCTTGGGTGGTAAATAGGAAGTGCGACGGAAATAACCATTCAAAAAAATGAATGTAAGCCGTTGTTCCAAACCGAAGTCGTTGACGGGGGGGGAAGCTAAAGGGATGTTTCGAAAGGAAGGGAACAAGAACATGTTTAAGGAAATGCTGAAGAAGAGAATGCAGGGGAAGAAGAAGGGCTTCACGCTCATCGAAGTCATCGTGGTGCTCGTCATCCTGGCGATCCTCGCCGCGATCGCGGTCCCGGCGCTGACCGGCTACATCGACAAGGCGAACCAGCGGGCGGTGCTTTCGGAAGCACGCAATATCCAAGTGGCAATTCAGGAGATTGCATCGGATGCGTATGGCAGTGGTGCGTCTGAAGCCCAGATTGCTGCCATAACAAGTGATTCGGTTGTGATCGCCGGCACGTCGAATGTCTTGGGTGGCAAGTATGTGCCGATCTCAACGGTGGCAGCACCTACACTGAAAGATGAAATCAAGGCGTTGTCAGGGCAGACGGTAGACGGCACACTTACGTTGATCAAATTCGATGGAAAGGCCGTGAAGAAGTTCCTGTACACGAAGACTGATGGCAAGACCGTGTACTACCTTAGCGGAAACTACACCACGTCCGAGCCGAGCGGCTGGGCAGCTGCCTAATCCATAAGCATACACAACAAACATAGGGGGAAAAAGGCGGTCCAACGGGCCGCCTTTTTATTCGTCCTGCTGATCCCCGGCCACTTCCCGCCCCCGGAACTCCTCCACCGCGGCCTCCTCCACCGCCGCCACGCCGATGACCGTCCCGTAGTTCCACACCGAGACGCCGACGGCGGCCGTGCCCTCCAAAAACACGCAGTCCGACACGCGGCGCCCCTGGCCGACGAGGTGCACCACGCCGCCGGGCTTCCAGGCGTCCATGAAGTCCGGCGCGCTGACCGCGCCCGTGTTGTAGCAGCCCGTCAGGACGCCGCCCTCGAGGATCCCCGCGCAGCCGCCCGCGACCGAGATGCCCGTCACGCCGCCCGTGTTGCCGCAGCCGAAGACGTAGCCTGTGTTCGTGCCGCAGACGCCGCCCGCGTAGGTCTCCGTGCGGTTCTTGCTGTTGCCGGCCGTGAAGATCGTCACGGGCGCCGCGTTCACGCAGCCGCGCACGATGCCGCTGTTCACGCCGCAGATGCCGCCCGCCGAGGAGCCCATCGCGATGTCGGCGTCGAGCGTGCCGGATTCCACGGTGCAGCCCTCGATCAGCCCCGACAGGTTTTTGCCGGCGACGGCCCCCACGGCGCCGTCGAAATCGTTTTGCACGAGGATCTCCACGTCCGCCAGCCGCACGCCGCGCACGACGCCGTTTTCGACCGCGCCGAAGAGGCCGTACACATCGCGGTCGTCCTCGCGGTTCCCCTCGATGCGCAGCCCTGCGATGGTGTGCCCGCCGCCCTCCAGCACGCCCGTGAACGGCTGGTCCAGCGTGCCGATCGGCTCGAACACGCCCAGGGCGGAGCAGTCGATGTCCGCCTCCAGCACGTAGTGGCCGGACAGGTTGTCGCGGATGCGCGAGAGGTCCTCCGCCGTGTGGACCGGCACCGGCGCCGCCTCGCGCCCGTCCGTGACAAAGAGCGACAGGGCGCCGTCGCAACTGCCAAAAGCGTTCGTCGCCGTGAAAAAGACCGGGTAGTGCCCGGGCGTCGCGGCCCCCTCCGTCACCGAAAGCGCAAACGAACCCCCGCCCCCTTCGACGGAGAACCCGGCCGGCACCGCGCCCCAGAGCGACACCTCGTCCGCGCCTGTGACGGGCAGCGGCACCGTGAAGGCGCCCCCCGCCGCGCGGCTTTCCTCCGTATATTCCGCCGCGTCCGGCGCCAGGGCGATGTCGAGCGTGAAAGCAAGCCCCTCCTCCCCGGCGGCCTCCGCCGCGGCCTTCGTCACAACGGCCGCCTCGGTCGCCACGCGGTTCCGGTAGGCCGCGCTCACGGTGTAGTCGTCGTACGCAAAGACCGTCAGCTCCGCCAAGCCCCCCTTCGCGGGCGCGTACCAGTGGTGGCTGTCGACCGAGACCGCGCACCCCTCGAAGGGCTCGCCGTCCATCAGGGCTGTGACCGTCACGGGCACCCGCGCCTCGTCCGCGTAGAGCGACCCGTCCGCGCGCAGCGCCTCGGGGATGCCCCCGCCGGGCCCCTCGCCCTCCAGAGAATCCGTGGGCCGCAACAGCGGGAACAGCGCCGCGATGCCGGCGGCCACCACAGCCAGCGCGGCCCCGGCGGCGATGGCGTACTCCCGCCTTGTGGGCGGCGAGAGCGCGCGCCCGATGGCCTGCACCAGTTTCCCTGCGGACGCATAACGCTTCTCCGGCGAGAGCGCCGTGCACTTCGCGATGATGCGCCGCAGCGTCTTCGACCCGACCTTCTCCCGGAAGCCGGGCAGGGCGGTTTCCCCCGTGCAGAGGTAGAGCAGCAGCTTCCCGAGCGCAAACACGTCCGTGCGCTGGTCCGCGGCGCGGAAGCCGAACTGCTCCGGCGCCGCGAAGTCCACCGTGCCGAGGAAGACCGTGTCGAAATCCTTGCCGCCCCGGAACTCCCGCGAGACCCCGAAATCGATGAGCGACACCTTGCCGTTCGGCGTGACGAGCACATTGCCCGGCTTCACGTCGCGGTAGATGACCGGCGGCGTCTGCGCGTGCAGGTAGTCGATGATCCCGGAGACCGCGCGGACGATCTCCAGCGCGTGCCGCTCGCCAAAGACCCCGTCGCGCTCCAGCACCCGGTCCAGCGTCTCGCCGTGCGCGTACTCGCGCAGCAGGTATTCGCGCCCCTCCGCGTCCGCGCCCGACCAGAGCGCCTTCGGCAGCGACGGGTGGTCGAGCTTGCCGAGCAGCTCCGCCTCCCGCAAGGCCGTGTCCGGGCTCCCAGGCAGCGTGACCTTCAGGACCGCCTCCGCGCCGGACGCCCCGTCGTGCACCAGGTAGACGAAGCGGTCGGGCTTCTCCGCGAGGCACGACACAAACCGCAGCCGCGCCCGCAGCTCCTCCGGCAGGAACCCCGGCGCCTCGCAGCTGTACTCGGATTCGAACGCGCCCAGCCGGCTCATGGCACCTCCACCCATTCGCTGTCGCGCATCCCCCGGCAGGCGGCGCAGACAAACGTCTTCCCATTTTCCTTCTTATAATAATGCTCTATGCCGTCTTTTCCGGGCGGGACGACCGCGCCGCCCACGACCTGCGGCGCCGGCGTGCGCTGCTTGAAGACGCCGATCGGCACGGGGCCGTAGGCGTCCAGCGAGGCGTAGCACCAGGCCTCCTCGAAGGGCCCGAGCACGGCGAGGGCGGCGGGGTCGCGCAGCCCATCCGCCGTCACGGGCTGCATGCCCGCGAGCACGGCGGGCCCGGCGAACACCTTCGCCCCGTCTGCGGACTGGCCGCGCAGGAAGGCGCAGGACGTGACCCTGCCGTAGTCGATCGTCTGGCAGACGCCCCCCGCCGGGTATTCGCCGACGAGGTCCCTGCCCTCGATGGAGCCGCTGTTCACGCAGCGCGTGATGAAGCCGCCGCGCGTGAACGAGGCGACGCCGCCCGTGAGGTGGTTGCCGCTCACCGCGCCCTCGTTGGCGCAGTATTTCAAAAAGCTCTGGTAGGCCGCCGCCGCGACGCCGCCCGTGTTCGGCAGCCATTTCTTCTCCATCTCGCAGACGACCGCCGTCGAGTTGAACAGGCCCAGCAGGATGGCGTTGTACTCCGTCACGAGCCCTGCGGCGGACCCGTCGGTGGGGTGGACGATGCCGCCGATGGAGGCGCAGTCCCGCACGAGGCAGCTCGACGCCGTGCCGAGCACCGAGCAGCAGAAGGAGGTCCCGCTGGCCCGCGGCGGCACCTCGGGCGTGACCATAGGCTCGCGGAAGATGAGGTTTTCCACCACCGCGCCGGACATCGCCCCGAAGAAGGAAAAATGCGTCCCGGCCTCGATCTTCCCCGGCGCGTGGAAGCCTTTGATCTCATGGCCGCCGCCGTCGAAGGTGCCCGTGAAGGGGTTTGCCTCCGTGCCGATCGGCGTCCAGCCGTCCACCGCAGAGAGGTCCAAGTCGTCCGCCAGCACGAAATGGCCGGACAGGTCCTCGCGCAGGAGGGCGAGGTCGTCGGCCGTGCGGATCTCCGTGGCCGGCGCCCCGTCGTCCAGGAACACGCCGAGCCGGCATTCCGTTTCGCCGGCGGCGTTCGTCAGCGTGAGGCGGATCGAGTGGAAGCCCGCCTGCGCGAGCGCCGGATCCACGGCGAGCGACGCGCCGCCGCCGCCCGCCGCGACGGAAAACCCGTTGGGCAGCGGCTCCGCCGCCACCGCGCCCGCGCCGGAGACGGGCAGGGCGGCTCCGGCCCCCTCGCCCGCAGGGAAGGTGTAGAGCAGGAGGTCGTCGGCCTGCGGCGCGGCGCCGAGGTCGAGCGTCGTTTTTGTTATTTCCTTGGAAGCGGGGACGGTGATTTCCTTGCGCACGATCCGGTTGCCCTGCGCCGCGCACAGCGTGTGCGACCCGGGCGCGAGCCGGAGCGCCGCCTTGCCGTCCGCGCCCGCCGCGTACCAGTTGGCCCCGTCCGGGGAAACGGCGATGGGGTCCTGGCCGGCGCCCCCCGTGACGGCCACTTCCACCGGCGCGAGCGCCGCCTCCCGCTCGGCCGCGTACACGGCGGATACGCCCGCCTGCGGCACGAGGTTCTCCTGCCGCGGGCGCGACTGGGCCTGGGCCTGCCAACCGGAAACCAGGAATGGCAGGACGACCAACCCCAACAATACAGCCCCGGTAGCCAAGCCAAAAAGCGGGGCGCTCGCCGCTCGTCTTGTCATGCCGCTATTCTACAACATTCAACTACGTCAAAACTCTGCTCCCGGCGAAGTCGCGGGGGCGGAAAAAAATTATTCAAAAAATTTTGTAAACGAGGCAGTAAATCGCGCGCGGAACGGTACTTATTTACCGGAGCAGCAGTGATCGTGTCGACGAACCGTGATATCGAACTTACCCCCGGTTGTACGGCTATACGCGATCACTGCTTAGCCTTGAGAAAATTGAATATTCCATACTTTTGCTTATAAGGTGCGAAAGAGCTTGTAAGGTGTTAGGCGGGGGGAGCGAATGCGTGAAGCGGAGACCATGTCAGATGTCTCCGCTTCGGTTCATTCCGGCAAAGTGGAGCTAAACAATCAACTTAAACTTGCCAAAAAACAATGTTATAATGCATCGTCATGTGTTATAATGATTCCACATGAGCTATGATTGAACGAGAGTTCGTTACTAACTGGCGGAGGTGTAGAATGAAGTTTTTCAAGAAGAAGACCGTGGATCTGCTCTTGGACTATATGGCCAAGGATCCTATCAAAAACTTGCCGAAGATGATCGATCTGGCGGAGACGCTCGATCGCAAGGGTCCGGACGGCAGGGGCATGCATGCGGGGCAGATCGAACAGTTCCGCAGGACGATCATCAACCCGGAGAGCGTCTGGAGCACGTTTGTGCAGAAGCTCTTCACGGAGGTTGATTCGCATTGCATCAAGAAGCTGGTGGAGTGCTTCTTTGTCAACAGCACGCTCGACAACGACGAGCGCGAGAAGATCAAGGAAGAGTACGACATCAACATCCCGTGGGCGATCCTCATGGATCCCACGAGCGCGTGCAACTACAAATGCACGGGTTGTTGGGCGGCGCAGTACGGCGGCAAAAACAACCTGTCGTACGAGAAGCTCGACGACATCATCACGCAGGGCAAGGCGCTCGACATCCGCTTCTACATCTACAGCGGCGGCGAGCCCCTCGTGCGCAAGGCCGACCTCATCAAGCTGGCCGAGAAGCACCAGGACTGCTATTTCTTCGCCTTCACGAACGGCAGCCTCGTCGACGACGACTTCTGCAAGGACCTGCTGCGCGTGGGCAACTTCACGCTCGGCTTCTCCATCGAGGGCGACGAGGAGGACACGGACTTCCGGCGCGGCAAGGGTGCGTACCAGACGGTTGTGGACAATATGAAACTCATGCGGTCGTACAAACTGCCCTTTGGCATGTCGACCTGCTACACGAGCAAGAACACCTACGACATCGGGTCGGACGAGTTCTACGACACGATGATCGACCTCGGCTGCCGCTTTGCGTGGAACTTCACGTACATGCCGGTCGGCGCGGACGCGGTGCCGGAGCTCATGGCGACGGCCGAGCAGCGCAAGTGGATGCACAAGCGGATCCGCGAGATCCGCGAGACGAAGCCGATCTTCGCGATGGACTTCTGGAACGACGGCGAGTACACCTGCGGCTGCATCGCGGGCGGGCGGCGCTACTTCCACATCAACGCGGCCGGCGACGTGGAGCCCTGCGCGTTCGTGCACTACTCCAACGTGAACATCAACGAGGTGACGCTGCTCGAGGCGCTCCAGAGCCCGATCTTCCGCGAGTACAAGAAAGGCCAGCCCTTCAATAACAATTTGATGCGGCCCTGCCCTGTGCTCGACAACCCGGAGGCGATCGAGAAGATGGTGCAGGAGAGCGGCGCCCATTCGACGGATTTCCTGAAGCCCGAGCCGGTCGAGGACCTGGTGGCGCGCACGAAGGATGTCGCGGCGAAATGGGGCGAGACGAGCGACCCGATCTGGGAGGAGCACCTCAAAGAGAAACCGCAGCTGAAAAACCTGAACGCGAAGTAAGTGCTTCGGGCTATTTTGGAAAGAGGAAGGCGGATGCTGGCGCATCCGCCTTTTTGATGCAGGTTTTGGCCCCCGGGATTGCGCCGCCGCCCCCCGTAGGGGCGGATGGCAATCCGCCCGGGATGGCAATCCGCCCGGGATGACAATAGTGTGGGGAAAACCCGGGACGACAGCAGCGCCGCCCCCCGTAGGGGCGGATGGCAATCCGCCCGGAACGACATACGTATTGTCATTCCGGGCTTGACCCGGAATCCAAACATCGAAATCTAAGCCAACCGCGCAACCGCGCGGTTGGCATCCTTTCATACGTCCCTTTATTACTCCGCGGTCTGCTTCGCTACGATCGCGTCCGCGTGGAAGCGTTCGCGGAGCTTTGGCTTTTCTATTTTGCCGGTAGCGTTTCTCGGCACGGGCTCGAAGACGATGCGGCGCGGGCGCTTGTAGCGCGGCAGCCCCTCGAGGTAGGCCGCCACGTCCGCCTCGGTCACGCTGCCTGCCGCTTCCGGCTTCAGCTCGATGACCGCGAGCGCGATCTCGCCGAGGCGCTCGTCGGGCACGCCGATGACGGCGACATCTTTGACGGGCGCGAAGCCGTGGAGGAAGTCCTCGATCTGCACGGGGTAGAGGTTCTCCCCGCCCGAGATGATGACATCCTTCTTGCGGTCGACGAGGAAGAGGAAACCGTCCTCGTCCTCCTTCGCCATGTCGCCCGTGAAGAGCCAACCATCCTTCAGGGTTTCCGCCGTGGCCTCGGGGTTGCGGTAGTATTCGCGCATGACGCCAGGGCCCTTGACGATGAGCTCGCCGACCGTGCCGCGCGGGACTTCGTCGCCGTTTTCGTCGACGACGCGTGTCTGCCAGCCGTGGCCGGCCTTGCCGATCGCGCCGACCTTGTGCTCGTTGCCGAGGCCGAGGTGGACGCAGCCGGGGCCCGTCGATTCGGACAGCCCGTAGTTTGTGTCGTAGTCATGCGCCGGGAAGAGCTCCTTCCACCGCTTCACGAGGCTCGGCGGCACGGGCTGCGCGCCGATGTGCATCATGCGCCAGTGGCTGAAATCAAGCGCTTTCACTTCCTCCGTGTGCGACTCGATGTAGTCGATGATGTCGCGCGCCCACGGCACGAGCAGCCAGACGATGGATGCCTTCTCCTTCGCCGCCGTGTCCAGCACCCAGCCGGGGTCCGTCCCCTTGAGCAGGATGGTCTTGGCGCCCGCGACGAGGCTGCCGAACCAGTGCATCTTTGCGCCCGTATGGTAGAGCGGCGGGATGAGGATGAAGATGTCGTCGTGCGTCTGCCCATGGTGCATATATTCCGTGACCGCCGCCGTGTACAGCCCGTTGTGCGAATGCAAGATGGCTTTCGGGAAGCCCGTCGTGCCGGACGAGAAATAGATCGCGCCGTCGTCTTCCGGCGTGATCGTCCCGGCGATTTCGGGGCGGCCGGCATCGAATTTTGTTATTTCAGCTTCGAACGAGGTGGCATAGGCCGGCAGGTCGAGGCCAAGCCAGATGTACTCGCGGATGCCCTGCATGAGGTCCGTATCCTTCACGGCCTCGACGCGCTCGAGGAATTCCGACGCGAAAAACAGCACGGTCGCCTGGGAGAGCTCGGTGCAGTACGCGATCTCCTCGGAGGTGTAGCGGAAGTTCATCGGCACGGCGAGGGCGCCGGTCTTCATGACGCCGAAGTAGATCGGCAGCCATTCGATGCAGTTCATGAGCAGGATCGCGACTTTGTCGCCGCGCTTCACGCCGTGGGCGATCAGCATGTTTGCGACGCGGTTGGCGCGGTCGTCGAACTGCTTCCACGTGAGCTCCGAGCGGTAGTGCGACGAGTGGCCCGTCTCGACGAGGGCGTAGTCCTTCCACAGCAGGTTCTTGGCGTCGTCGTGGATGGGGTTGAGCTCGATGAGCGCGGTCTCGTCCGGGTAGAGCTGCGCGTTCCGCTCGAGCAGATCGGGGAGCCTGCCGCTTTCCGGCACAGGCAATACAGGTGTGTTTCTTTCCATGGTTCGCATTTCCTTCCTATTCTACTTTATGCCCCGGCGCGGTTTTTGGTTTCGCCGCCGCAGGGGCAAACCTACATGCAGGGGGTATTGTAGCACAGGTGGAGGGCGGGATGCAAATGCGTTTTTGCGGGGGTTGTGGGGGTGTGCGCGGGGGGCGCGCAGGGGTGTGCGCGGGGAACGCGGTATCCTGCCGGCGCTGCTGTCGGGGCAGTCGGGGCGACCGATCTTCAATCGAGTACGCGAGTCGCGCTGCAATCCGCAGACTCGATGCAATATCGGTAGGAAAAAGGGCTTCAGGGCGACCGATTTTCAATCGAGTCTGCGGATTGCGATCAAATCCGCAGACTCGATGCGATATCGGTAGGAAACCAGCTCTGGGGCGACCGATCTTCAATCGAGTACGCGAGCTGAGGGGCAATCCGCGTACTCGATGCGAAATCGGCAGACACGGCCGCCGGAGGGCAGCGGTGCGTCCATATGGATGTACCGCTTGAGCGTGACGCCTTTGACCAGCCCCTCTTCAAGCATATTCGTGATCACCGCCCGCCGGTATTCCTCCGGGATGCCGAGGGCTTCCGCGCCGATTGCTTCCTGGTCAATCATGATGCCTTCCCGCATGTACCCATACAGCGCATTCAGTATCCGGTACTGCACTTTGAAATAATCGTTATTTGGCATTTCACATCCTCCAAATAAAAACCGCCCCGGAGGGCGGTGGTTGATATAGCGTTAATTCATATCACGCAGACGAAGGTCTACGTCTGCAATTTTGTCACCAAACTCGTTCGGCCAGTGATCTCGGCCAATTCCTTTCACCATGAGCAAAACAGCAAGCTCGTCCAAAAGCGCGTCAAGATCATCACCCGCAAGTAGCGCAGCACCCTTGGGTATTTCTTTTTCGATGAACTCTCGATCCGCTTTCGTTACGTTGATCATTTCACTCCCAGTATTATTGTCACAATAATCTTGTCAGTAATACTTACCACGACTCTGTTGTCAAGTCCAGTATACATCACTCTTTCGTCGCCATCCACAAAATAGTGCTCTGAAACGTGCCGAGGGTTTTGCACGGTTTCAATCGCTTTTTCAATAGGCACACCTTCGCGTAACGGCAATTTCTTTTTTGGCGATAGCGCTGGATTTCCAATCACTCTACCAACCGCATGCTCACCAATATCAACAAGTTCCACACCTTCATTTGTCACAATTCCTTGGAGCGCCATCCGGCACTCGTCTGCCGTCTTTTCAAAGAGTGCGTACCCCGTCAGCGGCGTAATTTCACCTTTCTTGACAGCCCTGTTATAGCCTGTCAACATCAGGTAGTCGCGACCGTTCGCGAACTTCGCGGCATAGTAGCGGTTGAGCGTGTTCAGCGGGGAGTTTTCCGCGCCTATGCTCTCCAGCCACTCGCGGTGCTTGCGGATGCCTGTCCATACGCTCTCGGTCGCCCAGCGGTGGCCGAACTTGTATACCTGTGCCCGCTCCAGCTGGTAGCGCAGACCGGCGGCGTTGCTGAAATCCTTGTACTGCATCCGGTACCGGGCGAGCTTGATGGACAGGTTCTCGTAGTCCGTGCCCGTCACCTTCTCCGCGCCTTCGAGCCCGGCCAGCTGCCGCTTCCAGTCGCGCATCTGCGTTTCCATCCGGCGCTGCACCTGTGTGGCCTCATAGTATGTGTATGTCTTGCCGTTGTACTCAAACGGCGGCGGGTCTATGCCCTTGAGCCTGTCATCCGTCCACGCCCGCTCCGAGATGCCCGGAAAGCCCCGCCCGGGCGTGTGTAGGGGCGACACCGCAAAGAGCGTCTTGATCTCGCCGGGCCCGGAGCTCCGCCCGGGCGTGTAGGGGCGACCTGTGGTCGCCCGGAGGGGCTGGCCGCCACAATAGGGTGCGCCGTGTGATGGAAGGCTGGGCAGCCTGTGCAGCAAAACCGCGTTTCTGTGGACAAAAATCCGCGCTTTGTGCATGCAAACGAGGAGTGCTGGCTTGAAAAATGCGGATTGTTTATATAGGAACAGGGCGTAGTGATAGAAATATGGATTTTATTTCCATCAAGCTGCACACAGCGTGGTTTTTTGTCCAGATAAGGGCGGATTTGCTGCGACCAAGGGCGGATTTGCTGCGACCAGGGGTCGGCGTCCCCTGCGGGCGGGCGAACGCAGTTCGCCCCTACGATTTTCATAGGGCGCCGAAGAGGTTTTTGGGGTCTATGGCGCGCTTGACCTGCTGCATGGCGGCGACGCCTTCCGCGCCGTACTGGGTCTCGAGCAGGGCGGACTTGAGGCGGCCGGTCCCGTGCTCCGCGCTGACGGATCCGCCCATTGCCACGACGCGGGTGGCCCAGCCTGCGGCCAGCTCCTTGGCTTTTTCATACTCCCCCGCTGTCTTCGGGAGCAGGTTGACATGTAGGTGGTCGTTGCCGATGTGGCCCCAGATCGCAGACTCGACGCCGGCTTCCGCCGGTTCCTTCAGGTAGAAGGAGAGGGCCTCGGCCATCCGGCCCGGCGGGACGGCGAAGTCCGTCGCGAGCTTCGTGATGCCCGGCGCCGTGCGCTGGCGCTCCGCGACCAGTGCGTTCACGCTCTCGGGGATCGAATGCCGGAAAGCTGTCATGCGCGCGCGTCCCGCCATGTCCCACGCGAACCAGGTATCGCGCAGGTCTCCTCCGAGGCTTTCGAACAGGGCGGAGACCTTCCGCAGCGCGGGCGCCGCCGTGCCGGGTGCCCCGTGTAGTTCGACGTAGACTGAGGCGGTCGCGCCCGCAGGGATGTGCGCATCTGCGGCGGCGCCCCCGGCGATCCGCATGGCGTCCCGGATGCGCATGGCTTCCCGCCCGACGTATTCGATGGCGGCGACACGGGCGCCGGGTACGCCTGGGGTATTAGCGGCATCGCCGGTGCCCCCACCGCCGAAGGGGCCGCCGGGGCCGCCGTCGACGAAGGATCTGCCGGGACTGCCAACGCAGGAGGAGTCGCCGGAGCCGCCAGCACTGCCAGCGCTGCCTAAGAAATCGCCGGGAGCGTTAGCGCCGCCGCCGAAGGGGAGGGCGCGCACCCCCTGGACAAACCGCAGGGCGGCCAGCGCCCCCCGCGCTTCCAACAAGGCGCCGTCGTCTGGGCTGCCGGCGGTTTCGCCGCTGCTGTCACCGCCGCCGCTGCCGCCCGCGCGGAAGAAGAACGTCGCGCACCAGATTTCCAAAGGCTTCGGGCAGAGGGCAATCTCCAGCTCCGAGACCGCGCCCAGCGTCCCGCCTGACCCGATGAACAGGTCCACGGCGTCCATGCCCTCCGCGCAAAAATACCCCGCCGCGTTTTTCACTGCCGGCATCCGATACCCCGGCAGTTCCAGCTGAATGGGCTCCCCGGCGCCCACTGGGTAGATGCCGCCCTGCGGCTGAGATAAAGGTGCCGCCGCCGCCGCGCCTCTGGGGCTGGCTCCGCCCGGCTCCACCGGTGCCATCGCCGCCGCGCCCGCAGCCACAGCCGCCGCGCCCCCGGGGCTGGCTCCGCCCGGCTCCACCGGTGCCATCGCCGCTGCGCCTGCATCGGCGGAAGCGACCTCGCCCGGCAGCGGCGCAGCCTGCGAAGGCTGCGGCATGGCCGGCTCCAGTGCCAGCGCCAGCCCCTCCGCCCGCTGCTCCCCGCGCCGGAGCGCGAGCCGCCGCCCGTCCGGCAGCACGACGCGCAGCCCCACGATGTGCTGACGCACCGGGCCATACAAGTATGTGAGTGCCCCCGAGGCGTTGGTCGCGGCCATGCCCCCGAGCGTCGCCGTGTCCTCCGTCGGGTCCGGCGGGAAAAATAGGTCGGGCGCCCCCCGCGCGATCTCCGCCCGCAGACGCGAGAGCACCGCGCCGGGTCCCACGCACATCGTCGCCGAAGGGGGGAAGTCGCCCCCGCCAGTATCCGCGCCGGGCCCCACGCACATCGTCGCCGAAGGGGGGAACCCGCCTCCTCCGGCATCCGAGCCGGCCCCCTCGCGCGTCACAGCCGGGCGGCAATCCGCCCCAGACCCCGACCCCGCGCCCGCGCGTACCACCGGCCCGATCCGGTCCATGCGCGAGAGGTTCACGACGATCCCGCCGAAGGGGACGGCCCCGCCCGCGATGCCCGTCCGCCCGCCCTGGATCGTCACGGGGATCCCGGCGGCGTAGGCCCGCGCGAGGATGGCTGCCAAAGCGTCCTCGTCCTGAGGGAAAGCGATCCCCTCCGCGTGCCCAATGAGGCGCGATTCGTCGCGCAAAAAATCGGAGTGCGCGTCCGAAAGGGGCATCACGCCGTCCGGGAGCGTATGCATCGGGATCACGCAGAAGGCGGCGGCTGGGACTCCGCCCAGACGTCGCCGGACTCGTCGGCGAGGTCGCAGAGCAGGTCGAAGAGGTGGGAGCAGCCTTCGGCCCCCGCCGTCAGCTCCGCGAGGTCGCCCTTGCCGAGCGGGAGGGACAGCCCCACAAGGCCGTCCGCGAGGCCGCCGCAGGAAAAGCAGATGCCCATCGGCGCCCGCTTGAACGTCGCGCCGGAGGACAGGATCTCGCCCGACGCGGCCGACGCCGCGAAGCGCACGTGCATCTCGTGGAAGCTGTCGCTCAAGGCGCCGGAGACGAGGATCAGCCCCGCCGCCGGGTCGCGCTCGATCAGGAAGGTCTTGTATCGGTTGAAGATCCCGCGCGTCCGCCGGTACGCGCCCGCGTACTGCATCCAGGTCTCCTCATCCTCGTGCGGGTGGGAATACGCGCGGCACCCCCCCACGTAAACCTCGTCGAAAAAATCGTCGTAGGCCTTGTCGTCCGCGAACCCGCGCTCCGGGAGCAGGTAGGTCTCCGCCTGCACCAGCCCCCGCACGCAGTCGCGCACAATGCGCACGATGCGCTTCGGCATGATGCCGCCCACGTCCTCGGGAAATTTGAACGACAGGTAGGCCTCCCTGTCGAGCATGGACTCCGGGAAGGGCTCCCGGCCGCAGACCATGCCCGGGGCCGGCCGCGAGACCTCCCACTGCCCGCCCAAGATGCGGAAGCTCCCCGCGTCCACCGTCATCTCCGCCATGTACTCCGCCTTGTGCGAAAGGTAGGTCGTCGACGTGCGCACCACGCCGCCGTCCTCCCGCAAGAAACTGCTGAAAACCATCCCGTTATTCAATATTTCGTTGCCTTGCATTGCGTCCTGCCTCCGTTTTTTTCATTATATAATAATTTGCGCCAATTTTCCGCGTCGCTTCCCAACCGCGTTGCAATCGTGCTAAAATACTACCAAGCAGTTTCATCTATTACCTCAGCGAAATGGAAAGGGGAGAGTTATGGGTTTCATACAGGCAATCGTGGGCGCCGTCGGCGGCGACCTCGGGGATCAATGGAAGGACTTTCTGATACCGCCGGCGAGCACGCCGGACACGGCGGGCATCGTCTGCGCCGTGAAGAAGTCGCAGGACGCGGGGCGCGGCTCCAACGTCCACGGCAGCGACAACGTCATCACGAACGGCTCGACGGTCGTCGTGCCGGAGGGCTACGCGGCCGTGACGTTCGACAACGGCGGCCTGACGAATTTCGTCGCGCAGCCGGGCGGCTATATCTATTCGTCGGACAACGTCGCGTCGTCGTCGTTCTTCTCCGGCGGCGGGCTCATCGAGGCCGTCATCAAAAACTCGTGGGAGCGCTTCAAATACGGCGGCATCCCGGCCGCGCAGCAGATGGTCTTCTACGTGAATTTGAAAGAGATACCGAATAATAAATTTGGCACGAAAGCCCCGATTTATTGGGATGACGCCTACCTGAACGCCCAGGTCGGCGCGATCACGCGCGGCACGTACACGCTGAAGATCACGGACCCGATCCTGTTTGTGAAGCAGTTCGTCCCGCTCCAGTACCTGCAGCCGAACGCGGGGCCGTTCGACTTCGCGGACCCGAACAACGACGCGGGCGACCAGCTCTACAACGAGGTCATCGCCTCGCTGTCGGAGGCGCTGTCCAACTACACGAATGACCCGAGCAAGGGCAACCGCATGTCGAAGATCCAGAGCGACAGCCTCGGCTTCGCGGCGTCGCTGTCGGAGGTGGTCGAGCGGGTCTACACGTGGAAGAGCGGGCGCGGCCTCGAGATCATCCGCGTGGCGCTGCAGGCGATCGAATACGACGAGAACACGACGAAGCTCCTCGCGGACGTGCAGGCGGCCGACGCGCTGTCCGGTTCGCGCGGCAATTCGTTCTTGCAGCAAAGCGTAGCGCGCGGGATGCAGGCCGCCGGGGAAAACCCGAACGGCGCCGGCGCGCTCGGCATCGGCATGATGGGCATGGGCATGAGCGCGGCTGGCGTGATGGGCGCCGGGCTGCAGCAGCCCAATATCCCGCCGGCGGGCAACCCGTTCACGCAGCAGCAGGCGCCGCAGCAGGGCTACCCGCAGCAGGGCGTGCCCCCGCAGCAAGGCTACCCGCAGCAGGGCTACCCGCAGCAAGGCTACCCGCAGCAGGGCGTGCCGCCGCAGGGCTACCCGCAGCAAGGCGTGCCGCCGCAGGGCTACCCGCAGCAGGGCCAGGCGCCCCCGCAGCAGGCTGCCCCCGCCCCGGAAGCGCCAGCCCCGGCGCCCGCAGCCCCCGCAGCGGCCCCGGCCGGCGCGGAGGACCCCTACGAGAAGCTCGCGAAGCTCAAAGGGCTGCTGGACCAGAATGTGATCTCGCAGGCGGACTTCGACGCGGCCAAGGCGAAGCTGCTCGGGCTGTGATGGAGGGAGGCAACAAAGCAATATGACGGAACCGATCATCGTCGACACAAACACGGGGAAGAAGGACGGGCAGAACAAATGCCCGAACTGCGGCTCGACCGACGTGACGCTCCAGCCCGGGACGGGCAAGCTGCGGTGCAACTACTGCCGCACCGTGTTCGACCCGCCCAAGCTGGAGGGCTTCAAGGACGCCGACGAGCTCGAGGGCGAGGTCGTCGGCAGCGGCGCGGCGGACATCTCGCAGCCGGACAACACCCAGGTCACCATCAAATGCCAAGGCTGCGGCGCGGAGGTCGTGATCGACGTGACCGAGTCGATGAACGCCCGCTGCCACTGGTGCCGCGAGTACCTCTCGGTCGAAAACCAGATCCCCAACGGGGCGGTGCCCGACAGCGTGCTGCCGTTCCTCTTGAGCAAGCAGCAGGCCCAGGCGAAGATCGCGGAGTTTGTGAAGCAGCGCTCGTTCTTCGCGAACAAGACCTTCAAGCGGGAGTTCACGACGAACAACATCCTCGGCGTCTACCTGCCCTACCTCGTCGTTGACGCGAACACGCACAGCCGGCTCGAGGGCTTCGGCGGCCGCGTCGTGCGGACGTACACGCGCGGCTCCGGCGACAGCAAGCAGACGTACTACGACATCGACGTCTACAACGTCGGGCGCGACTTCGACCTCGCGATCAGCGGCCTGACGGTCGAGGGCAGCGCGGACAAGCGCAACATCAACGCGCTTGCAAACACGACGAACGTCATCAACGCCATCATGCCGTTCGACGTCGAAAACTCGGTGCCGTACAACGGCAATTATTTAAAGGGGTTCACCTCGGAGCGGCGCGACACGAACGTCGACGACCTCCGGCCGCTCGCGGAGGCGCAGATCGGCGACATCGCCCGCTACCAGGCCAACCAGACGGCGGCGGGCTACAACGCCGGCATCCGCTGGGACCAGGAGAAGGTGGACCTGAAAGGGACGCAGTGGCGGTCGGCCTACCTGCCCGTCTGGCTCTACTCCTACCTGGAGGTCAAGAGCAGCGGCAAGCGGCTTTTGCACTACGTCGCGGTCAACGCGCGCACCGGCGAGACGATGGGCTCCGTGCCCGTCAACCTCTCGCGGCTGTGGGCCATCTCGATCATCGCGGAGGTGCTCAGCATCTTCGGCATCTACCTGATCAATGTATTTCGATGAAGGAAGGGGAACGATATGGATCATGCTGAAATAATATTATTGCTGACGGGCCCCGTCTTTTTCGTCGTCATTTACATGAAATACCGCAACATCAAGGAGAGGCACCATCACGAGAGTGAGACGCCAGTGCAGATGACGGGCCTGCAGCAGTACGACAAGCTCGCGCAGCACCTGACGGGGCAAAGGTCCCCCAGGCTGCGGGACGCGAACGACAACCGTGTGCAGGGCTCGCTCGTCGGGTCGGATCCGCTCGGCGCCGTCTCGGGCATCGGAAACCTGTCGAACGCGACAGGCGTGCTCGAGTCGGTCGTGCCGCGCGGCGTGGGAGATATACTCAGGAGGTTGTAAAAAGTGGATACGCGGGAAATGCCGGGCTCGCGGAACACTCAGGTCACGATCCAATGTCAGGGCTGCGGCGCTGGGATCGTGCTTGACGTGGAGGAAACGATGTCCGCGCGGTGCCCCTGGTGCCGCGAGTTTTTGTCGATTGAGCAGCAGATGCCGCACGGGGCGGTCACAGACGCCGTGCTGCCATTCCTTTTGACGCGGGAGGAGGCGCAGGCGAAGATCGCGGAATTTGTCCATGCACGCAGGCGCTTCGCCGTCAGCGCCTTCAAGCGGGAATTCACGCCGGAGAATGTCATGGGCGTGTACCTCCCCTATCTCGTCATGGACGCAAAGACGCACTGCCGTTTTTCGGGGCCGGCCGGGGATATCATTGCGGAGCACCGTAGCGAGAATACGAATTATTTTGATGTCGATTTCTACGATATCAGCCGTGAATTCGACATGACCGTTTCCGGCCTGACGATCGAGGCGAGCTCCAAGAAACGGGCCGTCGATGTCCAGCGCAATACGTTGAACATCATCAACGCGATCCTGCCGTTCGATGTCGAAAACTGCGTGCCGTATGACGGGCGCTACCTGAAGGGGTTTTGCGCCGAGCGCCGCGACACGAATATCGACGAGCTGAAATGGCTCGCGGGCGCGCAGCTGCACGATATAGCGCAGAGTCAGGCGAACGGGATGTCGGAGAAATACGCGGTGGACGCCATCGAGAATGTGAAAGAGGTCTATATCAACGAGAAGCACAGGGCGGCGGTGGAAAAATCGAGGAACCGCCCGGGCTTGCTTCGCTACAACATCCGCTGGGATGAGCAGAGCGTCGACCTCGCCGGGGCGCAATGGAAATCCGCCTATCTGCCCGTGTGGCTATATTCGTATTTCAACCGGAAGGGAGGCAAGCACATGCTGCACTACATCGCCGTGAACGGGCGCACGGGGGAGACGATGGGCTCGGTGCCGTTCGATGCCGGCAAGCGCAACCTGCTCACGCTGCTGGTGCTGGTCGCCTTCGCTTTCCTCTGGTGGCTGCTGGTCTTCGGCCGGTTGTACTTCAACGACGGGTTGACCGGCGCGGATATTGAGGCGTCGCTCGACGCCGGCTTCAAACTCACGGTGCCCTTTCTGATCGGCGGTGTGGTGCTTTGGCTTATCTGCCGCTTTGCCATCGGCGGCCGCTATCGCAACGAACGCGAGCGGCATTTCTATGAGACGGAGACCCCGATCGAGGTGTCAAACGTGCAGAAGACAGACCTGCGCAGCAGTTCGGTCGCTGCGTGCCGGGTGCCGTACGTCCGGGGCGTGAACAGCTTTGAGATCCACGACCCGCGCGTGCCGCGCATACTCAGCGAAAAGACGGCAGCCTTCCTGAGTGCCATGATGCCGGACGAAGCGAGTGAGATTCTCCGGAGGATATAGGCATTGGAAACACGCGACACACAGATCACGATCCAATGCCAGGGCTGCGGCGCGGAGATCGTGCTGGACGTGGAGGAGGCGATTATGGTAAAACAGTTATTGAAAAGCAAATAGTCGTTCATGGGGAAAGGGGCAAGCGGCATGATTGACATCAAATGCGACCAGTGCGGGGCGGACGAGTACCAGCTGCTGGATCCGAAGACGGGGGAGGTGCGGTGCGCGTACTGCCGCAACCGGTGGATCGTGCCGGAGCTCATCGTCAAGACGGAGACGGAGAAGTTTCTGGAGGAGCAGTCGAAGCGGCCCGTGGTCGTACAGGACAATTCGACGGAGACGGACCAGGAGCTGATGCGCATGGTGAGCGGCCTCGCGGCCGGGGGGCTCGCGGGGTGCAACCCGTTCGCGCGCATCGGGTACGCGATCCGGCGGTTTTTCCGGACGCTGGCCATCGTCGTCATCATCGCGGTCGTCGCGATTTTGTTATACAAATTTGTAGACTGGCAGGCGGTTTTCTCATCGTTCAAATAGCATGCTGAACGTTTTCTACGGCAGGGAGGACATCGACAAGCAGCGGTATCTGTTTGCGCGGGCGCGGGCGGAGAGCCTGGCGCGCGGGCAGGACGGGTCGGTGCTTTTGATCGTGCCCGACCAGTTCACTTTGGAGACGGAGCGGGCGGCGTTCGACTACCTCGAGGCGCCGGCATTCGTGGATCCGGTCGTGACGAGCATGAACCGGCTGGCGGGGCGCGTGCTCGCGGAGACGGGCGGGCGCACGGACTACATCGACCAGTACGGGAAGTACATGCTCATCGCGCGGCTGCTGCACCGGGGGCGGGAGGCGCTGTCGGTGTACCGCGGGCTGGAAAATTCCACGGCGTTCATCGAGAAGGTGAGCGCGGCGATCATGAGCTTCAAGACGCACCTCGTGACGCCGGACGCGCTGGCTTCGGCGGTGGAGGCGATGGAGGGCGACAGCTTGCTGCGGCGCAAGCTCGTGGATCTGCTGTGGATCTACCGCGGGTATGAAGAGGCCTTGGCCGCGATGGACGGCGGGGCGGGGCGGCCGGACAGCACGGACGTGACGCGGCTGTTTGCGGCGCGGATCCGCGCGTCGGCTTTTTTGCGCGGGGCGGTGGTCTGGGTCTACGGCTACGACTATATCTCGCCCCTGTACACGGAGGCGATCGCCGGGATGGCGTGCGTGTGCGCGGAGGTGAACGTCGTGCTGACGGCGGAACCGGGCGACGCGTTTTTTGCTTTGACGAACCGGACGTGCGAGGCGCTGTGCGAGGCGGCGCGCGCGGCGGGGTCTGAGGCGGCCGTGCACGGGATCGCGGAGGACGGCGCGCGGCGGGGGGTTCCCTGCGCGTACCGCGAAAAGGACGCGCGGCCGGAGCAGATCGCGCATATCGAGCGGGCGCTGTTTGCATATGGGGGCGCCGGGGCACCGGTGTTTGCGGGTGCAGCCGGGGAAGCGGGCGGCGTCCCGCCCGCCTTGCGGCTCGTGGCGGCGCGCGATTTCGAGTCCGA
>JAISTX010000070.1 GCA_031272365.1 Eubacteriales Family XIII. Incertae Sedis bacterium
TTACCTCCTGTACTCTATATCCATGCGACGCAATTTTTTCACGCGTGTCCATTATAGCACCCGCAGGGCGCGGTTCAATGCGCCGCGCCGAAATAATACTATTGGCGTTATTCTGACAATTCCAGGCTCACACCTCGAACTCCGAAATATGCTCGACCACCGTAGGCGCGATCCCCGTCTCCCGCTCGATGTCGCGCGCAAGATCCTTCTTGGACTGTAGCTCGCCGTGCACAAGGAAAAAGCGTTCCGGCTTTTCCTCAAAACCCTTGACCCACGCCATGAGCCCGTCGTGGTCCGCGTGCGCGCTGAATCCTTCGAGGTTGTAGATATGCGCGTTGACGCGCACCTCGTCCCCGAAGAGTTTCACCGACTTGGCTCCGTCCACGATGTCGCGCCCGAGCGTGCCGACGGCCTGATAGCCGACGAATACGACCGCGTCCTTTCCCCGCCACAGGTGGTGTTTCAGATGATGGCGAATGCGGCCTGCCTCGCACATGCCGCTCGCAGAGATGATGACCTTGGGCTCGTCCGATTCGTTCAGGCGCTTCGACTCTTCCGCCGTTTTCGTAAACTGCAGATTGATGAAGTCCAGGGGGTCGTCGCCCTCCCTCACCTTCTCCTTGTATTCCTCGTCGAACACCTTGGCGTTGCGCTTGAAGACCTCCGTCGCCGCGATTGCCATCGGACTGTCGATATACATCTTGACGTCCTTCAGCTTCCTCGCGTAATAGGCGTTGTTCTCGTAGAAATCGTTGAACTCGTAGATGAGGTCCTGCGCCCGGCCGACCGCGAACGAGGGGATAACGACGGTGCCGCCTCTCTCCGTAGTCTCGATGAATACGTCCGCGAGCAGCTTGTCGCTGTCCTCGCGGTGCTCATGTATGCGGTTGCCGTAGGTGCTCTCCATGATCACGCAGTCAGCTTCCTTGATGAACGTCGGGTCGTTCAGCATCGGACGGTCGGACTGTCCAAGGTCGCCCGAGAAGACGATCTTCTTCTCGCCCGCGCCGGAACCCGTGCCGTCCGCAAGCCACAGTTCCACGATAGCCGATCCGATGATATGGCCCGCATCGCGCAGCGCAAAACGGAATCCGTCCGCGGGCGTCACGGTCTCATCATAGCGCACGGGGATTACGTGCTTCAGCACTTCTTCCGCGTCCTGCATCGTGTAGAGCGGCTCTACGGGGTCGCGCCCCGCGCGTAGCGCCTTGCGTGTCTTCCACTCGGCCTCCTTCTCGTGGATGTGCGCGCCGTCGCGCAGCATGATGCCGAGCAGGTCGGCCGTCGCCTCCGTGCAGAATATCTTGCCCCCGTAGCCCCTCTTGACGAGCAGCGGTAGCCTGCCGCAGTGGTCGATATGCGCGTGCGAAAGAATCGCGCAGTCCACCTCAGTAGGGTCAAACGGGAAAGGCTCCGAGTTCTGCTCCTCGATGGACCGGCCGCCCTGTAGCTCGCCGCAGTCGAGAAGTATCCTGAGCGGCGCATCCTCCGTGCCCGCCGTGATAAGGTGGCAGGAGCCCGTGACGCCTTCGGCGGCACCGCAGAATTTTATCTTCATAAGTCGTCCCTCCTTGCACTTACAGTATACACCCATCTCCATCCTGGTGTCTCCATCCAATAGCCGCCGTCCGGCCATCTTTATTCGAAAAATCTGACAATTCAGAATTGATTAGTACAATCTTGTTGACAGCGGTTTCGGCGCGGGATAAAATAGTATTGTGATTTTGGTCTGATCATTTATGATTCAAAAAGTGGAGAAGAAAAGGAGGCACCCATGTTCGATCTGAGCACCGACTACGCAAGCCAGGTATTTACGCCGCAGGTGATGAAGAAGAGGCTCCCCGCGGACGTATACAAGTCCCTCAAGAAGAGCATCGACAGCCGGACGGCCGTCGACCCGAAGCACGCGGACGCGATCGCGGGCGCCATGAAGGAATGGGCCCTCGAGCAGGGGGCAACGCATTTCACGCACTGGTTCCAGCCGATGACGGGCGTCACGGCCGAAAAGCACGACTCGTTCATCGACTTCAAGGGCGACCGCGAGCTCACGCTCGAGTTCAAGGGCAAGGAGCTCGTGCGCGGAGAGCCCGACGCATCGAGCTTCCCGTCCGGCGGCATCCGCGCGACCTACGAGGCGCGCGGCTACACGACCTGGGACCCCACCTCCTACGCCTTCGTAAAGGACACGATCCTGTATATCCCGACCGCTTTCGTCTCCTACAGCGGCGAAGCGCTCGACAAGAAGACGCCGCTGCTGCGCTCCATGCAGGCCCTCTCCAAGCAGGGCAAGCGCATCCTGAAGCTCTTCGGGACCAAGGGCGACGTGGACATCGTCACGAACATCGGCGCCGAGCAGGAGTATTTCCTCATTGACGAGTCGATGTACGAGTCCCGTCCGGACCTCGTGTATGCGGGACGCACGCTGTACGGCGCCGCGCCGCCGAAGGGGCAGGATCTCGACGACCACTATTTCGGCGTCATCAAGCCGCGCGTCCTCGAGTTCATGGAGGAGCTCGACGAGACTCTCTGGTCGCTCGGCATCGCGAGCAAGACCCGCCACAACGAGGTCGCGCCGGCGCAGCATGAGATAGCAGCCGTCTACGAGAGCTCCAACGCCGCGACCGACCACAACCAGCTCATCATGGAGACGCTCAAGACCGTCGCCCCCAGGCACGGCCTGGTAGCACTCACGAACGAGAAGCCATTTGCCGGCGTCAACGGCAGCGGCAAGCACCTGAACTGGTCCATCTCGACCTCGAAGGGCGAGAATCTGCTCGACCCCGGCAGGACGCCATCCGAGAACGCGCGCTTCCTGCTCTTCCTCAGCGCGGTCATCAAGGCAGTCGACGAGCACCAGGACCTGCTGCGCGTATCCGTAGCCACCGCCGCCAACGACCACCGTCTCGGAAAGGCCGAAGCACCGCCCGCCATCATCTCGATCTTCCTCGGCGAGGAGCTCACGGAGATACTCGAAGGCATCAAGAGCGGCGTGAAGGTCGAAGCCAAGAAACGCATGCCTTTCGACCTCGGCGTCGACGTGCTTCCGAATTTCCCGAAGGACACGACGGACCGCAACAGGACCTCGCCCTTCGCTTTCACCGGCAACAAATTCGAGTTCCGCATGGTCGGATCGTCCCTCTCGACAGCCGGCCCGGGATTCACTCTCAACACCATCGTCGCGGACGTGCTGCAGGAATTCGCGGACAGGCTCGAGAAGGCCAAGGACTTCAACAAGGAACTGGCCAAGCTCATCAAGGAGACGATCGTCAAGCACGAGCGCATCATCTTCAACGGAAACAACTACGAAAGCGCATGGGTCAAGGAAGCCGAAAAACGCGGCCTCCTGAACCTGCTCACGACCGTCGACGCCCTGCCCTACTTCATAAAGAAGGAGAACATCGCGCTGTACGAGCGACAGGGCGTGCTGTCGGAGACGGAGGTGCGCTCAAGGTTCGAGCTGCTGCTCGAGGCCTACGTCAAAATCCTGCACATCGAAGCCGCGTCGATGCTCGAGATCGCGCACAGGGACATCGTTCCGGCGGTCGTAAGCTACCAGACGGACGTGGCGGGCGCGGCGACGGCCAAGGCGGCGGCCGCGGCCAAGCTGAAGCTCGGCGCCAAGGGCCTCGCGCTCGAGACCAATCTGCTGAAGAAGCTGTACGCGCTGTCGGACGCCCTGGACAAGGATGTCACGGCGCTCGAGAAAGCGGTGGACAAGGCCGACGAGGACGCGCCGATCCTCAAGCAGGCGACCTACTACAAGAGCACAGTCATACCGGCGATGGAAAAGCTCCGCGCCACGGCCGATACGCTCGAAGGACTTGTGGACTCCGGCTACTGGCCGCTCCCGAGCTACGGGGAGATACTGTACTCGGTCAAATGACGAATATTCGCCATGAGGATATATTTGGTATAATATCCTCATGGGAGACGAACACAGCATAAAGAACGAACGCCGTGCGGTGATGTTCACCGTCATCGCTACGGCTTTTGTCACGACGTTCTCGGCGAGCTCGCTGAACATCGCGATCCCCGTCATAGGGCGCGAGTTCCACAGCCCGGCCACACATCTGTCCTGGATCGTCACGACGTATTTCCTCTTTACCGTGGCGCTCTCCGTGCCTTTCGGACGGCTTGCGGACATCACGGGGAAGCGGCGGCTCTTCATACTCGGCATCCTCGTATTCGGCGCGATGTCCGGCGTCAACGCCGTCTCCACCTCGCTTCAGATGGTCATCCTCTTCAGGGCGCTGCAGGGCGTAGGCGCCGCGATGGTCTTTGCGACCAGCACGGCCATCATCGCCGACGTGTTCCCAGCGCGGATGCGCGGCCGCATGCTCGGCATCTCGGTCGCCTTCACTTACACGGGGCTGTCGGCCGGACCTGTCCTCGGCGGCCTGCTCACGCACTATCTCGACTGGAGGTACACGTTTGCGCTCAGCTGCGCCGTCGCGCTCGTCGCTTTTGCAATCGCGGCGGCAAAGCTACCGAAGCGACTCGCCGCGGCAGCCGTAAAAAAAGGCGCGGCCTCCTCTCGCATGGATCCGCCGGGCATCGCGCTCTACATCGCGTCCACATCCGTCCTCATGTACGGCCTGACGATCTTCACGCAGAACGCAGCATCATATTTCATCACGGGCGCCGGCATCGCACTGCTCGTCGTCTTCGTCAATTTCGAGCTGAAGGCCGAGCATCCGGTCATCGAGATCCGCCTCTTCAAAAGCGCCAATTTCCTGCTCTCCAACCTGGCGGCCCTCTTCAACTACGGAGCCACATTCGCCCTGTCCTATCTGCTCTCGATATACCTGCAGATGGTCAAGGGATACGGCGCTGACCTGTCGGGCCTCATCCTCATCGTCCAGCCGGTGTGCCAGGCCATCCTGTCGCCGCTGGCCGGAAAGCTGTCCGACCGGCACTCGCCGTACCGCATCGCGTCGCTCGGCATGGGGGTGTGCGCCGCATCGCTCGTCCTGTTTATCTTCATGGACGCGGCAACGCCCGTATGGGGCATCCTGCTCGACCTCGTAGCCATCGGCGTCGGCGTCGCGTTCTTCTCGTCGCCGAACACAAATGCGATCATGTCGTGCGTCGACGCGCGCGACTACGGCGTCGCCTCGTCGCTGACGAGCACGATGCGCACGATGGGCCAGATCGTAAGCATGGCCATCATAACGATCATCCTGAACACGGTGCTCGGCGCGACGCCGATCGACGAAGCGGCGGAGAGCGCGCTCCTGTCGAGCATGCATACGGGCTTCGTCATATTTGCGGGCATCTGCGCCGCAGGAGTGTTCATATCGCTGCAAAGGAAAAGTACCGGCGCTCCGCCG
>JAISTX010000073.1 GCA_031272365.1 Eubacteriales Family XIII. Incertae Sedis bacterium
TGAGGTGCAGAGCTTCGACGCGTTCTACGCATGGTACAAGCAGGAGCTGGCGGGCGCCGTGGACTTCGCCGCCGCGGGCACAAATTTGCTGGACGAGACCTATGGGCAGAGCTGGCCGATCGCGTTTTGCTCCGCGACCTACGGCAGCGCGTTCCGCAAGGGCCTCGACGTGACGCGCGGCGGGGCGAAATACCCGTTCTCCTCCATCAACGGCACGGGCATGGCGGACGCGGTGGACTCCCTGCTCGCGATCAAGCGCATCGTCTATGACGAGAAGCAGCTTTCGCTGGAGGCGCTCGCTGAAATCCTGAAAAACGATTTCGAGGGGCAGGAACCGCTCCGGCGCAGGCTGTCCGGGCTCAAAGGCCGGTACGGCAACGACGCGGCGGCGGCGGACAGCATGATGGGCGAGCTGGCGGATCTGTTCGTCTCGCGCATCCGCTCGAAGACAAACCCCTATGGCGAGCGGTACCAGGCCGGGTTTTACAGCGTCTACCACCACTCCGCGATGGGGCAGTACACGGCGGCCCTCCCGAGCGGGCGCAAGGCCGGCGCGGCGCTGGCCAACGGCTTCTCCGCCTGCCAGGGCCAGGATGTCTCGGGCCCGACGGCGGCGATCCGTTCCGTGCTCTGCACCGACCACGCGAAGCTCGCCAACGGGATGGTGCTCGACATCAAATTCCTGCCCAGCTTCCTGGAGGGCGAGGCGCACCGCCGCATCCTGCGGGATCTCGTGGGCACATATTTTGCGGAGGGCGGCATGGAGATCCAGTTCAACGTCATCGGCCGCGAGACCCTCCTCGACGCCCAGCGGCGCCCCGAGGCCTACGGCAACCTGATCGTGCGCATCTCCGGCTACAGCGCCTATTACACGACGCTCGCGGCATCGCTGCAGGACGAGATCATCGCAAGGACAGAAAATGGATAAGATAAATATATTTGTGCTTTCCTATATTTTGGAGCATTGCTTCGCGTGGGATGGCTTGGATAGAATAACATTGGATAGAGGTGACTGACTATGAACAGAAGAGAACGTATGCTGACGATCTTGCGCGGCGACCTGCCGGATTTCACGCCGCACCATTTCGACATGACGATGAAGATGACGGACCGGCTGGGCGAGTACTACGGGTATGACCGGGACGAGGTGGAGGACCGGATCGGCAACCACCTGCTGTACCTGGACCCCGACGGCCCGAACGGCGAGCACAACGGCTTCCGCGGCGAGGCGGACGACGGCGCAAATTATTTCGACGAGTTCGGGACGGAATGGGACGTGCGCGGCAACTACGACATCGGCGACTGGGGGATGGTCAGCTTCCCCGTGAAGGACCTGGACTTCTCCGGGTACCGGTTCCCGGCCGGCGACGGCGATGGGCGCTATGTGCGCGCGGTGGACCTGATGGCCCGCTACCCGGGGCGGTTCAACGTCATGCGCATCACGGGGCCGCTCACGCAGGCGTGGTACATCACGGGGCTCGAGGACTTCCTCGTGGGGCTGATCGCGGAGCCTGAGAAGATCGAGATGCTGTTCGAGAACATCACAAACTACATCATCCGGCTCGTGGAGGGGCTCCCCGGGGGCGTCGACGCGGTGCGGCTGATCGACGACTACGGGATCCAGAAGGGGCTGTTCATATCCAAGGAGCACTGGCTGCGCTACGTCAAGCCTTGCTACCAGCGGATCATGGAGGCCTACCGGAAGAAGGGGATCCACGCCTTCCACCACAGCTGCGGGGACGTGACGGAGCTGCTGCCGGAGTTCATCGGGCTGGGCGTGGAATGCCTCGACGCGATGCAGCCGGAGTCGATGGACCTGGGGCTGATCAAGCGGGAGTACGGGAAGGACATCGTGCTGTTCGGCGGCCTGGGGTCGCAGAGCGTGATCCCGCTCGGCACGCCGGACGAGGTGCGCGAGGACGCGCTGCGGACGCTGTCGCTGCTGGGCAAGGGCGGGAAATACCTGTTCGGGCCGGCGGGGTCGATCCCCTCGGACGCGCCGATCGAGAACGTCGCGGCGCTCGTGGATTTTTGCCGGGACATGGAGAAGCACGGGGTGTCATAGCGGAAGGCGCGTCAGCGCGGAAAGGAAAGGGAAGGGAAGCGAGATGGCGGAGTTGACAAAGAAGGACCGCGTGATGCGGCAGTTTACGCGGGAGCCCGTGGACTATCTGCCGAGCCAGATCACGTTCGCGGACAGGACGCGGGACGTGGAGATCAGCCAGGCGCTTGGCCTCGGCGACGTGGGCGAGCTCGACGACTATCTCGAGAATCATATCTTATTCATTTACACGAAGGACGACCTGCCTTTGCACTACCGCAACGACATCGGGAAGATGCGCGGCCTTGAGGAGGAGGGGTTTGCCTACGTGGACGTCGAGGGCAGGACCGTCTACGACCGGTGGGGCATGGGCACGATGATCGGCGAGGCCGGGTTCTTCACAAACTACGGGCTGTTCGAGGGCAGCGCGGAGAAGAACGCGCGCGCCGCCGGGTTCCTGCCGGAGAAGCTACAGAAGCTCTGGGAGCTGCCTTTGGAGGAGGCGGTGGCGGCCTACGAGCACCCCGACCCGCTCACGGAGGGCAACGACGCGATCTACGCGCAGTACAAGGACGGCGTCCCGGGCGGGCTGTGCGCCATCCCCGGCGGCGACTTCGGCATCTTCGAGCGCGCCTACGCGCTGATGGGCTTCCAAAACTTCATGACGGAGATCGCGCTGAACCCGAAGATGACCTACGCGCTGATGGAGAAGATCACGGACTACCGCATCAGGCTCGCGAAGGTGAAGGCCGACCTCGGCTACAAGCTCGTCCACCACGGCGACGACCTCGCGACGCAGTGCAGCGGCTTCTTCTCGCCCACGATGTTTGAGGAGGTCATCCTGCCGCACCTGAAGCGGCTCTTCGCGGAGTACAAGAAATACGGCCAGTACATCATGATGCACTCCTGCGGCAAGATCGAGGCCTACCTGCCGAAGCTCATCGACATCGGGCTCGACGCCTGGGAGCCGGTGCAGCCCTGCAACGACCTCGCGTTCATCAAACGCGAGTACGGGGGCGATCTCGTGTTCATGGGCGGCATCGACACGCAGCGGCTCCCCTTCATGAAGCCGGACGAGGTCCGGGAGATGGCGACGGAGACGATCCGGATCCTCGGGAAGGGCGGCGGCTACATCATCGCGCCCGCGCAGGAGATCATGAACGACGTGCCGCTGGAAAACATCGTGGCGATCCTCAAGACGGTGGTGGAGCTGCGCGACAAGGTGGCGTGAGCGGGGAAATGGGGATTTGGATCGCTTTGCGCCAAGGGCGTCACAGCGAGCACAGATGCCCATACATCGCGATGGTATCCTCATAAGGGATGACGGCGGTGTCGACGTCGAAGATCGCGCGGCCCTCGTGGACGAGGTAGATGCGGCCGCATAGGGGCAGCAGGTTCTGGATGTTCGCGGAGGTCATGAGGATGGACTGGTCCTTTTGCGTGAGCAGCCGCACCAGGTCCAGCAGGCGGTGGTAGGTCGGGAAGTCTACGTCTTTGTCCAAGTCTGTGAACAGCGTCAGCTTCGGCATCATGAGCGCGCAGCGCATCAAGCCGAGGGTCTTTTGGTATTCCGGGCTGTTTTTCGGCATGGCCGTGACGGCCTCGTAGGCTGTGAACATGGCCGCGTCGATGCCGTGCGGGAGTTTCCGGGCTGCCGACGCCTCGGCCGGGGGGCCCGCCACCGCCGCCCAAGAGGCCTGCCATGGCATCAGCTTGTTGCGGCGGTGGCGCCGCAGCAGGACGTTCTCGGGGATCGACATGTTGGGGAACAGGCAGTTCCACTCGGAGACGAGGCCGATGCCGCGCGCGATCGCCTGCCGCGGGCTCTTCGGCCGGAACGGGCGCCCGTCCAGCTGGATGCTGCCGCGCGGGAACCGAGAGAGCCCGTAGAGCCCATCCATCAGTTTGCGCGCGAACGAATAGGACAGGGTGCACAGGCCGACCGCCTCGCCCCGGCGCACCTCGAGGGACAGCGGCCCCTTCCCGTCGAGGAAGCGGATGCCCGACATGCGCAATACGACGTCCCCGGACAGCGCGTACCGGATGCCCGTGCCGTCCGGCCGCCCCGCCCGGTAGCCGATCATCACGGAATTGAGCGCGTCCTCCTGGAAGTCCTCCCGGTCGTACGTGCCGCAGACCATGCCCTCCCGCAGGACGGTGATGCGGTCGCACACGCGCGTGAGCGTCGAGGCGTCGTGGTCGGCGATCACGAAGGTGGCGCCCTTCGCCGTCAGGGTGGCAAGGAGCCTTGCGAGCACGGGGAGGACCGACTGCGGGAAATCGGCGAGCAGCTGGTCCACGATCACGAGCCTGGCCCCCGCCGCGACGGAGCGTATGAGGATGAGGACGAGCTTGTGGAACCGGCTCAGCTCCGCGCCTTTCTGCTGGGCGTCCAGCGAGATGCCGATGTCAGAGAGGCCCGAGGCGGAAAGGATCCCCTCGCATTTTTCCGTGAGCACGTAGGTGTCGAGGACGCTCAGCCCACCCATCCGGGGCTGCATCACGAAGATGTTTTCCGACACGCTGAACTCCGAGATCAGCGCGTTCAGGTTGTCGATGTAGACGATGCCCGCCGCCCGCGCCTCGATCGGCGAGCCGAAGCGGACGGGCGCGCCGCCGTACACCACGCGCCCGCCGGCCGGGCTGTGGAAGCCGGCAATGGCCCGCAGCAGCTCCGACTTGCCCGAGTAGTTGAGCCCGAGGAGCCCCGTCACCTCCTGCTTGTACGCCGTGAAATGGACGTGCTTGAGGATCCCCGGCCCCGAGATGTTCTCCGCCCGCAAAAGCTCCTCAATCATAGCCCTGCCCCTCCGTGAACGGGAGGAAGATCTCCACCTGCGTGCCGATGTTGTACGTGCTCGCGAGCGTGAGCCCGTATCCCTGGCCGAACTGCATCTTGATGCGCTGGTTGATGTTGGCGAGCCCGATGCCCGTGTGCGCGCTCTCCCCGTCCGCCTCCGCCTTCACGCTGGGCGTCCCGTCGATCCGCTCGCCCAGCACCGCCAGCTTCTCGGAAGGGATGCCGCGCCCGTTGTCCGAGACGCGCAGGGTGAGCCCCTGCGCCGTCCGCCTGGCGACGAGCTTGATCACGCCGCTGCCCGTCTTCGTCTCCAGCCCGTGGTAGATCGCGTTCTCGACGATCGGCTGCAGCGTGAAATGCGGGATCAGGCACCGCTTCAAATCGCCCTCCGCCATCTCGATGCTCTTCAGGAACTCGAACTTGTCCCGGAACCGGAATTTTTGGATGAACAAATAATTTTCGACGCTTTGAATCTCGTCGGCGAGCGTGACGAGCGTCTCCGTCTTGCGGAGGTTGCTGCGGAACATCGACGACAGCGCCTCGATCATGTCGGAGACGTCGTCGGCCCCCTGCGTGAGCGCGAGCCCGCGGATGGAGTCGAGCGTGTTGAACAGGAAATGCGGGTTGATCTGGCTCTGCAGCTCCGCGAGCTCGGCCCTTTGCCGCAGGTAGTTTGCCAGGAGGGCCTGGTTTTGCTCCTCCCGGCTGCTCTGCGCGGCCGACCACTCCGCCGCCGCCCGGACCCGGCGCAGGGAGCGCAGGTACAGCGCCGTGAGCACGGCCACGGCCGCCAGCAGGGCGGCGCAGAGGATCAGGAGGACGCGGTCGCCTTCCAATCCGGTCCCCTCAACGGTGATGCCTGATGCGGTACTCCGACGGCGTCAGGCCCGTGGTCTTCTTGAAGATCTTCGAATAATATTTTGTGCTCGAAAACCCGCACGCCTTCGCAATTTCCGCCATGGACCGCTTGACGTCTTTCAGGAGGGCCTTGGACATGTCGATGCGGTACCGGTTGACGTAGTCCACGAAGTTCATGCCGCATTCCCGCTTGAACAGGATGGAGAAATAGACGGGGTTCAGGTAGACGATGCCCGCGATGTCGCTCAGGGTGATGCGGTCCTGGTAATGCGCGGCGATGTATTTCTTCGCGATGGAGACCGCGAGGTTTTCCGGCGTGGCGAAGGCCTCCTTCTGCTGGTCAAGGGTCTTCCTGAGCGCGTCCTCGAAGGCGGCGCGCAGCATGGGCGCGCTCTGCGCGTCCTCGAGCTTTAGGCGCAGCGCGCCCAAGGCCAGCTCCTCATCGGTAGCTACCCCCAGCGGCTGGACCAATTTCAGGACGTACCCGTAGAGCGAGAGGTAGGCCTCCCACCAGAATGCGGGGGGGTAGCCCCCCTCGGCCTCGGCCCCGGCGAAGACCTGCAGCGCGTCCGGGGCCAACTCGTCGAGATTGCCCTGGTCGATGTCCTGCGCAAGCTTGGCCTTCTTCCCCTCCGAGAAATGCGCGGCCACCGCGGCGGCCGCGTCGTAGGTGGGCGGGGCGGGGACGACCCCGCTCTGCTTCGCCGCGATGCGCTGCTGGAGGGCGCGGTAGGCGTCCTGGTAGGAGGCGGCGATCTGCCCCGGGTCCTGCTGCTCTGTGCCGAGGCAGGCTGTGAAGCGGATCTGCTCGAACTTCTCCGCCTGGAGCATGACCGCGTCCACGATCTGCTGGAACGCCTTTTCGATGTCCGCCCGCGCCTCCTCGGGGTAGTTCAGGAAAACGATGGTCTTCTTCCCGGCCGTCAGGCAGAGGGCCGTGTTTGTGATCGGGGTGAGCGCCTCGAGGGTAGCTTCCTCGACCTGGCGGGTCAGGTGGTCGGGGAAGACGAAGTCCGGCTTCTTGTGGTCGAGCTTCAGGATGGCCATGAGGAACCGCCCCGGCATGAGGCCCAACAGGTACTCGCTGTTCAGCTGCGCGATCTCCGCCGGGAGGCCGACGCGCCCGCCGGCGGCGCGCTCGAGGAAGAGCTGGTGCATCTTCGCCTTCGCCCGCAGCAGCTCCTCGTTGTTTGCCTCGATCCGGCTGATCTCCTGCTGGCTCGTCTCGTGCTGCGCAAGGATCGGGCCCAGCGCGTCGAGCAGGTCCTGCGCGCGGAGCGGCTTCAGCAGGTAGCCCTTCACGCCGCAGCCGATGGCCGTCTGCGCGTATTCGAAATGCTTGTGGCCGCTGATGATGATGAAGGCCGTGTCGTCCTTGAAGGCGCGGATGCGCTGGATCAGCTCCAGGCCGTCGAGGCCGGGCATGCGGATGTCGGTGATCACGATGTCGGGGCGCAGCCGCTCCACGTCGGAAAGGGCCGTGATGCCGTCCCCGGCGCAGCCGACGATCTCCATGCCGTGGGCTTTCCAGTCGATCAGTCGCTGGAGGAGCTCGATGACGTAGGCCTCGTCGTCAATCAGAAATACAGAATGCATACCAAACTCATAAAAATCTTTGCTCAACAATAAATATTGTTGTCTTGCAACCACCCTCTACCCTAACTAAACTTTAGTATAACATACAAAATCTTTGTTGAAGAGTTTAAGAAGGAGGTACTCATCAATGAAAAATCTAAGGAAAACCGTGGGCCTTGTGCTCTGCATCCTGCTCGCGGCGTCGATGCTGGTGGCGTGCTCGTCCGGCGGCAGCTCGTCTGCCACAAGCGCGGGGGGCTCCGCCGAGGCCGTGGCCGAGGAGGAGACCGGCGCCACGGATACGGCGTACAAGATCGGCGTCGCGTTCTACGACCTCAACAACCCGACCTGGGCTGAGATGGGCGAGCACCTCGTGCAGTACGCGAAGGACGAGTACGGCGCGGAGGCCACGCTCGTGGGCGCGGACAGCAACGCGGCGAAGCAGGTCACGCAGCTGGAGAACTTCGTCGAGAGCGGCGTGGACGCCATCATCCTCGGCGCGGTCGAGGTCAACTCCGTGGAGGAGATCACGAAGAAGGCGATGGAGCAGGGGATCGTCGTCTTTGCCTACGGCTTCCATATCACAAACTACGACGCGGAGCTGATGGTGCAAAACTACGACACCGGCTACGAATGCGGCAAGCAGGCGGCCGAGTGGATCCAGGCAAACTACGACGGCGTCTGCGAGGTCGGGCTCATCAACCTCCCGGACTCGCAGGACCTGATCGAGCGTGAGAACGGCATCAAGGACGCGATGGAGGAGCTCGCCCCGGATTCGCCGATCGTGGCGACGGGCAAGGCGGACACGACGGCCAAGGGCCTCGCGGCCGTGGAGACGATGCTGCAGGCGCACCCGGATATGAAGGTGGTCGTGGCCGTCGGCGACGGCGGCGCGGTCGGCGCGAGCACGGCGTTCAAGGCGGCCGGCGCGGATCCCACGAAGGTCGCGACCTTCGGCGTGGACGCGACGCAGGAAGCGCTGCAGGGCATCAAGGACGGCGACCCGATCAAGATGTCGATCAGCCTCGGCGGCGCGCCCGTGCAGGCGGAGATGATGGTCGACACGACGATGAAGGTCCTCAATGGCGAAGACTTCACGAAGGACGCCGTCATGCCGATCATCCCGGTCACGCAGGAAACGGTCGAAGAGTACGCGGCCTCCATCGGCTGGACGCTCAACTAAAACTGTTGCAAAGGACTGAAAATATAGTATGATTTGGTTGCGGCGTGGCGCATCTGGCGCCGCGCCGCTTAGAAGCACGGTGCAAAAGAGAGAGCCATGGGTCAACAAGCAGAGAATATACTCGAATTCCGCAATATCTACAAGGCCTACCCCGGCGTTCAGGCCTTGAACAATGTGAGCTTCTCCCTCCGCCCGGGCGAGGTGCACGCGCTCGTGGGGGAGAACGGCGCGGGCAAATCCACGCTGATCAAGACGTGCAGCGGCGCAATCTACCCGGACGCGGGCACGATCACCATCGCCGGCGAGGATTTTGCGTGGCTGACGCCGAAGCTGTCCCGCCAGAAGGGCATTGCCGTGATCTACCAGGAGTTTGACCTCGTCAACGAGCTGTCCGCCGCCGAGAACATCTTCCTCGGGAAGGCGATCCGCAAGGGGTGGATCATCGACCGGAAAGCCATGAACGAACGCTCCCGTGAGCTGTTCCGCCAGCTGGACATCCGCATCGACCCGGACGTGCTCGTCCGGGATCTGACCGTCGGCTTCCAGCAGATGGTGGAGATCGCCAAGGCGCTCTCGGAGGAGACGAAGATCCTCATCATGGACGAGCCCTCGGCGCCGCTCACGAACCAGGAGATCGAAGCGATGTTCGGGGTCGTGCGCAGGCTCAAGGAGAGCGGGGTGGCCATCGTGTACATCTCGCACCGGCTGGACGAGATCTTCCAGATCTCCGACCGCGTCTCGGTCATGCGCGACGGGGAGCTTTTGGCGACGATGGACACGGCCGGCACGGACCGCGAGCAGATCGTCAAGCTCATGGTCGGCCGGGAGCTGAAGGAGACCTTCCCGGAGAAGGCCGCGAAGACCGGCGACGAGGACGTCCTGCTCGAGCTCGACCACGTGACGGGCAACGGGCTCAAGGACATCAGCCTCTCGATCAAGCGCGGGGAGATCCTCGGGCTCGGCGGCCTGATCGGCGCGGGGCGCACGGAGCTGGCCCAGCTGCTGTTCGGCGTGGAGCCGATCAAGGAGGGGCGCATCGTCTACAAGGGCCAGGAGATCCACCCAAAGAGCCCGGAGAAGTCGATCCGCATGGGCATCGCGCTCGTGCCGGAGGACCGCAAGCAGCAGGGCGTGCTGCTGCATATGTCCATCCGCGACAACATCAGCATGCCGATGCTGAAGGCGCTGTCGAAGATCTCCGTGATCCAGGGCCGGCAGGAGAACGACCTCGTAGAGCGCTTCAAGAGCAGCCTGCGCATCAAGACGCCCAACATCCACCAGATCGCAAACAATCTATCCGGCGGCAACCAGCAGAAGGTCGTCCTCGCGAAGTGGCTGGCGAACGATCCGGAAATTATTATTTTCGACGAGCCTACGAGGGGGATAGATGTGGGGGCGAAGCAGGAAATCTACGGGCTCATGGACGAGCTCGTCAAGGCGGGCAAGACGCTGATCATGATCTCCTCGGAAATGGAGGAGCTGATCGGGATGTCCGACCGGATCGTGGTGCTGTGCGAAGGGCGCATCACGGGGGAGCTGCGCCGGGAAGAGTTTGACCAGGAAGCCATTTTGAAGCTGGCGTCGATGAATTGAGGAGGGAAGGATGAGCGTATCCGATTATTTCAAGAAGTATGCGATTTTCCTCGTGCTGATCGTGATGATCATCGTGTTCGCGGTGCTGAGCCCGTTGTTCTTCACGCCCAGCAACGGGATGATGATCGCGCGCCAGGTGTCCTTCATGGGCATCGCGTCGGTGGGCATGATGTTCGTCATGCTGACGGGCGGCATCGACCTCTCGATCGGCTCGGCGCTTTCCTTCATCAACGTCGTGGGGGCGTATTTCATGGTCAAGATGGAGATGCCCATCCTGCCGGCGTGCCTGCTCTGCCTCGCGATCTCCAGCGGGTTCGGGTTCGTGCAGGGCGTCATCATCACGAAGCTGCGCGTGCCGCCGCTCATCGCGACGCTGGCGTTCATGACGATGCTGTCCGGCCTCGCCTTCATCATATCGGGCGGGATGCCGATCTACGGCTTCGACAAGGCCTTCAACGTGCTCGGGCAGGGCTACGTCGGTCCGGTTCCGATCCCCGTCCTCGTCATGGTAGCGGTCCTGGCCGTCGGCGCCTTCATCCTGAACAAGACGTATTTCGGGCGCTACTTCTACGCGATCGGCGGCAACGAGGAGGCGGCGATGCTCTCGGGCATCAACGTCGACTGGACGAAGCAGCTCGTGTACACGATCTCGGGCTTCTGCGCGGGCCTGGCGGGCATCATCATGCTCTCGCGCCTCAACTCCGGCCAGCCGACGACGGGCAGCGGCTTCGAGTTCGAGGTCATCACGGCGTGCGTGCTCGGCGGCGTCAGCGTGGCGGGCGGCTCCGGCAAGATGTTCGGCGTCGTCGTCGGCGTCCTCATGATGGGCGTCCTCAGCAACGGCCTGCTCATCGTCAACGTCAAAGAATACGCCCAGCAAGTCGTCATGGGCATCGTCCTGACCGTAGCCGTCAGCTTCGACTGCATGTCGAAGTACCGCATGGAAAGGAAGAACAAGGAGATCAAGGCGCAGGAGGGGGGGGCGCTGTAGGGATGGACAAGAGGATAGAGCAAATCAAGGCCTGCGAGGAGAAGATCCGGGAGCTTTCCGCCACGGAGGAAAACAGGCGCCGCCAGTCCTTGTGGACGGACGACGAGACCGCGAACGACTATATCTGGCACCCGCGCCCGAGGAGCCGGGACATCATCCCGTTTTCGTTTGAGATCGAGCGCGCCGGGTATGCGAAAATCCTCGGGTTTTCTTTGAAGAGCTTCTACACGGACCCCGTGGAGTTTGTGCTGCGCTCGCTGGAGATGTCCATATACCGTTTCGAGGAGTACGCTGACTGCACGCCGATCGGGCCCGCGGTAACGTACTGGCCGGGCGTCGGCTACGAGATGAGCCTCTTCGGGATGCCGCAGATCTACACGGAGGAGGACGCATGGGTGGGGCGCGACCATGTGATCAAGGAGCGGGTGCCGATCGAAAGCCTGGAAATACCGGACTTCTACGAGCACCCGGTGATGAAGGAGACGCACGCGTTTTTCGAGAGGATGCGCGAGCTGCTCTCGGACGATTTCGCGCTCATCTTCCCGCAGTGGTGCCGCAGCTCGTGGGGCGTGGCCTGGCAGCTGCGCGGGATCGACGATTTGATTTTCGACTATATCGAGGACCCGGAATGGCTTTCCGCCTTCCTGGACTTCTTGACGGAGGCGCGGTTCCGGTGGTCGGACGCGCGCGCGAAGATGCTCGGCATCGGGCACCGGAAGGCCAACCTCTTCAACGACGAGGTGAACGCGCCGGTCGTGTCGCCATCGCTCTACAAGGACGTCATCTTCAAGAGCGAGAAGGATGTAAGCGACTATTTCGGCGGCATCAATTACTGGCACAGCTGCGGCAACACGACGGTGCTCATCTCGCTCATCAACGAGCTGCCCGGCGTCGACATGGTGCACGTGAGCCCCTGGACGGACGTGCAGGTGGCGGCGGACGGGTACTCGGACGACAAGACGCTCGAGGTCGTGCTGCACCCGCTGCGCGACGTGCTGCAGCCCGAGTCGGACGCGTTCCTGAGGAAGGTGCTCGAGGACGTGAAGCGCATCTGCGCGGGGCGCTCCGTCACGGTGCGCGCGGACGGGTTCGAGATCATGCGCGGCATCGAGGCGGATGTGGCGCAGATGAAGCACTGGGTGGCGGCCGCGAACGAGATACTGCTGGACGCATAGAAGGGCGAGAGGGGATAGGTATGGCACAAACTGACCGGCAGGCGCTGAACGCGATCCTGCACTACGAAAATTTCGACCGTGTCCCGGTCCTGCATTTCGGCTTCTGGGTCGAGACGCTCGACAAATGGGTTTCTGAGGGGCATCTGACGCAGGAGGAGGTCAGCGACCTGATCGTCAAGGGCAATATGGCCGACGGCAACGCGTACGAGCTGGCCATCGCGAAGAAGCTCGGCTTCGACGACAACGCGCTCGTCTACACGGGGCAGCGCGGCAACTGGTACGACGTGCCGCTGTTCCCGGCGTTCGAGGAGAAGATCCTCGAACGGTTCGAGGACGGCTCGTACAAGAAGATCGACCTCGACGGCGTGCTTGTGAAGGGGCGCGAGGGCGCGTCTGCGATCCCCGCCGAGTTCGGGCACACGCTCACGGACCGCGCGAGCTGGGAGAAGGAATACCTGCCGCGCCTTCAGTGGACGCCGGACCGTCTCGACATGGAGGAGATTTCCCAGCTTGTAGCCGGGAACGACACGCGCACGCGGCACCTGGCAGTCTACGCGGGCAGCCTCTTCGGCAAGCTGCGCAACTATCTGGGGCTCGTCGAAATCAGTTATTTGCAGATGGACGACCCGGGGCTCTTCAAGGAGTGCATCGACACGATCGCGGGGCTTTCGCTGGACATCGTGAGCCACACGCTCGAGACGGGCGTGCAGGTGGACTTCGCGCATTTCTGGGAGGACATCTGCTTCAACAAGGGGCCGCTCGTGCAGCCGGATGTCTTCCGCGAATATGTGGGGCCGCACTACCGCAGGATCGCCGACGAGTGCGCGAAGTACGGCGTCGACATCGTCTCTTTGGACTGCGACGGCTTCGTGGAGGACCTCGTGCCGATTTGGCTCGACAACGGCGTGAACACGATGTTCCCGATCGAGGTCGGCGCGTGGGAGTACGATTTCTCCACGATGCGCAAGAAGTTCGGCAAGGAGCTGCGCGGCATGGGCAATATGAAGAAGCACGTGCTGGCCGAGAGCCGGGAGGCCATCGACGCGGAGGTCGAGCGCCTGAAAAGGCTCGTGGACCTCGGCGGCTTCGTGCCGTGCCCGGACCACCGCATCGCGCCTGACGCGGAGTGGGATCTCGTGCTGTACTACACGGAGAAGATGCGCAAAGCCTTCGGCTGGTGAAGGGACCGACTTTCGATCCAACCCACAATTCGCGCCATATTCGCGCCATATCTCGCGCCAGACAAAAATTCTATTGCTGTGGGCAATGCGAGCGGAAGCGCCGCTGTTTGCCGATCACACCTACTCCCGCAGCATCTTGTTGCGGAATTCGGAGGGGGTCATGCCGGTGTTTTTCTTGAACATGCGGCAGAAGTAGTTTGCGTTTTGGTAGCCGGACTTTTCGGCGATCTCGCCGATGTTGAAGTCGGTGTTCTGCATCTGCTCGATGGCTTTCCCGACGCGCTTCTTCGTGACGTAGCTCACGTAGTTTTCGCCCGTGGCCTGCTTGAACAGATTGCTGAAATACGAGGGGTTGAAGTGGAAGAGCCTGCCCATGGTAGGCAGCGACAAATCCCCTTCGATGTGCGCGTTGACATAGTCCTTCACACATTTGACCAGTTTCAGCGCATCGCTGTCCGCCATGTCAGATGCCCTGTCGTCGTCGATGAGGCAGCCGACGATCTGTGCGGCAGGATCCTGCATGTCGAGGACGCGGTGTGCGAGCGACAGCCTGCGGCGCTTTTCTATTTCAAGCTTGGCCGTGCCCAGTATCTCGACGAACTCGTCCGTATCGACGGGCTTCAGCAGATATGCGAAGACATTGTAGCGGATCATCTCCTGCGCGTAGGCGAAATCGTCATAGCCGGTCAGGATGATGTTGAGGATGTCCGGGTACTCCGTGTTGATGCGGTCAGCCAGTATGCACCCGTTCATGCCATCCATCTTGATGTCGGAGATGACGAGGTCCGGCGGGGCCTTTGCGATGGCCGCCAAAGCCTCCTCGCCATCCACCGCCTCCGCCGTGACGGACAGGTCCGGGCAGCGCCTCGCGATGATCGCCTGTATCCCTTTCCGGATCAGCGGCTCGTCGTCCACGAGTAAAACTTTGTAGATACCCATCCTATTCTCCCTCCTGCTCTGGCTGCGCAAGCGGTATCGTCAGTACCACCTCCGTGCCTTCCCCGTGGATGCTGAAAACCTGCAAGCCCCATTCCTCGCCGTACAGGCTTTTGATGCGGTCGTTGATATTGGGGAGCCCAATGCCGCTGCCCGGGCTGCTCTCGTCCGCGACCTGATCAACGGCGGGCTTTTCGTGCAGGCGCTCGTTCAGGCATCTCAACCGGGCCTCTTCAATCCCCAGCCCGTTGTCCGCGACGGAAATCTGGAGCATGTGCGCATAGGCCTGGATGCTGAGCAGCACCAGCGCGTCCTTCTTCTGCCCGACATGGCCGTGCACGATGCAGTTTTCCACGATGGGCTGGATGCAAAGCTTGGGGATTTTCGAGTCCAGCACGCCTTCCTCCGCGAAAATATAGAACCGGAAAACGCCCGGCACGCGGATCTTTTGGAACGTGATATAGTCGCTGACGAAGTCGATCTCCTCCTTGACGGTCGCGAACCGGGATTCCGTCTTTGTGCAATAACGATAGTACTTGCCGAGCGCGCTGAGCATTTTCGCCGTTTCGGCGTCGTCGTTGATCTCCGCCATCATCTGGATGGATGCCAGCGTATTGTACAGGAAATGCGGGTTGATCTGGCTTTGCAGCGCCTTGAGCTCTGCATTGCGCACCTGCAGGCGGGATGTGAAGACCTCGTTGACCAAAATCCCCAGCTGCTCCGCCATCGTGTTGAACGACGCCGACAGCTTGCCGATCTCGTCCTTGCGGTGGGTCAGCATCCTGACGTTGAAATCCCCTTCCTCGAGCAGCCGCATCCGCACTTCCAGCTCGGACAGGGGGGAGATGATCCGGCGGATGAGCACCAGCAGCACGGTCACGGACAGGGACGCTGTGAGGAGGATGCCGATCAGGTTGATCAAGTTGTAGCGGTTGGACATGCGGTTGATATAGCTTTCGTCGTAAAACAGCATCACATGCCATTTGGAATAGGGGGCCTTTTGCGCGATGACGTGGAACGATTCACTGCCCAACTTTGGGTTTTGCAGGCCGGAGATATCCAGTCCGCCGGTCTGCTCGAAATAACTTTCGAGGCTGTCCACGTCGGCCTTGGAGCTGTTGTAGACGATTTTCCCATTGCCATCGTAGACGCAGATACCGACCTGATCTTCCATGAGCACCGTGTCGCACAGGCTTTGGATTTTCTCCACGTTCATCGTGATCAGCAGATAGCCTACGACGCGTTCCGAGTCGATGTCGATGACTTTTTCGGCCACGGAGAATTGATCCTCCAAGGACAGGCCGGACATGCGGACGTAGCCGGGCGCGAGGATGACGCTGTTGTCCTTGCTGGAGGCGAGGGATTCGTACCAGTTTTGGTCGAAGATGTCGAAGCGGCCGAGCGATAGGATCGGGCGCGTGAAAACCTGCTGGCCGTTTTTGTAGTAAACAATTTGGTTGGAATTGTAGATATAGATGCCGGTGATGTCCGCGCGCACGAACGAAAGGCCGCTCAGGAAGGAGATCATCTTTTCCTGAATCGCGTAGTAGTCCCTGTCCGAATAGGGAAGGTAGGCATATTTCAGGGTGCGCTGGACATCGGTGTTTTCGCTGATTTTGACGCCCACGGACACCATGTCCATCATATAGATGTCGATGTTGCCGCAAAGCTGCTCCAGGATCACGTCGCTGTACTGCTCGACATTGCGCTTCGTGGAGTTGACGAAGAGGTTCGAAGTGATGATCGCCATGATGAGTGAAGGCACGATCATGATGAGGATGATCGACGCGATAGCCTGAAACCGGAGGCTGTGCATATATTTTGAAATGCGCTGCGCCATAGTAGTTTCATTTTAGTGGACGGTGCCCGCAAAGTACATCAAAACACGTCAATTTCCTAATAAAAAGTGAAGAAAACAAAAATAGTGAACTATAAGGATCACCCCCTACAATATATGCTTGGATGCAGGAGGTGGGTTGATACATGAACGCAAGAGAACGCGTCAGGAAAGCGCTCAACCATGAGGAAACAGACAGAGCCCCAATTGATTTGGGCTCCACGCTGGTATCCGGGATTCACGTGTCGGCCCTCAAAAGGCTTCGGGAGAAACTGGGCTTGGAAGAAAAGCTGCCTGTGGCTGCGGATCCTTTGCTGCTTGTTGCGGAGGTAGAAGAAGATGTCCGAAGCGCTCTGCATGTGGATTGCATTGGGCTATACACCAAAGGGAATGCCATCGGCCTGAAGAATACCCGTCACAAAGAATGGACGCTGCCGGACGGCACGACCATACTCGTTTGCGGGGACTTTGTTTTCACCAAGGAGCCCGATGGCTCTTTTGCCGCTTACCCGGAAGCGGATGTCTCCGTACCGCCCAGCGCGCGTATGACTTCCTCAAGCCTGTATTTCGACTGCATCGTAAGGCAGGAAGACCTTGACGCAAAACGGGAATGGGATGCGCGGAAGGATTACGAGGGCCAATACCCCATCCTGTCTGACGAAGACTTGAAAGATCTTGCCGATCAGGCGGATTTTTATTTCAACAACACGGAATATGCCATCGTCGGCACTTACGGCAATGCGGGGTTCGGCGACGCCTTCCATATCCCGGGGCCGTGGATGAAGGAGACCAAAGGGGTGCGGGATATGGCGGACTGGTTCATGTCGCTGCACCTCCGGCCGGAATACATCCGGGAGCTGTTTTCGATGCAGCTGGAGATTGCCCTGAAGAACCTTGAGCTGTACAGGCAGGCTGTGGGCGACAAGGTGGACGTGATGTTCGTGACGGGCACGGATTTCGCCCACCAGCATGGCCTTTTGATTTCGAGGGATATGTACCGCGAGCTGTTCATGCCGTTTTTGAAAGAGGTGGCGGGCTGGGTGCATCGACATACGCAGTGGAAGGTGTTCATGCATACCTGCGGCGCGATTGCGGATCTGCTTCCTGACTTCATCGAGACCGGGGTGGACATCGTGAACCCCGTGCAGGTTTCCGCTTCCGGCATGGATGCGCGAAAACTAAAAGAAGCCTTCGGGGGCAGCATTGTCTTCTGGGGAGGCGGGTGCGATCCGCAGCACACGATGCCGAAGGGCACGCCGGAGGAGGTGTATCGGGAGACGCTGGAGAACGCAAAAGTCTTCTCGCGCGGCGGCGGCTTCATAGGCGGCAACGTTCACAACATCCAGTACGACGTGCCGCCGGAAAACGTGATAGCCGAATTTCAAGCGCTATATGAAGCAAGTCTACAAAAGAATAAAATATAATGGCAGCTTATTCAAGCAACAAAGGTTCTGCTGTTGTATTTGCTGAACGGATATAGTCGCTATCAATTCCTGTGCTCGGCACCAATTTATAGTGCCGTTCCTCAACGATTCCGACAGACCAATTCTCTAATGCCAGTCGGAACATGCATACTTCTTCGTTTGCATAGTGAACTGCAATAGGAACGCATATCAAATCAGGAAAGACAGTTTTGCAGTAACAAATATCTTGGTACAACTGAACAGCGCCAATTTTGTCATTCCCTACCTTTGCCTGAACCGGCATGATGAACTGTTGGCCGATTTTATTCACGCCAATATACAACTCATCAATCTCGATTTGCCCAATGTCTTGAACTTTGGTGCGAAGATGATTTTGCATGGAGTAAGTGACAATACCGAGAAACAAATCAAGGATTTTGTTGTATCGTATTTTTGCCAACAGGCTTTGCTCGTCCGATAAACTATATAACGATAGGATTTCAGGCGTGTTGTTTGGAATACGAACAGAAATCAAATCAGGATTTGGATAAATGTTTGATTGGCGGCTCTTGATGAAACTATATTGTGCGTCACCAGTACCGACGATAATCCAAGTATAACCATCAGGTGCAGACGATTCTATTTCTGGCGGCATATCAGAGCGGTATCTAAATGCGTAAACGATATCACCTAAATTCTTTGGTGGTTCAAATCCTAATTTATTGGAATGTGCAATCAAATCGTCTCGCGTAAAAGGAATCGCGTCGACTCGGTTGTCCGAAGCAAATTTTGATGTAAAGATCGAAACGAGAATGTCACCATACTTGCTCATAACGCAACGCCGCCTTTATGTGTTCTGTTGCCGTAGTCGTATTGAAATACAACAATCGTTCATCCCCTAAACATACAACCTCTGATGGCTTCTCGGGAACATATCCAAGAGCGGATAAAACTTGCGAGGCAACTGCACGGGCAAGTAATGGAGGTACAGAATTGCCTACTTCGCGAAAGCCGTGCCACTTTGTTGAGTGCATTCTAAACCAGTCTGGAAACGAGTGCAGCCTTTCAGCTTCACGTACACTAATGCAGCGATTGTCTCTGGGATGAATCGGGCGTGGGCTTGTATAGGCTCCCCTGGATTTGTCCGTACCCGCGCGCAGTGTGTTGCATTGCCCCAATGGGTCTAACTTCAGGAATCTGCTGATTGGTTCTACCTTCCCGAGTTCGGTGCTGGCGAAACGTTCAATAGACTTGTCGGTGTGCTGCGTCCTCATGCTACCGGTAAGCACGTTCCTGCTCCACTTACGAGGATACGAGTAATCTGTTTCATCAACCAACACACCATGCAGTTTTTTTGCATAAGCAGAAACTGGTGATAGGTCAAATACAACCGAATCGTGTTCATTGAGGACGTCAAAATCATCAATGTTTGGCAAATCACCGATTGCATCCATCACGGTGACTGAACCCGGAACCTTGGCCGGATATACTGGAGCATTCTGGTCATCCCGATAGCCGAGTAGAAAAAGCCGTTTTCTTGATTGTGGCACACCATAATCATTTGCGTTCAATACTTTGTATGGCTGCACGACATGATAGCCGCTTGTTTCAATGTCAGAGATGACTTTTTCGAGTAAGCTTTTTGCGTCACCAACAGTAAGCCCCGAGACGTTTTCCATAATGAAATACTTTGGCCTTATTTCTTTTATTAAGCGCATAAATTGAGCGACGAGATCATTGCGCGGATCGTTTATGTCACGCTTGCCGATAAGTGAAAAGCCTTGGCAAGGGGGGCCGCCCACGATCAAATCAATCTCATGCCCTCGCGATAATTCAAGTCCGTGTAGTTCTGTAATATCACCGCATATCGTGTTGCATTTAGGGAAGTTGTAACTATGAACTGCAGCATGGACAGGGTCAACTTCCACCGCAGAAATAACATCAAACCCAGCCTGTTCAATGCCAAGCGATAGTCCCCCTGCACCGCAGAATAGGTCTATTGCTTTCGGTCTTTGTTGTGTATTGCTCATTTCTATGACTCCATGTGAGGTTCAATGGCTTTGTTATAGGCAAGTATACCATGTGACCATACGTTCGTGCAACAAGAAATGTATGCTATTATTATCAAAATGTAGTCTATTTTCGCTCTTAGAGTATCGGTTTCCAAAAGAAAAGTGAAGGAAACAAAAATTGTGAACTTTTTGAAGCACTACCTACAATATATCCTTGTATGTAGGTAGTGCTTCTGGAGGTGTTTCTGGATGAACAGAAGAGAACGTATGCTGACGATCTTGCGCGGCGACCTGCCGGATTTCACGCCGCACCATTTCGACATGACGATGAAGATGACGGACCGGCTGGGGGGTGGTCAGTTTCCCGGTGAAGGACTATACGAAGCTTTAGGGGACTTTCCCTTGGCGATAGAAGTTGTTTTTTTTGGAGGAGGAAGAAGATGAGAAAGATCATAGCAGTCATTATAGCGGTATTGCTGCTGGGCTTGGCGGCCTGCGGCGGCGGTGGGTCGTCGTCGGGATCGTCCGCGACGGCCGGCAGCAGTACAGGTGGGTCGAGCGTTGAGGCACCGGCTGTCGCCCCGACGGACGACATGGATCCGGCGACAGCCAACTGTGCGTGGTAAGGTGATTTTACCGGAGTTCGGAAAGGACTTTTTTCCGAGGCGCGGAAGGCAGAATTTTTCGTAGCTCGGAAGGGACTTTTTTTCATGGCTCGGAAAGCACTTTT
>JAISTX010000029.1 GCA_031272365.1 Eubacteriales Family XIII. Incertae Sedis bacterium
TGAAACTTTTGAGGTACCAGCCCGAGGCGGCCTGCGGCGTATACTTCAGCGTCGACCCCAGCGCCGCCTGCCTGGCGCCCGTGCCGAGCGGGTCGATATACACATTATTCGAATCTTCGACGACCTGACCGCCCGCGCCGCCTGCAGGCAATACAGAGACGGTGATCGGCGTATACATGCCGAGTGTCAGGTTGTTCGGCACGCCGATGTCATAGTTATTGTATAAATTATAATAATTATATCCGGCGGGGCCCGGCGTGTTGACGATGCTCGTGTGCACGTCGGCCTTCCCGATGTGTGAGACGTAGTCGTCGCCGGAGAAGAAACTCTGCACGTGCAGGGCGCTGTCAAGCGTCTGCAGATCGGTGTTGTCGAGGAAGGCAGAGAAGGTGCCATGGTTGCCTGTGAAAGACACGGTGCTGTAGGCCGGGATCTTGATGGTCCGCGGGAAATAGGTGAAGATCGCGCCGCCGGCGCCGATGGCAAGCGCCGTGTCGGGCATCGCCGCCGCCGGTATGTCGCGGGCCGTGCCCAGGGCCTGGTTGCCGGTGAACTGCCCGCCCGTCAGCGTCAGGGTCACGGCTTGATAGTCCGCTCTGTTCGTTGCACTGTCTACGCCGTTCAGGTAGATGCCGCCGCCGCCGCGGTCAGCCGTATTGCCGTCAAAGGTCGCGTTGCCTTTGATGGACACACTCGCCGTGTCGTAGCCGGCAAAGAACGCGCCACCGCCGGTGCCGCCGTAGAAGACGCCGTTCATGGAGGCTTGCGTGGCAGCCGCGTGGTTCTGGGCAATGGTGACATTCCCTTGGATGGTCAGGTTGATCTTGTGCCGCACGAAAATGCCGCCGCCGTTGCTGGCCTCGTTGCGGCGGATGAGGACGTTTCCGTCGAAGACGCAGGTGCCGGCGGAATAGAAAAAGACGCCGCCGCCGTAGGAGCCGGTTTTGTTGTCCTCGATGATGGTATAGCCGTTCAGATTGATGACGCCGCCCGCTTGCGCCGTGGACATCGTGCCGATCCCGCCGGCGCCGAAAGAGTCGCCGGACGCGATTTGCCGGTTCTTCGCAATGACGCCGCCCTTGACTGTCACAGTGGCTTTCGATTCCAAGGAGACGCCGGCGCCGCCCACCCGGGCGGTCGATTGGCAGTTGACCACATTGGCACACAGCGTCACAGAACTATTGCCGGTGATGGCGATGCCGCCGCCGACCGCTTCCGGATTGTCAAGCGGTATGCCGCCGTTCAGCGTGATGTTCTCCGTCGTCAGCGATGTCGCGCTGCCTGCGTTGATGATGAAATGCCTCTTGCCGTCTGCGCTGTAGAGGTTCCAGTCCGCCACGTCGTCATAGAGGTCGGGGCTGGCGGCGGCGGTGTTGGTGTAGGGCTGCGTGTAATCCCACGGCACGCAAAGGTCCTGGAAGTTGGAGTAGGTCACGGTCGTGCCGCCGGGCTCTGTGCTCTTGCGCAGGACGACTTTTCCGGTGGCGAGGGTATAGGTATCGCCCATGGTGATATCGCCCGAGATGAAAATGATGTAGGGATTGACACTGGAGATGACTATCGCGTCTAAAGCATCTTTCAGGCTGGTGTTGGAGCCGCTCCAGTCGTTGACGGTCGTGCTCCAGACGAAGGCGTCGCCATAGACCGGATCGTCATCCACCGCCACCCAGCTGGTCGACGCCAGCGGCTCGATCGCCAGCGCGTGGATGCCGCCTGCCTCCCCGGTGTCGTCCGTAGGGGCGGATGGCAATCCGCCCGCCTCACCCGTGGTGTCCGTAGGGGCGGATGGCAATCCGCCCGCATCGCCAGTGGATTCGGATGCCGGCTGGCTATCGCTAGCCGCCTCTGATTCAGATATGGATTCCGGGTCGGAGCCCGGCGCTTCGGATGTGACGCCGTCTTGCGACGGCGCGGCTATGACAATACTGGTGTCGCCCGCGGAATCGGCCTCCCCCTCGTCCGTAGGGGCGGATGGCAATCCGCCCGCATCCGTAGAGGCGTACGTCAATCCGCCCGCCTCGCCGCCGGATCCTCCCTCGTCCACGGCATAGGCGGCCGAAAGCGGAATACCCACAAATACGATCACAGCAGAAAGGGAAATGGCCGCCAGCCGCGCACCGATGCGCGAGGCGGATGCACCTGTAGGGGCGGCCGCCTTCGGCCGTCCGTTGGTGTCAGCATCCCCAGCGGGCGGATGCCATCCGCCCGTACAATCGACACTGCGGGCGGATTGCCATCCGCCCCTACGATCATCGCCCCTACGATCGTTGTTTCTGTTGTCGCCTCGCCTGTAATCCATAGCCTTGACCCCCACTTTCAGCCTCTATCTCAAACGATACAATCGTAGCAAAACGCCCGCAGGCCCCCCTCGGCCGCGAAACGTCTCCCTACCCAATCATTCGTTTTATAAGGATATTGTGCCCCACCCCGGCGGAAAAAAACAGGCGGGGGTTGACCACTTTTTTTGGGGTTGCGCAGGGATGTTTTCCCCGCGGAATGCAACTCCGCGGGTTTTCATTTGGGCTATCTGTCTTTCATGCTCAAACTGCCTAGCCCAATTGCTCCTGGTTCAAAAATGCATCCGCCATCGCCAGCATGTTCTCAGGGGGGATGTCGGGGGTCAGCGCGTGCGTCGGGGCCAGGATGAAGCCGCCGCCCGGCGCGAGAATCCCGTAGACGCGCCGGATCTCGCGGCGCAGCTCGTCCGGCGTCATCACGGGCAGCGCCTTCTGCACGGACACGCCGCCCCAAAACGTCAGCTGCTTCCCGTACAGCCGCTTCATCTCCGCGATGTCGTAGATCTCCGGCTGGAAGGTCTGGTAGCAGTCCATCCCGATCTCGATCAGGTCGGGGAAGATCTCGTGGCAGTCGCCGCACGAATGCTGCAGCACCGGCAGCCCCTTCGCCTTCACGCGCGCGTAGTACCGCGCCATGCGCGGCTTGATGAAGCGCCGCCAGTGCGCCGGACCCATCATAAGCCCGCGCTGCTGCCCCCAGTCGTCGCCGAAGTACATCCCGTCGATGTCGTACTCGAGCGCGATGTCGATGAGCCGCAGATAGTAGTCGCAGATCCGGTCGAGGAAGCCCTCGAGCGCGTCCGGGCAGGCCGCCATATAATAGAAGACATTTTCCATGCCGAGCAGGCTCCACGCGCGCTCGAACATGCAAAACCCGAAGCCCATCATCGTGAACCGGTCGCCCCGCGTCGCCAGCATCGCCTCGATGTCGCGCCGCAGCCGCGCCGTGTCGCAGTCCGGGAAGGCGTAACAGGACCGCTCCAAGTCAGGGATCAGCGGCTCCTCCACCGCGCCGATGTCCTTGTCGAGCCCGTTGCGGTTCCAGACGACGCCGAACGCATCTTTGAAATAGCCGGGCCGCCCCTCGATCTCCGTCGGCCACCCCCAGTACTGGATGTAGTGCAGGCAGGCGCCGAGCTTCCCTTCGACCCCCGCGTCGCCCGTGTATTCCACAAGCCGGCCGAGCGCCTGCTGCGTGAAGTCCATATGGTGCGGAACCGGCCGGCATTCCTCATGGGCCAGCGCCGCCAAAACCCGCTCTTTCCGATTCATTTCCACCTCCAAAAAAATGAAGCAACAAAGCTATGATACCATACCCTATTCGCCCTTCGCGCGTGCTATAATGCTTCCATAATGATAGGAGGAGAAACGCCATGAAACAGTTCCTTTTGAGAAATAACAACGGCTACGCCGTGGGCGTGACAAACTTCGGGGCGACGATCACGAACATCCTCGTGCCCGTGGAGGGGCGGGGGGCGGTCGACGTCGTGCTCGGCTACGACAGCCCCGCCGGCTACGCGGACGGGACCTGCTATTTCGGCGCGACGATCGGCCGCATCGCCAACCGCATCTGCAGGGGGCGGCTGCCCATCGGCGGCCGGGCCTACCAGATGGACAAAAACGACGGCGGGGCGCACGCGCTGCACGGCGGGGCCTCGGGCTACGACAAACGCGTCTGGGACGTGGAGGCCGTGGACGAGGACACCATCGCCCTGCGCCTGCTCAGCCCGGACGGCGACCAGGGGCTGCCCGGGAACGCGGACGTCCGCGTGCGCATCTCCCTGACGGACAACGACGAGGTGCGCATCGACTACGAGGCGGTCAGCGACGCGGATACCGTCTTCAACCTGACCAACCATAGTTATTTCAATCTGGACGGCTTCGACAGCGGGGGCGTCGGGAGGCATATGCTCAGCATCGATGCGGGCTATTTCCTGCCGACGGACGCAGCCAGCATCCCGACGGGGGAGCTGCGCGCCGTAGAGGGCACGCCGTTCGACTTCCGCGAGGCCAAGCCGATCGGGCGGGACTGGGACGCGGACGACAGGCAGCTGGACCTCGCGGGCGGGTTCGACCACTGTTTCGCCCTCAACTGGCAGCGCCCGGCGGGGGCGCCGGCGGCCAGGGCCTGGTCGGAGAAATCCAAGGTGGCCCTGGAGGTCTTCACGGATCTGCCCGGCATGCAGCTGTACACGGGGAACTACCTCGGGGACGACCCGGGGACGAAGGGCGGCTTCCGGCCGCAGTGGCGCGGCGCCTTCTGCCTCGAGACGCAGCATTTCCCGGACGCCCCGAACCACGCGGGCTTCCCGAGCGCCGCCTACCGCGCCGGGGAGCCGTTTGCGTCGACGACGATCTACCGGTTTTCGCATATATAGGCAGCACAGCGGAGGAGGGCAGAGACATGGCAATCAGTTATTCGGTAAAACTCGGCGTCGCCTGCACGCGGCGCAACATCTTCAGCCGCGAGGACGCGATCCGCTGCAAGGACGACACGCTCGCGAAGCTGCGGCAGATGGGCGTGGACTGCGTCGACATCGACTGGCTCAATGAAGACGGGCTGATGTACGACGTGGCGCAGGTGGACCAGGTCGCCGCGCGGTTCAAAGCGGAGGGGGTGGACGCCCTCTTCACGCCGCACTGCAATTTCGGCAACGAGGAGTCCGTGACGCGCCTCGCGGCGGCGCTCGGCGTGCCGCTGCTGCTGTGGGGACCCCGGGACGAGGCGCCCGGGCCGGACGGCCGGCGGCTGCGCGACTCGCAGTGCGGGCTGTTCGCGACGGGCAAGGACCTGCTGCGCCGGCACGTCCCGTTCACGTACATGGAGAACTGCCGCCTCACCGATGCGATTTTTGAACGCGACGTGAGGCGGTTCCTCGCGGCGGCGAACGTCGTGAAAAACTTCAAGGGCCTTCGGATCGGGCAGATTGATGTGCGGCCGTCGGACTTCCTGTCCGTGATGGCCAACGAGGCGGAGCTCGCCTCCCTCTTCGGCATCCACGTGGAGCCGTGGTCGCTACCCGAGCTCATCGCCGCGATGCAGGCCATCCGCGAGGGGCGGGCCGGCGAGCTCAGCGCGCTCGCGGAGGGGACGGGCAGCCGCATCCCCTTCGACTGCGACGGGGACGGCGTGCTGGCGATGCTCGCGATGAAGCTGGCCATCCAGGAGTGGGCGGCTACCAAAGGCCTCTCGGCGGTCGCCATCCAATGCTGGGATGCGCTGCACGAGCAGACGGGCGTGATGCCCTGCTTCGCGAATTCGCTTCTGATCGAGGAGAACCTGCCGGTCGCCTGCGAGACGGACATCTGCGCCGCCATCACGATGGTGCTCGTGCAGGCCGCGACGGCGCAGCCCGTGTTCTGCGCGGACGTCACCGTGCGCCACCCGGAGAACGACAACGCGGAGCTGCTCTGGCACTGCGGGGCCTTCCCCTACGCGCTCAAGAAGGAAGGCGCGGAAGGCAAGGTCGGGCGGCACTACGTCCTGCCCTCGGGCGCGCCCGGCGTCAACGAGTGGCAGCTCAAAGACGGGGATGTGAGCATCTTCCGCTTCGACGGGGTCGATGGGCAATACTCGCTGCTCTCCGCGAAGGGCCGGAGCGTGGAGGGGCCCATGAACCGCGGGACCTGGGTCTGGGTCGAGTTTGCCGACTGGCCCGCGCTCGAGCGCAAGATCGTGACGGGGCCGTACATCCACCATGTGATCGGCACCTACGAGGACGCCATCCCCGTGCTGGAAGCGGCGCTCCCCTACCTCGGCCCGATCGCGTGGGACCCGGCGTAAACACGGAGTTTGCAAGGAGGAGGCAACGCATGAATTCAAAAGAGCGGGTGCGCACGGCGCTCCGGCGGCGCGAGCCGGACCGGATGCCCGTGTTCGCAAATTTCGTGCCGGAGAAGAAGCGGGAGCTGCTGGCGCATTTCGGCACGGACGATTTCTACGAGATGACCATCGCGCTCGGCAGCGACATGGTGATGGCGGGCGGCGGCATCGAGCTGTCCTTCTACGGGCCGGAGGAGGAATACGTCTGCGAGTGGGGCTGCACGTGGCGCTACTTCCAGAACCGGGCGGGGCGCTACACGGAGATCGTGCGCCACCCGCTGCAGGACGACCCGGACGGCAGGAAGCTCGAGGCGTTCCGGATCCCGGACCCTGTGGCGGACAAGGTGGCCGCCCCCGTGCGCGCGCTCGTGGAGAAATACGGGCGGGACTATTTCATCTGCCAGTCGCTCGCGTGCTCGATCTTCGAGGCGGGGTGGTACCTGCACGGCCTCGAGGACACGATGATGGACATGGCGGCCAACCCGGACTACGCCCACGCCCTCTTCGACAAGACGATGCAGTTCCCGCTCCAGGCGGGGCTCCGCGCGATCCGGGAGGGCTGCGACATGGTCTGGCTCGGCGACGACGTCGGCATGCAGGACCGCATGATGATGTCCCCCGAAACGTGGCGCACCTTCCTCAAGCCCCGGCTCGCCGCGATCATCCGGGCGTTCCACGAGGAAAACCCCGAGGTGCTCGTCGCCTACCACAGCTGCGGGTACATCGAGCCCATCATCGAAGACCTGATCGAGATCGGCCTCGACGTGCTGAACCCGATCCAACCGCTGGCGATGGACCCGGCGCGGATCAAGGAGGCCTACGGCGACCGGCTCGCCTTCTGGGGCGGCATCTGCGTGCAGAAGACGCTGCCGCTGGGCACGGAGCAGGACATCCGGGACGAGGTGGCGCTCCGGATGCGCACCATAGGAAAGGGCGGCGGCTACTTGATGAGCCCCGCCCACAATATCCAAGCCGATACGAGCCTCGCCAACATCCTGGCCTTCTTCCGGGCGGCGAAGGAGCTCGGTATCTATTATTGAAGCAGCGGCCTCAGGTGCTCTTCTTCATCACGAACGAGTACACGGACACCGAGACCATGATGATCAGCCCGTAGAACACCTTCGTCCAGAAGCCGTCGAAGCCCAGCGAGATGATGCCCGCCTCGAGCGATCCCATGATGAGCGCGCCGAGGAAGGTGCCCACGACGGAGCCGCGGCCGCCGAGGACCGAGGTGCCGCCGATGAAGACCGCCGCGAGCGCGGGGAGCATGATGTCCTCGCCCTGGCTCGGGTAGAAGTACGCGACCTCGAGGTTGCTGACGATGCCGGCGAACGCCGCCGCGAGGCCCGTGATCACGTAGGCCGTGATGCGCACGCGCGGGACGTTGACGCCCATCATCTGCGCGGCGAGCTTGTTGTCGCCGACGAACGAGACGTGGAGGCCGAAGCGGTGCCGCTTCGCGATGACGAGGCAGAGCACGCCGAGCCCGATGAACCACAGGAACTGCATCGGCAGGCGGGCGCCTTCGGTCACCTGGATCTTCCCGGCGAGCGCGAAGTACACGCCGCTCTCCGGCCCGCTCTGCGCCGCGAGCATCGAGATGCCAGCGCCGGCCGCGATGACGTTCACGAGGCCGCGGAAGAAGAACTGCGTGCCGATGCTCCCGACGATCGACGGGATGCCGAAGCCGACGATCAGCAGCGAGTTGAGCAGCCCGCACAGGATGCCGACGCCCAGCCCCGCGAGGATGCCGAGCGTGAGCGGCGGGATGCCGAAATAGTCGACGCTGCTCATATTGGAGTAGACCGTGCTCATCGTCAGGCCGCCGAGCGCCATGACGGACGGGAACGACATGTCGATCTCGCCGAGCGTGATGACGAAGGTCAGGGCAAGCGCAAGGATGCCCGTGATCGGAATCGTCGTCATGAAGGAATAATAGATTTGATAATGCGTGAAGACCTGCGGCGCGCCGATGAGGTAGACGAGGAAAACGCCCACCGTGACGATGCCGATGCTGATCTCGATCTTCGAGCGCGCGATCTTCTGCTTGAACGTCGGCTCCGGAAGCCGGGTGATGACAGCCTGTTCGCCCATTCTCTCCCCTCCCTTCCTAAGCCAAGACGCCCGTCTTGACGAGGTTGACCATCTTCTCCTGCAGCTCGTCCTGCGTCACGTCCTTCTTGTCGAGGACGCCCGCGACCCTGCCGCGGTCGAGGACGATGAACCGGTCGCAGACCGGGTAGAGCAGGTAGATGCTGTGGCTGATGTAGATCGCCGAGTGGCCGCGGCGCTTGATGTCGAGGATGAACTCCTGGACGCGCTGCGTCTCCGACAGCGACAGCGCCACCGTCGGCTCGTCGAGGATGATGAGGTCGGCCTTGAAATAGAGCGCGCGGGAGATCGCGATGCCCTGCTTCTCGCCGCCGGAGAGGAACTCGACCTCGGTGTCGACCGTGATGGCCTTCGAGGTGAAGCCCATATGCTCGCGCATCATCAGCTCGGACTGCCTTTTTTCTTCCTTTATATTCATGAACCCCAGCTTGTTCGTGATCTCGCGGCCGAGGAACATGTTTTGCCAGATCGTCTGCAGGTCCGCGAGGGCGCGCTCCTGGTAGACGGTCTCGATGCCGAGCTTGCGCGATTTCTTCACGGAATGGATGCTGATCTTCTCCCCCTTGTAGTAGATGTCGCCGGACGTGGGCAGGTGGACGCCCGTGATCGTCTTGATGAGCGTGGACTTGCCCGCGCCGTTGTCGCCGACGAGGCCCACGATCTCGTTGCTGCCGATCTCGAGGCTCACGTTGTCCAGCACCTGGACGCCGCCGAACCGCTTGCACACGTCCACCATCTGCAGCAGGGGCGCGTCGCCCTTCGCGGCCGCTTCGGCCGCCTCGTTTTGCAGGTTTGCTTCAGCCATGCCTGTCTCCCTTCAAAACGCGGGCTGCGGCTTTCGCGCCGCAGCCCTTCATCCCTATGCCGCTAACGGATGCCCGCCTGGGCGAGCGGTTTGATGTCCTCGATGTTGTCTTTGTCGATGATCGCCGCGCCGGTGTCGATGTGCAGGCCCGCGAAGCCGTACGTCGTCGTCAGGCAAGCCTGGAGGATCGGCAGGTAGCCCTGCAGGTACTGCTGCTGGTCAAGCACCGCGCCGACCCAGCCGGCCGTGATGGCCTCGGACGTGTCGCCCGAGAGGTCGAAGCCCGCGCCGAAGATCTCGCCGGGCTGCTTGCCGGCCGCCTGCAGGAAGGTGCCGAGCGTCGAGGTGAGCGAGCCGTGGTCCGTGATGACCATCTTGATGTCCGGGTCCTTCGCGAGCGCCGCCGTGATGACCGGCGTGCCCTGCGACGGGTCGGAGTTGATCGCGTCTGAGATCTCGATGTAGATCACGTTCGCGCCGAGCTCGTTGAGCGCGTCATGGGCGCCGAGCGTGCGCTGCCCGCGGCCGGGCTGCGCCTCGAGGCCCCACAGCAGCACCTTGTCGCCGGACGCGAGGCCCGCGCGCTTCCAGGCTTCCTTCGCCAAAAGCTCGCCGGACGCGTACAGCTCCTGGCCGACGTAGCCGAAGCCCGCCGTCTTGTACGCTTCCTCCAGCTCCGGCAGCGAGGTGTTCTGGCTCGTGATCACGATGCCCTGCGCCTCGGCCTCGTCGACGATCTGCTTGTAGGCGTCATCGCCGGGGTGGCCCATGATGCAGATGGCGTCGGGCTTGCGCGCGATCGCCTCTTTGAGCTGCGTCACCATTTTGTTGTTGTCCCAGTCGGACCAGACGTACTCGACGTCGCAGCCGAGGTCCTTGCGCGCCTGCTCCGCGCCGTTGTACACGACCGCCGAGAAGACGTCGCCCTCGCCGCCGCCCGGGAAGAAGATGATCTTTTTGCCCGCGAACGGCTTTTCGCTCGTGTCGACCGCCGGGGCCGCCGCGTCGCCGCCGCTCCCCCCCTCTTCCGCGACCGGCGCCGCGCTGCCGCCGGACGCCGCCGTGTCCGTGCCGCCGCCGCTGGTGTTGTTGCACCCGCTGAGCACGAGCGCCACCGTCAGGGCAACACAAAAAATCAACATACTAATTCTTTTCTTTGACATGTTTTTTCCTCCTTAAAAAAACTAAACCCACTCTCGCCCTATTACAACAAACAACAGTTGATAAGGGCATCATAAGATAAACCTCTGTCAAAAGCAATGTTATTTTTTGGTACCATTCTTGATAAAATCGTAGACGAGGGGGATCTCCTCCGGCTTTTCTTCTGTAAACCGCAGCGCGCCCGTGAAGGCCCGCTCCGCCACCCCGATCTCCTCCGTGCCCCTGTTCGTATGCAGGGTCGCAACGACGTCCCCCGCAGCCACGAAATCGCCGCGCGTTTTTTCCATAACAATGCCGGCCGCGTAGTCGATCGGCGCCTCCTTCGTCTGCCGGCCCGCCCCGAGCGCGAGCGCCGCCATGCCGACCCGGCGCGTGTCGATCGCGCCGATGTAGCCGGTCTCCGGGGCGCGCACCTCCTTGACGGTCTTCGGCGAGGACAGGAGGCTGTAGTCGTCCAGCGCCCTCGGGTCGCCGCCCTGCCGGACGACCATCGCGCGGAATTTCTCGAGCGCCGATCCGTCGTCGAGCTTCGCGCGCGCCCGGGCGAGGCAGTCCTCGAAGGGGCCCTCGTCCGCGAGCTCGAGCATGCGCGCTGCCACGTAGACGGCGAAGTCCGTCAGCTCCTCCCCGCCCCGCCCTTTCAGCACCTCGAGCGCCTCGATCGTCTCGAGGCCGTTGCCGATGTGGGTGCCGAGGGGTTTGTCCATGTCCGTGATGATGGCGTGCGTGCGCCGCCCCGCGCCCGCGCCGATGCCGACCATGACCCGCGCGAGCTCCCGCGCGTGCTCGAGGCCGCCGACGAAGGAGCCGCTGCCCGTCTTCACGTCAAGCAGGATGCGGTCCGCGCCCGCTGCGAGCTTCTTGCTCATGATGCTCGAGGCGATGAGGGGCATGCTGTCGATCGTCGCGGTCACGTCGCGTAGCGCGTAGAAGATCTTGTCCGCGGGCACGAAGCCCCCCGTCTGGCCGACGATGCTGATGCCGACGGCCTTCACGTTCTCGATGAACTCGGCGGGCTCGATCGCCGTGCGCATGCCGGGGATCGCGTCGAGCTTGTCCATCGTGCCGCAGGCGTGGCCCATGCCCTTGCCCGTCATCTTGGCGACGGGGATGCCGCAGGCCGCGGCGATCGGGGTGGCCATCATGGACGTCTTGTCGCCGACGCCGCCCGTGGAGTGCTTGTCCACCTTGATGCCGGGGATGCCCGACAGGTCGGCCACCTCGCCGGAGGCCATCATCGACAGCGTCAGGTCCCGCACCTCGTCCCCTTCCATGCCGCGGATCGCGATGGCCATGAGCATCGCCGCGATCTGGTAGTCGGGGATCCGGCCCGAAACGGCGCCCTCGACGAAAAAGTCGATCTCCGCCTTCGAGAGGGCGAGGCCATTTCGTTTGCGGAGGAGGATGTCGTACATCAGCATTGTTATTCAAGCACCTCTCTCATAGGGGACGCCGTCCGCCTTCGGCGCGATGATCTTGCCGCGCATCAGGACGAGGATGCCGAGCGTCAGGACGTAGGGGATGAGCGAGAGGATCGTGGAGTCGACCTTCATGGCGCCGCCGCCGAGCAGGATGACGAGCACCTGCGCGAAGCCGAAGATCAGGCAGGCGCCGAACGCGCCGTGCGGCGTCCAGCGGCCGAAGATGACCGCGGCGAGCGCGATGTAGCCGTGGCCGGAGATGATCGTCGGCGTGAAGAGCGAGACGACGGAGAGCGACATCGTCGCGCCGCCGAAGCCCGCGAGCAGGCCGGAGACGAGCACGCAGACGTAGCGGATGAGGCGCACGTTGACGCCGACGGTTTCCGCGGCGGCGGGGTGCTCGCCGACGCTGCGGACGCGCAGGCCCCATTTCGTCCGGTAGAGGAAAAACCACAGGATCGCGACGGAGGCGAAGGCGAGGAGGACGGCCGCGTCCTGGTTGAAGGCGAGCTTGACCTGCTCGTTTCCGCCCTCCGGGAAGAGGCCGGACAGGATGCGCGGCATCTTGTTGGGGACGGGCGGCGTCTGCGTCGCGCCGTCGAAAAACATGCGCGCGAGGAAGAGGGCCAGGCCCGCGCCGATCAGGTTGATGGCGACGCCGGAGATCGTCTGGTCCGCGTTCAGCGACACGGAGGCGAAGGCGTGCAGCAGCGCGAGCGCCGCGCCGGCGAGGCCGCCGCAGAGGAAGCCGGTCCAGGGGTTGCCCGTGTAGTAGGCGCCCGCGACCGCCAGGCAGGCGCCGATCGTCATCATGCCCTCGAGGCCGATGTTGACGACGCCGCTGCGCTCCGAGATGACGCCGCCGAGCGCCGCGAAGATCAGCGGGGACGCGTACACGAGCGTGCTGCCGATGGCGAGCAATACGTAGGTCATAGGCTCCCCTCCCGTTTTTTCATGAGGATGCGCGCGATGATGGAGAACACCGTCGAGATCGCGATCGCGAAGACGATGACGCCGATCACGATGCTGATGACCTCGGACGGCACGCCGAGCTCGCTCTGGATCGTGTTGCCGCCGTAGCGCAGGCCCGTGAGCAGCAGCCCCGAGAAGATGCAGCCGACCGGCGAGCTGCCCGCGACGAGCGCGACGGACAGGCCGTCGAAGCCGTAGCCCTCCATGAGCGACAGGATGCTGATGCGGAACGGGTTGGCGCCGAGCACGTTCAGCGCGCCCGCGAGGCCCGCGAGGCCGCCCGCGATGCACATGGCGACGACGGTGTTTTGCTTGACGCTGATGCCCGCCGCCTCCGCAGCGTCCGCGCCGTAGCCGACGGCGCGCAGCGAGTAGCCGAGCGTCGTGCGGTTCAGGATGTACCAGATCAGGATGACGACGGCCACCGCGATGAGGAAGCCGACGGACAGGTCCGTCTTGAGCAGGATGTCCGCGAGCTTCGGGTGCTGCTCCGCCCACGCGTAGCCCGCGTCGGTAAACTTCCACTCGCCGAGCACCGTCACGCGCGCGTTCTCCAGGACCTCGTAGGAGGACTCGGCGTTCGGCTTCTTCAGCCACGGCTGCTTCACGAGGAAGTTTTGCAGATAGAGCGCGATCCAGTTGAGCATGATCGTGCTGATGACTTCGTGGATGCCGAACCGGGCCTTGAGCACGCCCGCGATGCCGCCCCACACGGCGCCCATGCAGACGGCGGCCACGATGACGAGCGGGATGTGGACCGCGGCGGGGATGTCGAGGACGTAGCCGAGGATGCCGGCCGTGACGGCGCCCGCGATGTACTGCCCCTCCGCGCCGATGTTGAAGATGCCCGTCTTGAACGCGAAGGCGACGGACAGGCCCGTCAGGATGATCGGCGTCGACTTCAGCACGACGTTGACGACGTAGCGCGGCCGGGCAAAGATCCCGCGCAGCAAGGCGGCGTACGCCTCGGCTGGGCTGTACCCGGCCAGCGCGATGATGATGGCGCCGAAGGCGAGCCCGATCGCGACGGACAGCACCGCCGCCATGAGCGGGTGCGTGAGCAGCCTGAGCCACCGGTTCGCCGTCATGCCGCGCCCCCGCCCGCCATGAGCAGGCCGATGTGGTTTTCGTCCGCGCCGGCCGCCGGCATCTCGCCCGTGATCTGCCCGTCGTACAGGACGACGATGCGGTCGGATACGTTCATGACCTCGTCGAGCTCGTAGGAGATGAGCAGCACGGCCTTGCCTTTGTCGCGCTCCTCGACGAGCTTCTTGTGAACGTATTCGATCGCGCCGACGTCGAGGCCGCGCGTGGGCTGCACCGCGACGAGCACGTCCGGGTCGTTTTGGATCTCGCGCGCGATGATGACCTTCTGCTGGTTGCCGCCGGACAGGGTGCGCATCGGCTTGCCCGCCGCGTCGTCGGGGCGGATGTCGTAAGCGCCGATCAGCGCCTCCGCGTTCTTTGCGATCGCCGCCTCGTCGAGCACGCCTTTTTTCGAAAACGGCTCCTGCCGGTATTTTTCGAGGATGAAATTGTCGGCGACCGTGAACGCGCCGATCATGCCGCGCCGCTGCCGGTCCTCGTGGATCGTCGAGAGCAGCGCGTCGATCACGTGCCGGGGCGTCGTGTTCTCGATCGCCTCCCCGCCGACCTTGATGCTGCCGCTCTCCGCTTTGCGCAGGCCGGTCAGCGCCTCGACGAGCTCCTTCTGGCCGTTGCCGTCGATCCCGGCCACGCCGAGGATCTCGCCTTTGCGCACCTCGAAGCTCAGGCCTTTCACGCGCTCGATGTCGCGCTGGTCCTTCACGCGGAGGCCCTCCACCGAGAGCGCCGCCTCGCCGGGCGCCGCCTCTTTCTTGTCGACCTTCAGCATGACCTCGCGCCCGACCATCTTCGAGGCGAGCATCTCGCGCGTCGCGCCCTCGACCGCGATCGTGTCGATGTATCTGCCGCGCCGGATGATCGTGCAGTAGTCCGCGCTCGCCTGGATCTCCCGCAGCTTGTGCGTGATGATGAGGATCGTCTTGCCGCTTTCCGTGAGGTTGCGCATGATCCCGATGAGCTCTTCGATCTCCTGCGGGGAGAGCACGGCCGTCGGCTCGTCGAGGATGAGGATCTCCGCGCCCCGGTACAGGGCCTTGAGGATCTCGACGCGCTGCTGCATGCCGACGGAGATGTCCTCGATCTTCGCCGCCGGGTCGAGGTTGAACCCGTATTTTTCGGAGAGCTCCGTGACGGCGCGCTCGGCGCGCCGCCGGTCGAGGATGCCGAACCGGTTCGCCACCTCCTCGCCGAGGACGATGTTCTCCGTGACCGAGAAGTTTTCGACGAGCATGAAATGCTGGTGCACCATGCCGATGCCGAGGCGGATCGCCACGCGCGGGTTCTTGATGTCGCATGGCTTGCCGTGGATCCGGATCTCGCCGGCGTCCGCCTTGTAGATGCCGTAGAGGATGTTCATGAGCGTCGTCTTGCCCGCGCCATTTTCGCCGAGCAGCGCATGGATCGTCCCCTTTTCGACCGCAACCGATACGTCGTCGAGCGCGCAGAACGCGCCGAAGTATTTGTGAATGCCCGTCATCTCGACGGCGTATTCGGTTGTGCGATCGTTTGTCATTGCATTATTATATGATTTCCTTGCAGCTTATTGAAGCGTCTCGAGGAATTCGTTGTAGGGCTCTTCGTGGATCGGCGCGGTGAGCTCCCCGCTGATGAGCTTCTGCTTGACGGCCTCGGTGTCCGCGAGGATGTCCTCCGGGACGTTCGCAGCCGACGTGGGCGCGATGCCGACCGAGCCGTTCTCGAGCGTGCCGAGGTAGGTCTGGCCGCGCAGGTCGTTGCCGTTCGCCGATTCCTTGCAGACATTGTACATGCCGGCGCCGACGAGCTTCATCGCCGAGGTCAGCACGTTGTCCGGCGCGAGGTGGTTTTGGTCGGAGTCCGCGCCGATGGCCCATTTGCCTTGCTCCTTCGCGGCCTCGATCACGCCGACGCCGCCGCCGCCGCAGGCCTGGAAGACGACGTCCGCGCCGTCCTGGATCATCTTCGTCGCCACGGTCTTGCCCTTGGCGCTGTCCGTGAAGCTGTCGATGTACTGGACCTGGACCTCGATCTCCTTGCCCTGCTCGTACGCCGCGTACTTCGCGCCCGCGCTGTAGCCGTACACGAAGGTGTCGATGACGTCGCCCTGGATGCCGCCGACGACGCCGACGTTGTTCGTCTCCGTCATGCGCCCGGCGATGTAGCCGCAGAGGAACGAGCTGTCCTGCGAGTCAAAGACGAGGCAGATGACGTTCTCCGGCGTCTCGTCGCCGTAGTCGTTATCGACGATTGCGTACGTCGTGTCCGGGTTCGTCTTCGCCGCCGTCAGGATCGGGTCGGCGAGCATGTAGCCGATGCCCCAGATGATCTGGTAGTCCTGGTCGGTCAGGTTCTCCAGGTTCGACACGTAGTCGCTCTCCTGCTGGGACTCGAGGTAGGTGACTTCCGCGATGCCGTCCGCCTCGAGCTGCTGCAGGCCTTCCCACGCGCTCTGGTTGAACGACTGGTCGTTGACGCCGCCGACGTCGGACACCATGGCGACCCGCAGCAGCGCGCCGTCCGCCGCGTCGCCGCCCGCCGCGCTGCCGCCTTCCGCGGCCGCCGAGCTGCCGCCCGCCGCGCTGGACCCGGCCGTCTCCGCCGAGCCGCCGCCGCCGCAAGCCGTGAACACCAGCGCCGCGATGGCAACAATGCATAACAATAGTGGGATTCTCTTCATAATTTGACCTCCTTCTTCAAATCAATCCTGGATTCTTGATGCATTATTATATCATAAAGAGAAGGTTTTTAGCGTTTATTGATGTGATACAATCAGAGGCATAGGGAGGTGCGTCATGCCCATTCGAATCACATTGACCGGCGACCTGGGGAGCGGGAAGAGTACGGTCGCAAAGGAGCTCCACAGCGCGTACGGCCTGTCGCTTTTTTCGACGGGCGCGATCCAGCGCGGCATCGCGGTGGAGAAGGGGATGACGACGTTCGAGCTGAACAAATACGCCGAGACGCACCCGGAGATCGACGCGCGGATCGACGGGGAGCTCGCGGCGCTGTCCGACCGGGACGAGGACATGGCGATCGACTCGCGGATGGGCTGGCATTTCGTGCGCGGCACGTTCCGGGTCTTCCTCACGGCGGACGAGACCGTCGCGGCGGGCCGCGTCGCCGGCGACGCGCGCGGGCCGGCGGAGACCTACGAGAGCATAGAGGACACGATCCTGTCGCTGCGCGGCCGGAAGGCGAGCGAAAACTTCCGCTACGCCGAAAAATACGGCGTGGACTGCTTCGATATGAACAACTACGACTGCGTCGTCGACACGACGGCGATCACGCCGGAGCAGGCCGCGGCGCACATCATGGCGCAGTACGAGGCCTGGCAGGGCGGCAAAGAGTCGCCCCGGCTGTGGCTTTCGCGCTACTGCCTCTACCCGGTGGCTTCCGAGGGCGGGGGCGCGGCCTCCGCCGGGCGGATCGGTGCCGTCCTCGTGGGGGGGCGGTATTTCCTCTACGAGGGCCACGACCTCGCGGCAGCGCGGATCCTCGGCGGGGAGGACCTCCTCCCGTGCGCGCTCCTGGCGCAGGACGCCGGGGCGCTGCCGGACGGGCGGAGCGCGCGGGATTTCGTGCGGGGGGCTTTTGATCTTGGGGCGGCGCGGGCGTGGGCGGCGCGGTGCGGGTTTGAATTCTTCTCGTTCCCGGATGTTTAGATTGATTCTGGGGGGGTATAAATAAATACGCTATGCCACTTTATGATTACAAGGCGATATCGATGGCCGGGCGGAAGACCGGCGGCCGCATCGAGGCGGCAAACCCCGAGCAGCTCGCGGCGACGCTCCGGGGCTACGACCTGTTCCTGACGGACTCGCACGAGCACAAGAGCTTCGAGCTCCCGACGAAGCTGACGGCCGTGGAGATCGCGGACTTCTGCCGCCAGCTCGCGGCGATGCTCGGGAGCGGCATCACGCTCATCCGCGCGATGATGATCCTCGCGGAGCGCGACAACAAGCCGCACATCAAGAAGATCTACGACGAGATCATCCTCGACCTGCAGCGCGGCTCGACCCTGTCCGAGGCGATGGCGCTGCGCGGCCGGGCCTTCCCCGAGCTGCTCATCAGCATGATCCGCGCCGGGGAGCAGACGGGCCGCATGGACGTGACGGCCCAGAAGATGGCCGAAAACTACGACAAGGAGCACCGCCTGAAGCAGAAGCTGAGGAACGCGACGACCTACCCCATGATTCTCGTCGTCCTCATCATCGGGGTCGTGCTCGTGATTTTCACGTTTGTTATTCCACAATTCACGACCATGTTCGAAAACATGGTGCTGCCGCTGCCGACGCGCATCGTGATGGGCATCAGCGACTTCCTCATCGCCGACGGCATCTACCTCTTCATCGGCATCCTGATCGCCGTCGCGTCGCTCGTCTACGTGTTCCGGCAGCCGGTGCCGCGCCGCGTCCTCGACCGCACGAAGCTGAAGATCCCCAAGGTCGGCAAGCTGCTCGGCACGATCTACACGGCCCGGTTCGCGCGGACGCTCGCCTCGCTGTACGTGAGCGGCATCCCGATGATCCAGGCGCTCACGATCGCGCGCGACACGATCGGCAACAAGCACATCGAAGCGGAGTTTGCAGGCGTGCTCGACGCGCTCGGCAACGGGCGCACGCTCTCGCAGGCGATCGCGGGCGTGGACGGCTTCGAGCCGAAGCTCAAGTCCACGATCCTCATCGGCGAGGAGAGCGGCCGCCTCGAGTACATGCTCGAGTCTGTCGCCGACCAGTACGACTACGACAGCGAGATGGCCAGCCAGCGCATGGTCTCGATGATCGAGCCGATCCTCATCGTCGTCATGGCCGGCATCGTGGGCATGGTCATCATCTCCGTCCTCCTCCCCATCTACCAGCTGTACAGCGAGGTGGGGACGCAAGGGGGGATCTGACGCCTGGGCGGCCGGATCATAGCAGCACCTTTTGAACGATCCACATCGCGTCCGACATCGTCAGGCGCCCGTCTCCGTCCATGTCCGCCGCCGCAAACTGCGCCCCTGTCAGCTCCTGGCCGTTAAGGAGGGCGGCGATCAGGGCCACCGCGTCGGAAATCGTCGTGATCCCGTCGCCGTCGACATCCCCGGAGCCGCCACCGTCGGCAGGCGGTTCATCGTCCGAGCCGCCCTGCCCGCCGCCTTCCGCGTCGATCTGCTCAAATCGCTCCGCGCTGCCCGGCGCGCCCGAGGCGCTGATCGTGATTTCCCCGAGCTTATTCAAGCCGCTCTCCGCGTCCCAGACGCCGACATTGGCAAAGCGCACCGAATAGGCGGGGTTCGCCTTGAGCGTGTCAAACGTACTGGTCAGGCCCAGGTACATCGTCCACTCGCCCGGCGCCATATCCTGGGGCACGCTGAAGGTGAACGCCTTCTCGATCGCCCCGCTTTCGTCGTCCCAGAAACGGGCGTCCTCATCCACCCGTGCCGTCAGGGTTTCCGTGCCTTTTTTCAGCACGACTTCCAGATCCTTGGCCTTCATCAGGTTGCCGAAGCCTTCGTTCTCCAGCTCCAGACTCAGCGTGAAGCTCTCGCCGGGGACGATTTCATCGGTGACCTCCGCGCTTTTCAACACGAATTTGTAGCCGAGGGTGCGCGCCACGTATCCGTAGAAACTCATCTGGTCGTCGTAGTCGATGTCTTTCCATTTCTTCATCACGCCGGACCACGTGGAATTGCTCATGGACTGGATGTTCATCATGTCCAGCAATTCCAGGGCGTTGTCCATGTCGCTGTACTCGGTCACGACCCCCGTCTCGCCGATGAACGGGGTGTAGCGCGTGTGGTTGCTGGTCCAGTCCAGCTCCTGCTGGCGCGTGTAGTTTTCGTCGGAATAGGTGCCGTAGTCATCCTCGGTGCTCAGGATCGCGTCATTGTGGTAGCCCACGCGCGCCAGCAGCGACGTGCCGAACGCCTCCTCGGCGGTGAGCGTGGCGCCGCCATTCACCGTCCGCACAAATACGGGGCGGCGCAGCTGGATCGTCACGGACTCCGGCACGACGTCCAAAAGCGCGTCCACGACGTCTTTCTGCACGTCGTCGCGGATCGGGTCGCCGTAGTAGGAGGAATGCCACTCGCCCCAAGGCCCCAAAAATCCCGCCTGCACGGCAAAGAGGATGTCCTCATTGTCGCGAAAGACATCTTCCAGCTGGGCGATGTGCCCGAGGATGCGGCCCAAATCCTCAGGCTCGGGGTTTTCTATCTTTTCAAAGGTATAACCCGCGCGGAAAATGACCGAATAACCGGCGCTGCGCGCCGCGTCGAACGCATTCTCGATGCGTGCTATTTTGTCGCTGATGTCGTCGCTGTTTACGAACTCGCCCAGATCGGCTTCCATGAGGAGGAGCGACACGCCCTCTTCCGTCTTGTTGCTCGTCATAGAGCTGGCGCGCACGGCGTCAACCTCGGCTATGTTGTACCAGCCGCGCTCCGGGTTGGGGAACAGGCTTGTGTCTTCCTCATAATGGAATGTGCGCGTCTCCGCCGCCGCGGTTTCCGACGAGGCGGAATAGGCTGGCGCCCCCAACAGCGCCGCGCTTAGCAGCAACATACCAAAGATACGCCCGATGCGCCTGCCGTTCATACGCTTACCTCTCCTTCTATATGACTTGCCGTGATCTATAATGCCATTGTACACCAATTTTTTTCTATATTGATAGATATACAAAACTGTATTTTTTGCCGGGTAGAGAATGCTACCGATTTTGCATCGAGTCTGCGGATTGCGTTCCAACTCGCGTACTCGATTGAATATCGGTAGTCAAATGGCCGGATTTCTTACCGATTTTGCATCGAGTCTGCGGATTGCGTTCCAACTCGCGTACTCGATGGGAAATCGGTGGTTGTGGCCACCTCATCCGCGCGCTACCCCAGGTACTGGTTGATCGCTTCTACGGTTTCTTTGTATAGGGTTTTGAAGGCGGCTGCGTCCTCCTCCTTCGGGAGGGCTTCCACCGGGGGGCGGAGCTGGTCCATGAGCGTTTCACTGGCCTCGAAGAACGCGGTGAGCGACAGGTTGCCGGCGACGCCCTTCGCGGCGTGCACGATCTGCCCCGCCTCCTCGAAGCGCCCTGCGGCAAGCGCCGCGTCGACCGCCGCGATGTCCACGCTCTCCGCAAACTTCCCGAGCAGCTTCTTGTAGAGCCCCTCGTTGCCGCCGACTCGGGCGAGCGCCGAGTCCACATCGATGTATTTCAAATCAGCAACGCCCATACCAGCCTCCAAAAAAGTCTTCCACTCCAACAAAAATCACCAATCCAACAAAATTAATTCTCAATTCTCAATTCTCAATTCATCAAAGCCCCATCATATAGGACTGTTCCGTCCGCTGCGACAGGGTGTAGTCGTAGAGGTCCTGCACCGTGACGCCGGAGAGTGCCGCCTCGAGCGCCGCGTCGATCGGCTCGTACACCTTCTCGCGGAGCGCCATCTCGATGCCGGGGTCCGCGTCCCCCACCGTGTCCTCTGTCTTGTCGGCAAAGCTCACCTCGAGCGCGGAGAGGACCTCCCACGCCGTGATGGCGGTCGCGGGGCGCGCGAACTGGTAGCCGCCCTTCGGCCCCTTCGTCGAGGTCAGCAGCCCTGTCTTCTTGAGCTGCGCAAAGACCTGCTCCAAGTATATCTTCGAGATGCCGAGCTCGGTCGAGATGCTCCCGACCGTGACGTTCGCGCCCGACGCCTGCCGGTCCGCGATCACGATGACCGCCGCCAGCGCATACCTACCCTTCACCGAAATCCGCATAACCGCCTCATTTCTTCCCACAGTGATAACATATAACCTATCTATATTATAGACTATTTGTAACATATTCTCAACATCGCCGCGCAGCCAGCTTTGATATACTTTTGGGAGGAATAATTATTTATAAAAAAGGAGTGAGATCATGAAAGATTTCTTATATAATAAGAGCGATGTGCTGATTGCGACCTTGATCATCGTGGCTGCGGCTTGCGTGATTTTCTGGCGCGTCGGCGTCATCATGGAGATGCCGGACGGGGTGCAGAGCAAGACGTCCAAATTCGTCGCCATGGTGCTCCCGTTCCTGGACAGGGACAAGGACGAGGCGGAGGCAACCGGGTCGGCGGAAACGCAGGAGGTGGCCGAAGAGCCGCCCGCGGACGGCGGCACCGTGCAGGCGCCCGAGGCGTCCGCGGAGACGGAGCTCGCGCCGGCGACGGAGGAGGAGGCCGTAGAGCCGCCACCGGACACGGCGGCCGAGCAGCCGGCGGAAACCCAGCCGGCGGCGGAGGCGCCGCAGCAGACGCCGGAGGTCGTGGTGTTCACCGTGAAGTCGGGGGACGTGGCGAGCGTGATCGCCGACAACCTCCTCGCGGCGGGGCTGATCACGGACAAGCAGGGGTTCCTGGCAGCGGTCGACGCGCAGAACGCGGCCATGTCCCTCAAAATAGGCGAATTCGAGATACCGAAGGGCACCTCGAACGAAGAAATCATTAAAATACTTGTAGGGTAAACGTACAGAAAGAGAGGAAACAATATGCCTTTGGTCACATCGAAAGAAATGTTTGAGAAAGCCTATGCGGGCGGCTATGCGATCGGCGCGTTCAACGTGAACAACATGGAGATCGTGCAGGGCATCACGGAGGCGGCGATGGAGGAGAAGGCGCCGCTCATCCTGCAGGTCTCGGCGGGCGCGCGCAAATACGCGAAGCACGTCTACCTCATGAAGCTCATCGAGGCGGCGCTCGAGGACACGGGGCTGCCGATCTGCGTGCACCTGGACCACGGCCCGGATTTCGAGACGTGCAAGAGCTGCATCGACGGCGGCTTCACGTCGGTCATGATCGACGGGTCGTCCAAGCCGTTCGCGGAGAACATCGAGGTCACGAAAAAGGTCGTCGAGTACGCGCACGCGCACGGCGTGGTCGTCGAGGGCGAGCTCGGGCAGCTCGCGGGCATCGAGGACGACGTGAACGTCGAGTCGCATTCGTACACGGACCCGGCGCAGGTGCAGGAGTTCGTCGAGAAGACGGGCGTGGACTCGCTCGCGATTGCCATCGGCACGTCGCACGGCGCGTACAAATTCAAGCCCGGGCACAAACCCGAGCTGCGCTTCGACATCCTCGAGGAGGTCACGCAGAGGCTGCCCGGCTTCCCGATCGTGCTCCATGGCGCGTCGTCCGTTATTCCGGAATTCGTCGAGAAGATCAACAAGTACGGCGGCGCGATGCCCGACGCGATCGGCATCCCCGAGGACATGCTGCGCCAGGCGGCGACGAGCGCGGTGTGCAAGATCAACATCGACTCCGACCTGCGGCTCGCGATGACCGCGACGGTCCGCGAGTACTTCGCGGAGCACCCGGCGGACTTCGACCCGCGGCAGTACCTGAAGCCCGCGCGCGAGGCGATCAAGGACATGGTCAAGCGCAAGATCACGAACGTGCTGGGGTGCGGCGGCAAAGCCTGAAAATTGAAAATCGTTGTTGGCGAGGACGGAGGGGGGCGGCGGCTTGACCGGTATCTGAAGAAATACCTGAGGGGCGCGCCCCTCTCCTTTATTTACCGCATCATCCGCAAGGACGTGAAGGTCAACGGGCGCCGGGCGGCGGCGGACCGCCTGCTCGCGGCGGGGGATACGGTCGAGATCTTCCTGCCGGACGCGCAGATCGAGGGGTTCGTCCCGCCCGCGCGCGAGGCGAAGGCGAAGCGGCAGTTCACCGTCGTCTACGAGGACGAGGACGTGCTCGTCGTGAACAAGCCGTTCGGGCTGCTCACGCACGGCGATGAGACGGAGCGGAAAAACACGCTCGCGAACCAGGTCGTCTCCTACCTGATCGAGTCAAAGGTGTATAATCCTTTGAGGCAAAGGGCGTTCACGCCGGCGCCGGCCAACCGGCTCGACCGCAACACGACAGGGCTCGTGCTCTTCGGCAAGACGCTCGCCGGGCTGCAGGGGCTGACGGCGGCGATGCGCGGGGACGGGCTGGAGAAGACCTACCTGACGGTCGTGAAGGGCCGGATGAAAGGCCCCCTGCCGCTGCGGAACCGCATGGTGCGGGACCGGGAAAAGAACGTGACGGTCGTGCTGCCGGAGGGCGCGGATGGAGGCCTCTCGATGGAGATGGTCGCGAAGCCCGCCGGTTTCGGGAAGGGATACACGCTCGTGGAGGCGCAGCTCGTCACGGGCAGAACCCACCAGATACGGGCGCAGCTGGCCGAGGCGGGGTACCCCGTCATCGGCGACCGGAAATACGGCGACGCGGCGGCGAACCGCGCGGCGCAGGAACGGTTCGGCCTCACGACGCAGCTGCTGCACGCGCGGCGGCTCATGGTGCGGGACGGCGGCAGCCTCCCCCGCCTGACGGGTATGATATGGGAAGCGCCTCTGCCGGAGCGGTTCCACGTGATCATGGAAGGATTGGACATAAGGTGGCAAGACGAAAGAAGAAGAAAAGAAGAGACATCGTCATAGACGAGGAAGCGGAATTTTCCGCCAAGCGGGACGCCCTGCTCCTGATCCGCGACATCCTGATCGCGTTCGGGGTCATCGTGGTGTTCCTCCAGTTCCTGGGGCCGACCATCGTCTTCGAGACGTCCATGGAGAACACGCTGCACGAGAACGACTACGTCTTCCTCGCGAAAAAGGCCTACGCCTTCGGCTCCGAGCAGCCCGAGCGCGGCGACATCGTCGTCTTCCGGTCGGAGCTCTTGGACGAGCACGGCGCGAAGAAGAACCTCATCAAGCGCGTCATCGGCCTGCCCGGCGACACGGTCGAGGTCCACGACGGGTACGTGTGGATCAACGGCGAATACCTCGAGGAGCCCTACACGAAGGAGGGCGTGACCGAGGGCGTGATGGCCGCGGTGGTCGTGCCGGAGGACGCCTATTTCATGATGGGCGACAACCGCCGCGTGAGCGAGGACAGCCGCGCCCCGGAGGTCGGCTGCGTCTCCATCGACCGCATCCGCGGCAAGGTCGTGTTCCGCCTGCTGCCGTTCAGCAACGTCGGCGTCGTGCACTGACGCCGCAGGGGGCCCGGTGAAGAAGAAGCACCCAAACCGCAAAATGCTCGCCGTCAACAAGTCGGCGCGGCACGATTATTTCATTGAGGAGGTGATCGAGGCCGGCCTCGTGCTCACGGGCACGGAGATCAAGTCGCTGCGCCAGGGCAAGGTGAGCCTCGGCGAGAGCTACGCGCGCATCGCGGGCGGGGAGCTGTTCATCCTCGGCATGAACATCAAGCCCTACGCGCAGGGCAGCTACGCCAACGTCGACCCGCTCCGGCCGCGCAAGCTGCTCGTGCACAAGAAGGAGATCCGCCACCTGCAGGCCGAGGTGAAGCGCGAGGGCATGACCATCGTGCCGCTGTGCGTCTACCTCAACGACCGCGGCCTCGCGAAGATGGAGGTCGCCGTCGCGCGCGGCAAGAAGCTCTACGACAAGCGCGAGACGATCGCGAAGCGCGACGCGGAGCGCGGCATGCAGCAGGCCATGCGCAAGCGCCGGTAGCCCGCGCCCCCTACCCTTTTACAATAACGATCGGGATTCGAGCCAGGCGAGCGCCTTCTCGTCGTCCCTGCATTCGAGCGTGAACGTCGCCTCGGGGCAGGCGCTGGCGATGCGGCCGAGCGCCGCCGCCATGTCGACCGTGCCCTCCTGCGGCGCGTTGTGCGCGTCCGTGTCGCCGTAGTTGTTGTGGACGTGGACGTGCGCGAGGAACGGCGCGGCCGCGTCGATCCAGGCCTCCATCGGGACGCCCTTGCCGCTGACGTTCGCGTGGCCGATGTCGAGGCAGAGGCGCAGGCGCGGGTCCGCGACGGCCGCCGCGATGCCCACCAGCAGATCCGGCGTGCGCTCAAACACGTTTTCGACCACGATGCATTCGTCCGCCTCCACGCCGGTGAGGAAGTCCTGCCAAAACCGCACGGTCCTTTCCGCGAACCAGCCCTCGTGGTAGAGCATCGGCAGGAACCCGGAATGCACGACCATGCGCTTCATGCCGTAGCTGCGCGCCACGCTGAGCGCCTGCCGGAAGCGCCGGCGCGTCACGTCCACCACGAGCGGGTCGACGGCGGCCGGGCAGAGCTCGCAGAACGGCGCGTGCAGGATGCGGCCGCGGACGCCGCGCACGGCCTCCCGGACGAGGCGGTCGGCCTCCCTGTATTCCTCGTCCAGGAACGACGGCGTGCAGTACTCCGTCACCTCGAGGCCGAGCCCGTGGGTGCGGGCGAGCACGGGCGCTTCGTTGTCGATTGTCGAAAGATGCAGATCCATGACCCCATGATACCACGGATGGCGGCCGGATGCGACGCCTATATCCTTCCTACATTTTGTACAATAATATTTGTGCGCGCCCCTCCCGTTTCCTACATTCCTGCCGTTGACGGCGAAAGGGGCGGATGATATATTTTGACAGTAAATCAACGTTTTTTTCAGCATCCATTTGGTAGGAGGGTAACATGTTGCATTCAAAAGACAGCCGCGTACGACGCTTGGCGCATCCGTCAATCTGCATGATGATTGTGATTTTCCTTTTCGCTTTGTGCGCGTCCATGCTGGCGGCTTGCACGGGCGGCGGCCCCGCGGCCGGCAGCAGCGCGCCTCCGGCGGAAGGCGGCAGCAGCGCAGCGGCGGAGGGGGGGACGGAAGGCGGCATCGTCATCTACGTCGGCACGGTGCTCTTCGACCAGAGCCTCGACCCCGTCAAGGGCGCGATGAGCTGGGGGTATTCCTGCATCAGCAGCGCGCTGCTCAAGGTCGCCCCCGACTCGACCTATGTGGGCGATATGGCGGAGTCCTGGGAGCCGTCGGCCGACGCGCTCACCTACACCTACACGCTCAAGGAGGGGCTGAAGTTTAGCGACGGCTCCGACCTGACGGCGGAGGACGTCGTCTTCACGTACGAAACCATCCGGGACAACCAGGCCGAAAACGGCCAGGTCGACCTGACCCGGCTCGCGTCGGCCGAGGCAGTGGACGACCGCACCGTGCGGTTTTCGCTCTCGGAGCCGTACTCCCCCTTCGTGGACACGACGGCGCGGATCGGCATCGTCCCGAGCGACGCGTACGACGCGGACGCGTTCACGGAGCACCCCATCGGATCCGGCCCGTGGAAGGTGCTGCAGTACGACGCGAACCAGCAGATCATCCTCGCGCCGAACGAATACTACTACGAGGGCGCCCCGTCCATCCCGCAGGTGACGGTCGTCAACCTGGACGAGAACTCCGCGCTCGCCGCCGCGAAGTCCGGGCAGCTGGACGTCGTGATGGTGGACCCGAACTACGTGGACGAACCGGTGGACGGGATGCACATCCAGCGGCTCGAGACGATGGACATCCGCATGTTCGGCTGGCCGGTCCAGCCGGAGGGGGAAGTGATGGGCCAGGAGGGCTACGAGATCACCTTCGGCAACGCCGTCACGTCCGACCTCGCCGTGCGGAAGGCGCTGGCCATCGGGCTCGACCGCCAGGCGATCGTCGACAACGCTTTCAACGGCGTGGGGAAACCCGCCGTCTCGTTCACGGACAACCTGGTCTGGGCCGCGCCGGGCGACCCCGCCGACAACCGGAAGGAGGAGGCGAAAGCGCTCCTTGAGGAAGCGGGGTGGGTCGACACGGACGGGGACGGGATCCGCGAAAAGGACGGCGTCGACTGCGCGTTCAACGTATATGCCGCCGAGAATGCGAGGTACCTCCTTGCCGTCGCCGTGGCGCAGGACGCGCTGGAGCTCGGCGTGCAGATCAACGCGATCAGCGGCACGTGGGACGACGTGGACAGGTTCTACAGGACCAGCGCCGTCGTGTACGGCTACGGCCAGTACGACCCCGTCGTCCTCAAGGACCTTCTGTATTCGGACTACTACCTGACGGACGCCTTCTCCGACGCCGTCGGCTATGACAACCCCCAGGTGGACGCGCTGATCGACAAGGCGGTCTCCGAGCCGACGCAGGAGGGGGCGGTAGCCGACTGGAAGCAGGTGCAGGAGGTAGCAAACGCGGACTACCCCTACCTGTACCTCGTGAACATGGAGCATTGTTATTTCATCAAAGACGGCCTTGACATATCGCTCGACACGCAGATCCCGCACCCGCACGGGCACGGGGTCCCGATCATCAACAATATGAAGGACTGGACGCTCGGGTAGCATGGCAACGCGGCGCGGCATCCTGTTCGTCATCCTGCGGATGCTCCTCCTGCTCTTCGCGGTGAGCGTGCTGTCGTTCGTGCTCGTCGCCATGGCGCCGATCGACCCGCTCGTCGCGTATGTCGGGCCGAGCTCGACGCTTTCGGAGGAGGCGAAGGAAGAGATCGTGGAGCACTGGGGGCTTTCCGACCCGCTGCCCGCGCGCTACCTCGCGTGGGCGGGCAACATCCTGCGTGGGGACTTCGGGGACTCGATCACCTACCAGCGGCCGGTCGCGGACGTCATCCGGGAGCGGTTCCTCCTGTCCTTCGTGCTCATGATGCTGGCGTGGGGGCTGTCGGGCGTCCTCGGGTTTTTCCTCGGGATCGCGTCCGGCATCCGGGGCGGCTCTGTCTTCGACCGGGCCGTCAAGGTGTTTTGCCTTGTGCTGCAGTCCGCGCCCGCGTTCTGGATCGGGCTGCTCGTGCTGAGCTTCTTCGCGGTGCGGCTCGGGTGGTTCCCGATCGGGATGGCGGTGCCGATGGGCAAGCTCGCCGCCGACGTGACGGTGGCCGACCGCATCCACCACCTTGTGCTGCCCGTCCTGACGCTCACGGTCGTCAGCATCGGGAAGATCACCCTGTACACGCGGCAGAAGCTCGTGGAGACGATGGGCAGCGACTTCATCCTGTTCGCGCGGGCGCGCGGCGAGACGCAGGGGCAGATCATCCGGCGGCACGCGATCCGCAACATCGCCCTGCCGGCCGTGACGGTGCAGTTTGCGTCGTTCAGCGAGCTGTTCGGCGGCATGACGCTCGCGGAGACGGTCTTCGCCTGGCCGGGCGTCGGCTCCGCCATGACGGCCGCCGCGCTGAACGGGGACGTGCCGCTGCTGCTCGGGACCGCGCTCATCGGCGCGCTCTTCGTGTTTTTCGGGAACCTCATCGCGAACGTGCTCTACGGCGTGCTGGACCCGCGCGTCCGGGAGGGGGGCGGCTATGCTTGAGCCCGGGCTGCGGGCGGTGACCGCCGCCCTGAAGAAACCGGTCCCCCGGCCGCTCGTCAAGGGGCCGAACACGCGCACCATGGTGGTGGCGACCGTGTCGGCCTGCCTCGCCTATTTGCTCGTCGTGTTTTTTTGGGGGCGCTTCATGGACCCGGGGCTCTACGCGGTCAACTACGCGGACAAATTCCTGGCGCCCGGCGCAGGGCACCCCTTCGGCACGGACTTCATGGGGCGCGACATGTTTTTCCGATCCATCCGGGGGCTGTCCACCAGCCTCGTCATCGGCGTGATCGCGGCGGCGGTCAGCTCCGTCATCGGGCTGGCGCTCGGCATCCTATCGGCCGTGGTCGGCAAGGCCTTCGACAAGGTCGTCCTGTGGGGCGTCGACCTGTGCATGGGGCTGCCGCACCTCGTGCTGCTCATCCTGATCTCCTTCATGCTCGGCAAGGGCGCGTACGGCGTCACCGTCGGCATCGCGCTCACGCACTGGCCGGAGCTGACGCGCGTCGTCCGCGCGGAGGTCCTGCAGCTGCGCTCGTCCGTGTACGTGCAGGCCGCCTACAAGATGGGGCAGGGCCGGCTGCGCGTCGCCCTGCGGCATATCGTGCCGCACGTGATCCCGGTCTACCTCGTCGGCGTCGTGCTGCTCTTCCCGCACGCGATCATGCACGAGGCGTCCCTGACCTTCCTCGGCTTCGGCCTGCCGGCCGAGACGCCCGCGATCGGCGTCATCCTCTCCGAGGCCATGAAGCACATCGCCACGGGGAAGTGGTGGCTCGCCCTGTTCCCGGGCCTGATGCTCGTCGTCACGGTCGTCCTCTTCGACCTGATCGGGGACGGCATGAAAAAATTATTGAACCCGCACAGCGGGAACCTGTGAAGGAGGTGGAGATGGCGCCAGGCATGGAACCGATTCTGAGCGTCGAGGAGCTGGCCGTGAGCTTCAGCATGTACGACCGCGGGCTGCGCAAGGCCGACCTTGCGGTGATCCGCTCGCTCTCACTGGACGTCCGCCCGGGCGAGGTGCTGGGCGTCATCGGCTCCTCCGGCTCGGGCAAGAGCCTGCTCGCCCACGCCATCATGGGCATCCTGCCGCCCAACGCCACGGTGCGCGGGGAGGTGTTGTATCGCGGGGAGCCACTCACGGAGGCGCGGCTGAGGGGTCTGCGCGGGCGGGAGATCGCCTTCATCCCGCAGTCCGTCGACTACCTCGACCCGCTGATGCGCGTCGGCAGGCAGGTCGTCGGGACGTTCGGCACGCGGGCGGCGCAGGAGGCGATCTTCGAGCGGTACCGCCTCGGCGCGGGGGTCGCGCGGATGTACCCGTTCCAGCTCTCCGGCGGCATGGCGCGGCGCGTGCTGTTCGCGACGGCCGCCGTGGGCGGGGACGTGAAGCTCGTCGTGGCCGACGAGCCGACGCCCGGGCTCGGCCCCGACCTCGCCGCGAAGATGATGAAGCATTTCCGCGAGTTTGCGGACGCGGGCGCGGGCGTGCTGCTCATCACGCACGACGTGGATCTGGCGCTCGGGTACGCGGACCGCATCGCCGTCTTCTACGCGGGCGCGACGGTCGAGATCGCGACGGCGGCGGAGTTCGCCGCAGGCGGCGCGGCGCTCCGACACCCCTACAGCCGCGCGTTCTCGGACGCGCTGCCGCAGAACAGGTTCCTGCCGATCCCCGGCTCGCAGCCCTACGCGGGCAGCCTGCCGGAGGGCTGCCCCTTCGCCGCGCGCTGCCCGGAGCGGACGGAGGCCTGCCTCGCGGGCGACGTCCCGATGCGCGACTTGCGCGGCGGAAAGGTCCGGTGCGTCCATGCGGCTTGAAGCGCAGGACGTGCGGTTCCGGTACGGCGGCGCCGGGGCCCGGCCGGGCGGCGGGCCGGGCGGCGGGTCTGTGCCCGAAGCCGGGGCCGGGCCGGGCTGGGTCCTGGACGGCGTCAGCCTCCGCATCGAAGCCGGCGAGCGCGTCGCCCTGGTCGGCCCCTCCGGCTGCGGGAAAAGCACGCTGGCAAAAATCCTGGCCGGCTATCTGGCGCCGGCCTCCGGGGCGGTGCTGCTGGACGGCGCCCCCCTGCCCCGGCGCGGCTACTGCCCCGTCCAGATGGTGTTCCAGCACCCGGAGCTCTCGGTGAACCCGCGCTGGAACATGGGGCGCGTCCTGACCGAAAGCTGGGCGCCGGACGAGGCGCTGCTGCGCGAGTTGGGCATCGAGAGGGAATGGCTCAGGCGCTGGCCCATCGAGCTCTCCGGCGGGGAGCTCCAGCGCTTCTGCATCGCGCGCGTGCTCGGCCCCGGGACCCGCTTCCTGATCTGCGACGAGATCAGCACCATGCTCGACGTCATCACGCAGGCCCAGATCTGGCAGCTCCTGCTCCGCGTGGCGGAGGAGCGGGGCCTCGGGCTCCTCGTCATCACGCACAGCCAGCCCCTTGCGGAAAAGGTCTGCACCCGCATCGTCAATCTGTAAAAAAAAACTGCGCCGACGCGGCATTCGCGTCGGCACAGCCATGAAAAGCCTGCGCACCCGCAGGGGCGTCAGCTAACCAGTTGCTTGGCGAGCTCCGCGGCCGACGCGGCGTTCGTCGCCGTGCCGTCCGCACCGATCTCGTCCGCATAGGTCTGCGTGATCGGCGCGCCGCCGACCAGCACTTTGACTTTGCCCTTCAGGCCTGCCGCTTCGATGGCGGCGAGAACGTTGCGCATTTCCGCCATCGTAGTCGTCAGGAGCGCAGACAGCGCGATGACGTCCGCATTGTTGTCCTTGACGGTTTTGATGATGTCCGTCTCGGGGACGTCCGTGCCGAGGTCGATGACCTCGAAGCCACCCGCCTCGAGCATGAGCTTGACAAGGTTTTTGCCGATGTCGTGGAGGTCGCCCTTCACCGTCGCGATCACGACCTTGCCCGCGGAGGTGACGCCCTCCGCCTTGAACTGCTCCTTCAGGATGGCCGTCGCGCCGTTCAGCGCGTTCGCCGACATCATGACCTCGGGGATGAACGCGTCACCGGCCACGAAGCGCTCGCCGACGATGCCCATGCCCTTGAGCAGGCCGTCGTCGAGGATCTTCTGCGCGGCCACGCCTTCGCCAAGGGCGGATTTGACTGCGTCGAGCGTACCCGCCTGGTCGCCGTCCTGGATGGCTTCCGAGATTGTTGCAAGAATATCAGACATAGTTTTCCCTCCTTGTTTACAGATCGTAGATCTCGCGGCGCAGCGCCTTCGAGTTCTGGATGTTGTCGGCGATGAAAGCCTGCTCGTCTTCCGGCAGCGCGTCGATCGCCTTGCTGACCTTGTCCAGCTGCTTGATCTCCTTTTCGGAGAGCGCGAGCTTCTTGGACTCGTAGCCGTCGCGGAGCGCCTCGACGGTCAGCGCCGCCGCCGCCTTCGCGCGCTTGTAGTAGGTGTCTTCGACCTTGACCAGCTTCTTCGAGATGTCCAGCACGACGTCCGGGCGCAGGATGTACGCCGTCGCGTTGTACGGGCTGTCCGAATCGGCGTTGAGGTCGCGGAGCAGCAGCGCGGTCTCTTTGCCGCGTTTCGAAGCCTCGTTCATGAGGCGCACGTCATAGGCAAGCTGCTCGAACGAGCAGACCTCGGACCAGTCCGCGAGCAGCCGGATGTGCTGGATGGATTCGTTCGACCAGAGGTCGGAAAGGCTGATCGCCACATTGCCGACATGCGACAGATGCGCGACGGCCGCGACGCGGCCCTCGGTCGCGATCGGCGTGCCGGTGATGGCCTTCAGGTAGACGCACTCGTAGCCGCAGTCCTTGCTGGGGCCTTTCGCGCCGACCTGCACGGCGACGAGCGTCCGCACGGCGGCGACGACGCGGTCGATGGCCGCGAAGACTTCCGGGATGAAGTGCTTGTCCGCGAGCACCATCGAGGTGTTCGCGAAACCGCACGCGGTGTCGCCCGCCGGGACGACGCCGTTGGCGTCCGCGATCTTCACGATCTCGGTCCACAGCTTCTCCATGTCGGGGCAGCCCAGCGAGCTGTAGGAGAAGATCACCCTGCCGATGTCCGTGTACATCAGCCCTTCGTCGTGGACGTCCTTGCCGCCCACCGACTCGATGGCGAGGAATTCGGCGCCCGCCTTCGCGCTGCCTTCGAACGTCTTGAGGACGTTGTCCCAGTGGCGCCCGTGCCACATATGCTCAAGGTCGCGCCCCTCGCGGATGTCGACCGGCGTGATGCGCACGGCGCCCGGCGTCCCGTTCTTGGCCTCGTTCTCCTTGATGATGTCGACGACGTTTTTGCAAATCTCGATGCCCCACTCCGGGTGGAACGTGGTCGGCGGCAGGAGCTCGATCTCCGCCACGAAGCCCGGCACGCCAAGCACATTGGCGCGCTCGGAAATGCCTGTCGCAATCTCTCTGTAGATCCGGATGACCTCGTCAAAGGTCTCTTCCGTGATCAACATCGTGGGTAGTGTGAAATTGACTTCTGGATACAGAGTCCCGCCTCCCAGCGAAATGCCGTTCTTCAGCGTGACAGGGTGAACCGCCCGTGCGTAAACAAAATCGTCCAGATTTTCATACGCTACGGATGTGAAACTGGTTTTTCCCATCTGACCCTCCTTTCAGGCGCGAGCGCGCCACATCTCCAATCAACGGCAAGAGCACCGCATATTTAGACTATTGCTTTTCGGCAGGGGCGTCTTGAAAGAAGTCGATGTATTTTTGGATTTTTATTGTGAAGCGACCATGCGGCTCCGGTACCGGTTGGGCGACTTCCCCTCCTGCTTCTTGAAGACGCGGGTGAAATAGCTCTGGTCCGTGAACCCGACCATGTCCGAAATCTCGGCGAGGTTGACGGCCTTGTTCTGCATGAGCATCTTGCTCTGCTCGATGCGCACCTTGTTGAGGTAGGCCTTGAACGTGTAGCCCGTCTCCGCCTTGAACAGCGTGCTGAAATGCGCCGGGCTGATGTAGATGCGCCGCGCCAGGTCCTCGAGCCGCAGCGGGAGGTTGTAGTTTTGGTTGATGTAGTGGATGGTGTCGCGCAGCGCGTTCGCGTGCTTGCCGAGCGGGCTCTTCAGCGAGAAGACCGAAAACTCCTCGAGGATGCCGTTGAGCCAGGAGATGAGCCCCTCGATGCTGTCGATGTCGTACACTTTCTTCGAATAACTATAAGTAAGGTCGGATATCTTCTTGATGTCGCCGCCGTCCCGCAGCGCCGCGTTGGAGAGGATCGCGATCAGCTCGACCACGCGGATCTTGACCATGTCGATGTTCTTGCCGCTGTGGAACAGGACGTGTCCGAGTATCTCGTTGAGCAGGGATTTCGCCGGGGCGTTCTCGAGCACCGCGAGCGTGTTGATCAGCTTGCGCTCTTCGAAGAAGGTGCGGCTCGTGTCGCTGAACTGGCACGCGTCCAGGTATTCCTGGAGCCTTTTCACGTCCACGTCCTCCGCGCCGGGCTGCGCGTTGTCCGACAGGTGCGCCGTGTTCACGAAGAGCTGCTCGGACAGCGCGTTGACGCGGCGCGCCGGGAAGACGGGGATGAAGCCGATCCGGTCGAACAGGCGCGTGCGGTCGAAGCCCGGCACGCGGCTCTCGATCTCCATGTCGATGTACTCCGCGTAGCTCCGCATGAGGACGGGGCCGCCGATCGCCGTCAGGTGGTGCTCGCCGCGCAGCAGGATCGGGGACGCGAAGAAGACGAAATTCCTCGGGCAGAGGAAGACGTAGCGGCCGCCGAACCGCATGGACAGCTTGCCGCTGTAGGCCATCGCCCCCTGGCATTTCTCCCGCACGCCCAGAAGGGCCGCCACCAGGTCCAGGCAGGGCAGCGCGTCGCGGTACAGGGACGTGTGGAACTGCTCGACGCCGTCGCCGTCAATCACATGGATGCCTACCCCGGATATATCGGAAAAATCCTGTAAAGTATTGAACTTCATGTGTCCCTCTCCCAATAAAAAAGTGCAACTTTTCTACGACACGGTTTCTTTATAATACAATATTTTTATAAGCCAGTAAAGCGGTAATTTCAATCTTTTTCAGGATATCGAGTACTTTTTTTGATATACACTAATAAATAGTAGCAAAATAAAAATCGAAAAAAAGTCCAAAAAAATATTTTATTCGTACAAATAGTAGGGTTTTATGTCAACAAGACTTGCGGTAAAATGAGCTCAGGAGAAAATCCGAAAACCCGATATTGTAGTAACCAAATGTTTTTTGGGCGGATGGGAGCCTGTTCGATGCAGAGCTTGATCGAAGCGGTAAAAACCGGCGAGGCCAAACAGACGCGCCTTCTCATAGAGCAACTGCTCGCGGACGGCGTGGATCCCCACGATATCCTGAACAAGGGTCTGCTTAAGGCCATGCTGGATCTGGGCACGGAATTCCGCAACAACGAGATCTTCATCGCGGAGGTGCTGGCCGCCGGCCAGGCGTGGAACCAGGGGTGCGCGGTGCTCCGCGAGGTGCTGGTGGACGGGAGCGCGGAGCCCATCGGCCGCGTCGTCATCGCGACGGTGGAAGGCGACATGCACGACATCGGCAAGAACCTGGTGGCCGTGTTCATGAACGCCGCCGGGTTTGAGACGATCGACCTCGGCGTGGACGTGTCGGCGCAGGAGATCGTGGAGGCGGTGCGGAAATACCGCCCCGACATCCTGGCGCTCTCATCCCTGCTCACGGTCACAATCAAGCAGCAGGAGATCGTGATGCGCGCGTTGAAGGACGCGGGGCTCCGGGACGGTTTGACGGTATTTGTCGGCGGCGCGCCGGTCACCCGCGAATACTGCCGGGACATCGGGGCGGACGTTTACGAAATAGATGCGGCGGCGGCGGCGAAGACGGCGCAGCGTATGTTTGGGAGGAAGTGATGAGGTACACGATTTTCACCGGTTTCCTTGGTGCGGGGAAGACCACGGCCATCCGCTCTTTCGCGGACTACTATCTTGCGCGCACGGCGCGTTTTTCCCAGGGCGGCAAGAACCGCATCGTGATCCTCGAGAACGAGATCGGGGAAGTCTCCTACGACGACGCGATACTGAGCGACAGCGGCTACGCGGTCCGCGGCATGACGGCGGGCTGCATCTGCTGCTCCCTCATCGGGGAGCTGACCGTCGCCATCCACGAGATCCTGGACGACATCTCGCCGGAGTGCCTGATCCTCGAGCCGACGGGCATCGCCTCCCCGAAAAACATCCTCGACGCCCTATCGGGCTTCCTCCTGCCGGACGACGAGGTCTGGGTCGTCTCGGTCGTCGACGCGACGCGATACCATGCCGCGCGCGAGCGCATCCCCAAGCTGCTCGACGACCAGTTGGAGCACGCGGACCTGGTCCTCTTGAACAAGATCGACTCCTTGGAGAACACGGAGATCCGGGGGATCCTGCACGAGCTGCGCGAGGACGTCGGCGACACGGAGGTGTTCCCCTGCTCGCTTTCCGGGGGCGCGGACCCCTCGTTGTGGGGGGCACTGCTGTGAGCGGGCACGACCACGAACACGGGCATGAGCATGGGCATGGGCATGGCTGCGGGCATGACCATGACCACGGCCACGACCACGGCCACGACCACGGGCACGACCACGGGCACGACCATCACGACCATCACGACCATCACGACCACGACCACGAGCACGACGCGCTGTTCTTCGAGGACGGCGTGGAGGCGACGATCGTCTCCCACACTTGCAAGCTCAGCATCGCGGCGGCGCGGGCCCTGATCAACAGGGTGTCCGCGTGGGCCTCCGAACAGAACCACCTCGTGGGCCACATCAAGGCCATGCTCGAGCACGGCACCGCGCGTTACTGGCTCTCGTCCACCGGGGGCGCCATCGGGGAGCACGCCTCCGATGACTGGACCGCGCCGGAGGCCTCCCCCGTCCACGCCGGCTTCACCGCCATCCTGATCGGCCCGACGGAATCAGAGCTCCGTAGCGTCATCGCCGTCGGCGCGGCAAACCAGTAGCAAGTCCCGCCATCCAGGCAATTCCGCTCTGCACCGACGCCGGGCAGGTGTTATAATTATTCCTATCAAAGGATCTTTGGCAGGCGCCTGCCGGCCGGAAAGGAAAGCTGCTATGGCCAAGAAGTTTGAACTCGAGAAGGAGGAAATCCTCTGGAAGGATCGGAAACGTTACCTCGGGCTCCCCATCAGCTTCACGCGGTACGAAGTGACGGAGGAGCGTTTCATCACGCGGATCGGCCTGTTCACGACGGAGACGAACGAGATCCTGCTCTACCGCATCCTCGACCTCAAGCTGCGGCGGACGCTCGGGCAGAAGATCTTCGGCGTCGGCTCGATCACGCTCTACAGCGCGGACAGCACGAGCAACGAGTACGAGGTGAAAAACATCAAGCACTCCGACCAGGTGCGCCGCTTCATCGGGGACCTCGTCGAGAAGCGCCGGACGGAGAAGCAGATCGCGGGCCGGGAGATCTACGGCGTCGCGGGCGCCGAGGGCGACCACATCCACATCGACGGGGAGGGGCCGGCCGGCGGCATGGACCCGGGCGTGTGACGCGCCGCCTATTTCGGCAGCGGGAAGACCATCTCCTCCTCCACGGCCACGACCTCTTCGACGGTCGCGCCGTGCTCCGAGAGGATGTGGTTCATGACGTTTTTCAGCTGGCTGTCCGGCACCGACGCCCCGGAGGATACCCCGATCGTTTCAAGGCTGTCAAATGATTCTCTTGACAGCTCGTCGGGGGAATCAACCCGCGCCACCCGCCTCGCGCCGCTTGACAAGGCGGCTTCGGCAAGGCGGTTCGCATTGGACGAATTGGCCGACCCCACGATGACGAACAGGTCGCATTTGGCGGCGATGGATTTCACAGCGGTTTGCCGGTTTTGCGTGGCGTAGCATATGTCGCTGTTCGGCGGGTCGGCGAGCTTTGGATAGCGGCGCCTCAATTGCTCGACGATAGCGGCGGTGTCCTGCGTGTTCAATGTGGTCTGCGACAGCCAGACGAGCCGCTCCGGGTCAAGCCCCTCGAGGGCGTCGATTTCGGCGGCGTTCTTGACCACCCGGATTTTTTCCGGGGCTTCGCCGACAATCCCGGCAACCTCATCGTGGTCCTCGTGGCCGATGAGGACGATGGAGTAGCCCTCCTCCGCATACCGGCGCGCCTTCGCGTGGACCTTGGTGACGAGGGGGCAGGTGGCGTCGATGACCCGCAGGCGGCGTTCCTGCGCGCGCCTGCGCACGGAAGGCGCGACCCCGTGCGCGGAGAACACGATCACGCTCCCGGCGGGGACTTCGTCCACCGAGTCGACAAAAACGACCCCCCGCTCCTTGAACGAACGGACGACGACGGTGTTGTGGACGATTTCCTTCAGGACGAATATGGTCGTTTGCTCCCTTTCCAGGGCCTGCTCGACGGTTTTGATCGCGCGCTCGACGCCGGCGCAAAACCCCCTCGGGGACACGAGGAGGAGCCGTTTGCCCGGCGCGGTTTTTTTGGCGCTTGAAGCGCAGCCGTGTTTTTTGCACTCCTCGGCGAGCGGGCAGCCCCCGCAGGCCGGCTTCTTCCGGCAGTGCTCCTTTGCGTTCATCACGATGAGGGCGTGGAAGCGGTTGTAGACCTCGGCGCTCTTCGGGAGCCCGGCTTCGAAATGCGCCTTGACCGCCGCGTAGCCCTTCCCCGCGTCGACCGGGTAGCGCCCGCACAGCCGGTGGGTGTACGCGTCCACGACGAAGGTCGGGAAGCCGAACGCGTAGAGCAGGATCGAGTCGGCGGTTTCCTGGCCGACGCCCCTCGTCGCGAGCAGCTCGGCCCGGAGCTCTTTCAGCGGGCGCCTCCGGACGGCCGCCGCGTCATACCCGTATCGCTTGTACCAGGCCGTGACCGCTTTCAGGTACGCCGCCTTCTGGTTGAAGAAACCGGCGGGGCGGATGACTTCGGCCAGCTCCTTTTCGGGCATGGCGGCGACGGCTCCGGGCGAGAGCTTGCCGCCAAAATTGGCGAGGGCCTTCTCGACGTTTCCCCAGGCCGTGTTCTGCGTCAGGACGGCGCCGGCGATCACCTCGTAAGGCGTCTCCGCGGGCCACCAATGGGGCTCGCCGTAATGCGCAAGGAGCGCCTCGTATATGGACAGCAGCTCGATTTCGATAACAACCTCCCTTCCTGCCGCCCATTATACCACCACCAGCCTGCGCGTCGACGACCAGACGAAATTGCGCGGGGCGGATTGGTCCCGCCTCGTGCTTGACAAGGCATAGGGACTGCTGGTAACTTGTATGAGTGCGCAATCCGTCGCATATACGCAAATACAATTTAAGAGGAGTAACAGAGATAGTATGGGAAAGAAAAAGATGAAGGGATTCGCAATGCTTGGCTTTGACACGGTCGGATGGATCGAGAAGGACGTCCCGGAGGTCGGGCCGCTTGACGCGCTGTGCAAGCCGCTGGCGGTGTCGCCGTGCACGTCGGACGTGCACACGGTCTGGGAGCGCGCGCTCGGCGAGCGCAGCGACCTGATCCTCGGCCACGAGGCGTCCGCTGAGGTCGTGGAGGTCGGTGCCCTCGTCAAGGACTTCAAGCCCGGCGACAAGGTCATCGTGCCCGCGATCACGCCGGACTGGTGCGCGGTCGAGTCGCAGATGGGAATCTCTCAGCACTCCGGGGGGATGTTGAACGGCTGGAAATTCTCCAACATGAAGGACGGCGTCTTCGCGGACTACTTCCACGTGAACGAGGCGGACGGCAACCTGGCGCATCTGCCCGATGAGATCGACCCCGTCGAGGCGGTCATGCTCTCCGACATGGTGCCCACGGGCTTCCACGGTGCGGAACTCGCGGAGGTCGCCTACGGCGAGACGGTCACGGTCATCGGCATCGGCCCCGTCGGCCTCATGGCCGTCGCGGGCAGCGTGCTGCGCGGCGCGGGCCGCGTCTTCGCGGTAGGTTCGCGCGAGAAATGCCGCGAGGTCGCGATCGGCTACGGCGCGACGGACCTCATCGACTACCACGACGGCGACATCGTCGACCAGATCCTCGACAAGACGCACGGCGCCTACGTCGACAAGGTCATCATCGCCGGCGGCGACGTGAACACCTTCGACCAGGCCGTGCGCATGGTGCGGCGCGGCGGCATCGTCTCAAACATCAACTACCTCGGCACGGGCGACTACATCAAGATCCCGCGCGTCGAGTGGGGCCTCGGCATGGGCCACATCCGCATCGCCGGCGGCCTGATGCCCGGCGGCCGCAAGAACATGGAATACCTCTCTAAGCTCCTCGTCCACGGGCGCCTCGACGTGAAGCCCCTGCTCACGCACCGCTTCCACAAATTCGAAGACCTCGAGCAGGCCCTCCTCATGATGAAGGACAAGACCCCGGACCTGATCAAGCCGGTCGTGACGCTGGCCTGACGCACCCGCCGAAAAGCGGTATCAGGAAATGGAGCACAGCAAAAGAACCCGGGGAGTTCCCCGGGTTCTTTCAGTCTTGGTGGAGATGGCGGGAATTGAACCCGCGTCCGAAAGCGCTTCTGCCAGGACTTTCTCCGAGCGCAGCCTGCGATGGTTTGTTTCGCCTCACCCGCGCGTCACAGGCGCAGCGTGGGTTCGGCTATCTCGTGAGTCCCCTATGCTACCGAGAAATCACATAGGGTTTTCCTGCATATTTGGCGCCGGTGACCGGTCCTGCAGGTGAGTCCGGGCCGACGTCGCGGGGCGGATTAGGCCGCCAGTGCGAAATTGGTTTTGTTTTTGCCGTTTATTGTAAACGTTTGCCGCTTTTTACGTGGACTCGGCGACCACGGCTCGCTTGTCCTGCGTCTACACCCCCGTCGAGACCTTTACATCCCCGAGCTTGTCTTTTTTCCGAACTGCTGCGTTGCTCCGAACCGGGCCTTGCTCACGTACTTCCAGTACGCTTCGCTGCGCCCCGCTTCGGTGCGCCTTGCATTTCGAAAAAAATCCTGCGCTCGCACAGAGCGTTGCAGAACCAATTCCATCTATCATCATACCACATTTTCAGCCGTTGACAACATGGATGGGGCTGCCGGCGAGGAAAGCCTCGATGTTGCCCTCCGCGATGCGCAGCAGCCGCTCCCGCGCCTCCGTCGCCCCCCACGCCATGTGCGGCGTGAGGATCGCGCGCGGCGCGCCGAGCAGCGGGTTGTCCTCTCGCATGGGCTCCCGCGAGACGACGTCCGCCGCAAACCAGCCGACCTTCCCGCTCTCGAGCGCCGCCCGCATGTCCGCCTCCTGCACGAGCGGCCCCCTGGCCGTGTTGATCACGATGACGCCGTCCTTCATCTTGGCGATCGCCTCGCGCCCGATCATCCCCACGTTGGATTCGGTCTGCGGGCAGTGCAGCGAGATGACGTCCGACTCCCGGTACAGCGTGTCCAGGTCCACGAACCGGACCGGCGCCGTCTCGAGCGCCCCGCCGGCCGAGCGGCTGTGGACGATCACGTCCATGCCGAACGCGGCCGCGACCCGGGCCACCGCGCGGCCGATTTTCCCGAAGCCGATGATGCCGAACCTCTTGCCGGCAAGCTCGATCAGCGGGTAGTCCCAATAACAAAAATCCGGGGACGCCACCCAGCGCCCCTCCCGCACCGTCTCGCTGTGATGCCGGACTTGGTCGCAGATTTCGAGCAGCAACGCAAACACGTGCTGCGCCACGGACGGCGTGCTGTAGGACGGGATATTGGACACGGGGATGCCCCGCTCCCGCGCGGCCGAAAGGTCGACGACGTTGTACCCCGTCGCGAGCACGCAGATGTAGCGTATGCCGGGGCATGCCTCCAGCGTCTGCCGCGTGATGGGCGTCTTGTTGGTCAGGACGATTGCCGCGCCGCCGATGCGCGACGCGATGTCCGCCTCCGCCGTGCGGTCATAGAGCGCCAGCTCCCCGAACCGCGCAATGCCGTCCCAGGAGAGATCTCCCGGGTTCACCGTGAAAGCATCCAGCGCCACGATTCTCATTCCGCGCCGGCCCCCTCCCCCGCCGCAATCAGATCCTTCACCACCTCCGCCGCGAGGATCAGCCCCGCCACCGGCGGGACGAAGGCATTGCTCGCTGGGATCTGCCGGCGGATCGTGCAGTACCTCGCCGTCCCCGGCGGGCAGACGCAGCCCGTGCGGCAGCTGATCTCGTCGTCCTCGATCGGGGTGCCCGGCTTTTCCGTGGAGTAGACGACCTTGACGCCCGAAAGGCCGCGGGCGCGCAGCTCCTTGCGCATGACTTTCGCGAGCGGGTCCATCTCGGTCTTGAAGATATCCGTCACGACGAACTTCGTCGGGTCCAGCTTGTTCGCCGCGCCCATCGCGCAGATGATCGGGACGCCCGCCGCCTTCGCGCGCGAGATGAGCTCGATCTTCCCCGTCACCGTGTCGATCGCGTCCACGACGTAGTCGTAGGCGGACAGGTCGACGCCGTCCGCCGTGTCCGGCATATAGAACATCTTGAAAACGCCCACCTGGCAGTCGGGGTTGATGTCCATGATGCGCTCCCGCATGACGTCCACCTTGTAGCGGCCGACCGTCGAGCGCATCGCGATGATCTGCCGGTTCAGGTTCGTGAGGCAGATGCGGTCGTCGTCGAACAGGTCGATCGCCCCGACGCCCGAGCGCGCCAGCGCCTCCGCCGTGTAGCCGCCGACGCCGCCGATGCCGAAAACCGCCACCTTCGCGGCGTAGATCCTGGCCATCTTCCCCCGCCCGAACTGCAGGGATGTACGTGCAAATTGATCCAGCATATCCCTAAGATTATATCAGGAATATGCCGGATCGTTTTGCTAGCCAGTAAGGTGTGTTCCTATGCTTGTTTACGCCGCTTCGTCATTCGAGTTGCGGATGCGCCTCCCGAGCCGCTTCCCAGCCGCCGCGAGGTTCCTGCGGAAGTGCCACGTGATCAGGCCGATGAAGATCAGCAGCGCGATGAGCAGCAGCTTCGGGAACAGGCCCAGGTATTTGTCGAGCATGTCGCCGTCGTCCTGCGGCACCTCCGTCTCGTCGATGATCGCGCCGGCATCCCCTTCCGGGACCTCAGGCTCCTCGATGGTCACCTCTTCCTCGATGGGCGGCACGATCACCTCGGTCGTGCCCTCCCCGTCCGTCGCGTCGGCGCCCGTGCTGTCCGTCGTGCTCGTGCCGCCGCCCGCAATAACGGGCGTGCTCGAACTCGTGCTGGAGCTGGACGACGTGCTCGACGAACTGCTCGAAGAGCCGGACGACCCCGAGGACGCGGCGATCGGCTCATAGATGGCCACCACCACATACGTCGGGACGGTGCCTACCGACTCGGAGCTCGTGTAGACGGACTCCGCCGTGTAGTAGCCCGTGCCCTTCACCGTCTCCGCGCCGCGGTACTCCACGGTCGCCTTGTAGGTTTCGGGGAATCCAAACTTGTCGTACGAGGCCACTTCGAAATGCACGCCGCCGCGCGTCAGCTCCACGGTCTTCTTCCCTGTTTCCGAGCCGTAGTCCTCGACCTCAAACTGCTTCGTCGCCGGGAGCGCCTCCACGTCGTTCGTCGGCAGGCTCGCGAACGCCTCGTCATCCTCCGGCTTTACCACACGGATGACGTCCTGCTCGACCGGCTTGTCCTTCTTGGACACCGTCACGCCCGGGATCTTCTCTTTCAGCAGCGCCGCGCCTTCCTCCGACAGGTCGCCGGAGACATCCCACGTATACGTGCGCGTGATCGGCAGCGTCGACTCGAGCACCGGGTCGCGCCGCTCGACGAGGCGGTAGTTTTTCCCGCCGAGCTCGATGACACTCGGCACGTCCAGGCTGCCCTCCTGCCCTTCCGTATAACGGAACTCTATCGTTGCCTTGTTGCTGCCATCCGTCGTCTCCACCTGCGTGGCGTAGACGGGTTCCTGCACTGCGGTCACCAGGGCGGCGGACATCAGGAACAGGAGCATCAGCGAGGTTCCCTGCGTCAGCTTGTGCCGCGCCTTCTCCTTGCGCTTGCGCTGCTGCCGCTCCACCAGCACGAGGAACACGAGGCCGGCGAGGCAGATGAACGACACCACGATCCAGCGCGTCAGCTGCATGTCGTCACCCGTCTTCGCGGAGCGTGCGCCGCTGCCGCCCGATGCCGAATCCGTGCCCGGCTTCAGCGTCCCCGGCTTCAGCACCGGCTTGTTCTCTTCGGACGTCACCGTCGGCAGCCCCGCCTCAGGGGTCGTCGCCGCCTGCGGGACGTCGATCTCTTTCGTCACGACCGCGTCCTTGTCCATGTCGGTCAGCACGACGCTCTGGTTGTCCACCACGATATGCTTCGCCCCGCGCGCGACCACCGAGGACACGATGTTCTCGGTCGCCATCGCCCGCGTCGCCGTCACGAGGTAGGACGCGGGTTTCAGCCCTGTCGCATTCTTGGCGTCCTCCGTGTAGTCCGGCCGCCACGACTGCGGCGTCCAGTCGACCCCGCCGGACGATATGCCCGTGTACGCGCCCGTGAGCGCCAGGGCCGTGACTTCCCCGAGCGGCTGGATGCCCGACGCCAGGGTCTGCACCCCGCTCTTGACCTCCGTGCCGCCGTCGACCTTCGCGATGTCGTCGTTGCTCATCCACGTATCCGACACGATCTTCCCCGTCGAGGGATCCCGGTGCTCGAGGTTGATGGATGTATCCGTGTAGTTCTTGCTTGTGAACCCGATGTCGACCGCGCCGTATTCAAACCGGATCGCCGTCACGTACTCGTCCGCGGCAAGCCCCAGATCCTCCACCTTCAGGAGCGACTGCTCCGTGGTGGAGAGGCTCTTCGCCCAGAGCTTGAAGCCCGTGTTCGGGTAGGCCACTTTCTCAAGCTCCGGATCGGTGGCCTTCACTTCCGAGTAGACCGTCTTGTCGTCCGTCTTGTTGGTCTTGTACCATACGTTGAACTTTTCGTCCAAGTCGCCGTAGACCACCGGCGTGATGAGCGCCTGCACCCGCACCTGGTCCGTGCCGCTGACGCATTCCAGCGGGTCGTCCACGACGAACTCGTCGAGGTCCACCGACGCCGTCGACCGGAAGTCGATGTCGTACCGGTAGCTCTCCTCGCCGACGTTGTGGAAGCCGTCCTCGCGCTCCGCGTCCGTGAACGCCGCGCTCGTGCGCCGGATCGTGTCCTTGTCGACCTGGATCGGGATGAGCGCCATCTGCGCGAAGTCGTGGTCATCCTCGTCCTGCGAGTCATCCGGCGTGTCGTCCGACTTGCCGTCGTCATCCTCGTCCGGGAAGCGGTGCTCGTCGATCTCGTTGTCCTTCGGCGGGCCGTCGTTCGAATCGTCGTCGTCCGGCTTCGAGTCGATGTCTTCGACCTCATTCCCTTCGTCGTCCTCCATCTTGGAGACCTCCGCGAAATTCGTGATCGTCGTGTTCGGGAGCGAATCGCCCCAGTCGACCTTGAGCACGAGCGGCAGGTATTTCACGCTGCCCTCCGTACCGGCGGGCGTGAGCGTGAAGTCCGGCCCGCAATAACGGATCAGCCCCTTCTCCGCGTCCCACTCCCAGATCGGATAGCCGTCGGCGTCTTTGTTGGACCAGTTCCGCCCAGCGGGCGCCGTGACCGCGTAGTCCTGACTGAACGTTAGCCCCGCCGGGAGGTAGTCCACGAGCCCGCCCGTGGGGATCACGGTCGTGTTCGGGCTCTGGTTGAACACGTCGATGCGGAAGAAGACCAGGTCGCCGTCCCATACCGGCACCGCGCCCGTCGAGGGGATCTCGGCGTCGCCATCCATAGGTGCCGTGTACGTAAACTTCTTCACCCCGTTCGTCTCACGCTCCACACGTTTGATCCACTTGCGCAGCGCGACATCATACCATTTCTTCCCCGTGTCCGTCGTCGGCTTGTTCGACACCTGCACGGGGTATTCCTGCGGATTCGAATGCAGCTTGTCCGCGTCCCCGGCCTGCTCCGCGCGCACCTCTTTCACCTTGCCGGTCCTGCCGTCCAGGACGACGATGAAACTGCCCGAAAGCCCCGTGTAGCCGCTCGGCGGCTGCGTCTCCGTGACGCGCAGGCGCAAGTCAAGCACGCCGCCCGCGCCATCCTCCCATGGCAGATAGTCGTCCGCCAGCTCGGACAGCTTCACGATGATCTTCCCGTCCACCGTCGTATAGCTCTGCCCGGCGAGCTCCACGTTCAGCTTCTCCGCGAGGGCCTTGTAGGCCTCTGTGTCGCTTTCCGCGACGTCCACCGACACGGTGAATACCGCCCCGTCGAGCATCGCCATCGTCACGCCGTTCACCTTCTGGATCACGAGGTTGCCGCGGTAGGGGTTGACATACCCGTTCGCCCAGCCGCCCATCGCGACGCTGACCGAGGTATCCTCCCAGGGCGTGCCGGGCTCTTCGCCCTCGCCGATGATGTCGAGCTTGTTGTGAGACGTATCCGAGTATTCGCCCGCGTCGTTCGGTACCGCTTTCGTGAAGTAGCCGATCGTGAGCGTCTTGCCGTAGACGGCGGCCGTGTTCATAGTTATTTCGAAAACGCCTGTTGCCTCATCCACCGTGATCGACTGGATGTCAGCCGGGTCGACCGGCGTCAGGTAGGTCGACATGTCGACGCCGTAGGAGTTCGGTGCGTACATCAGCGCGTTCATCCAGGCTTCGACGACCTGCTCATTCGTATAGTTGGGGTCGTAGGCCTTGCCGTCCTCGTAGTGCGGGTCGGTCGAGGGCGTCGCGTAGACCGGGTTGTCCTTGATGAGGCCGTTCCAAATGACCTCCGTGTTGACGTAGAAGAGTTTGAACCAGGCCTGGTCGGAAGACTCTGCGCCCTTCGTGCGCCCGAAATAACCGTTCGCCTCGTTGACCGTGATCGCGTTGCCGACGACCGGCCGCGGGACACTGCGGAAGCTCAGGTCGGATGAATTGCCCGAATGCCCGAGGTCCACGCCGGGATCCGACTCGCCGGGCGACAGCGCGCGCAGATAGGTCGGCGTCGCGTTCGTGCTCGTGTCGCGGAGCGTGAACGTCTCCGTCGTCGGCAAGGGGTAATTTTGGTCGTCCTCGCAAGCCATCCATGACTCCGCGTCCGCGTGCTTGTGCTGATTGAGGACGGTCCACCAGAAGAACAGCGTATTGTCCGCCGCCTCGGAGGATACCACCACGCCGAGCTTGTCGTGCCCCCACTGCTTCTCCGAATAGGGGTTTTTCGTCTCCGGCGTGACCTCCGTGCCGCCGTCCGAATCGCCGTTTTCGACGGTCACGGACCAAACGACCTTCTTGCCCGCGTTGTTGCCGCTGGACACCTCGTAGGTGAAGGCCCATTGGCCGCCGCCCTTCACCGCGTCGGTGCCGTTGCCCGAAAGCGGCCCGGTGGGCGAGAGCTTGTCAAAGAGGAAACGCAGGATGATGCGGTTGTAATTGCTGACTGCATACTGGGTTCCATCGTTGCTGTCCGTGCTGTAGTAACTGCTGGCCGTTGTCGCGTCCTTGTTGGTCCAGATCACCTGTCCTATCTGCGCCCCGTTGTTGTTGATGACGGGGTTGTAATATATCGAAAGCTGCTGCAGCACCGTCGCCGGAATCTCGTCGAGGCCGAGGTCGAGCACCACGTCAAAATAGTCATTCTGATGAATGACCAGGTCGGCGGACGTCAGGTTCCAGTTGAATTTCACGCCGAAGTCCTTCCCGACGAATTCGCCGCTGTACGCCGGGTCAGTATTCACATGCTGCCCGATCGTGAACACGACGTCCTTCACTTCGACGACGCTGCTGATGTTGTGCGTATCGCCTTTGTCCGGGAGTGGTATCGGATCGTCGTCCGCAAAGGATATTCCGATCGGCAATGCCGAACATACGATGACCAGAAAGGCCACCACCGGGAACCGCATCAGCCTCGAGCGAATGCTGAGTCCCGAAGAGTCGTTTTTGTTTTTTCGAGTTTGCTTCATATCTTCCACCTATCAACAACCTTACCGGCAATAACGTGAAGCACCCGCCCCCCTGCTGCCATGAATAAAAATATCAAAAAACGTAAGGCCTGTGGTTACAAAAACGTTCTCTTTTTGTAAAAGCAGGATGGAGAATTCGTTACAGAATAGAGACAGACTCGATGACGCCGACGATGGTGGCGCCTACGCAGTAGCACAGGAACGGGATGCACGTGAGCCCATAGGCGAAGGTGTGGTCGTAGTAGGAGCCCCCGGCGCGGATGCGCGCCGCGACGCCCCGGCGCTGTATGATGAAGATGGCAATGGCCACGATGGTGCACGCGAGGATCGCGTAGCCGTACAGCTCCTCCGCCGACCGGGAGATGGTGCTGACCATCGAGAGCCCGTTGACGATGATGTGCAGCAAGATCGAAACGCGTAGCGAAAACCGGCTCGCCGCGTAGCCGAGCAGAAGCCCGATGAAGAATGCGAACGGGATCTGCAGGATGACCATGTGGAAAAACCCGAAGCACAGGGACGACATCACGATCGCGAAGTTTTCCCCGTATTTGCGCAGCATCCCGAGCAGCGCGCCCCGGAAAACGAGCTCCTCGAAGACGGGCCCGACGAGCACGATGTAGACGATGCCGACCGGCGATATGAACTGGTCCATGATATCGGAATAGCCCTCGGAGATCGACCCGCCCGCCGGCTTGAGCAGCATGTCAATGAACGTGACCAGATGGCCGTACAGGTACTGCACCGCCTGCGTCGCAAGCAGCAGCGTGAAGAAGACCCCCGGCGTCAGGCGCTCGCGCGCGGGCATGGCCACATCCGTGAAGAACCGCCGCTTCCGGCAGATCAGGAAGACGAGGGGGCCCACCACCGCGCCGGCCATGACGGCCGCGGACAGCAGATTGGAATCCAGGCTTTCCATGAGGGCCTGCGAGGTGTCCCCGATGTCCTGAAGCTCCCCGCCCAAGGCGTTTTGCATGACGTCGGAAATCACCTTCGGGTTGCGCATCATGCCTACCCCCTGCACGACCGAAGCCACCAGCAGATTGACGCCGAGCGCAAATAGAAGATACCAGATGCACGTCCGCACATCCTTCTTGATGTCGTGGCGGAAAAGCGCCCAATTGAAATATGTTGTGTCCAACCGGCTCATGAGGTATAGTATATCATATGAATAAGAACAATCTTACACTGCTTACAGATTTTTACGAGCTCACGATGGCCGGCGGCTATCTGGAAACAGGCCTCGCGCACGAGATCGCGTACTTCGACCTGTTCTTCCGCCGCGTGCCGGACGGCGGCGGGTTCGCCATCCTGGCCGGCGTCGAGCAGATGGTCGAGTATCTGAAAGGGCTGCGCTTCGAGGCAGAGGACATCGCCTTCCTGCGGGCCAAGGGCGGGTTTTCCGAGGCCTTCCTGAAATACCTCGAGGGCTTCGAGTTTTCCTGCGACGTCTGGGCGCCGCCGGAGGGCACGCCGATCTTCCCGGGCGAGCCGCTCGTCACCGTGCGCGGGCCGCTCCTCCAGGCGCAGTACGTCGAGTCGATGCTGCTGCTGCTGATCAACCACCAGAGCCTCATCGCGACGAAGGCGAACCGCATCGTCCGCGCGGCGCAGGGGCGCGCCGTCATGGAGTTCGGCACGCGCCGGGCGCACGGCTCGACGGCGGCCATCCTCGGCGCGCGCGCGGCGTACATCGCCGGGTGCGTCGGCACCGCCTGCACGGTCTGCGAGCGCGACTTCGGGATCACGGCCCTCGGCACGATGGCCCATTCCTGGGTGCAGGTCTTCCCGTCCGAGTACGACGCCTTCACGGCGTACGCGAAGCTCTACCCCGACAATTGCACCCTGCTCGTCGACACGTACAGCGTGCTCAAGTCGGGCGTCCCGAACGCGATCCGCGTCTTCAAGGAGCAAAAGCCGCGGAAGATGGGCATCCGCATCGACAGCGGCGACGCGGCCTACCTCTCGAAGCACGCGCGCGCCATGCTCGACGAGGCCGGGCTCACGGACTGCAAGATCGCCATCTCCAACTCGCTCGACGAATGGCTCATCCGCGACATCCTGCTGCAGGGCGCGCCGATCGACAGCTTCGGCGTCGGGGAGCGCCTCATCACGGCGGCCTCCGACCCCGTCTTCGGCGGCGTCTACAAGATGGCCGGCATCGAGCGGGACGGCGAGATCGTCCCCAAGATGAAGATCAGCGAGAACGTGGAGAAGATCACGAACCCGGGCTTCAAAAAGCTCTACCGCCTCTTCGACAAGGGCACCGGGCGCATGATCGCGGACGTGATCACGCTGGCGCACGAAGCGGCGCCGGCAGGCGACGATTATGTGATCTTCGACCCGAGCTACACATGGAAGCGCAAGAGGCTCTCCGGATTCGTCGCGAAGGACCTGCGTATGCAGATCTTCGACAAGGGCAGGTGCGTGTACAGCCCGCCGCCGATCGACGACGTCCGCGCCTACTGCCTCGAGCAGATCGGCACGCTCTGGGAGGAGACCATCCGCTTCGAAAACCCGCAGCCCTACTACGTCGACCTCTCGCAGGAGCTCTGGGCGCTGCGCTCGGACCTCATCGAGCAGTACCAGGCGGATTAGATCCCGCTACCCGTCAGATTGATTTCCCGGAAGACGCCGCCCGCGAGCCGGATGCGCGCCTTGCCGACCTCCGCGATCGTCCCGTAGCCGGCCGCGCGCGCCGCGCTGCCTTCCGGCGTGGGCTCCGGGCGCTGCACCAGGATGAAGCGCCGCGCCCCGCCGTCCTTCGCATTGAGCGAGAGCACCGCGTGGGCCGTCGTGGCCGAGCCGGCGAAGAAATCGAGGACGAGGAAATCGCGCGGGTGCTCCCCGGCCGCCGGGTCGAAGACCAGGCTGATCAGGTACTCGATGAGCGAGACCGGCTTGGGGTAGGAAAAGACTTCCGTCCCGAACAGCTTCTTCAGCTCCCGGCTCGCGTTCTCCGTCGTGTCGATGCGCTTCGTGAGGCGCCCCTTCGTGCAGAGCGGGTTGCCCTGGTTCGTGAACAGGATCTGGCGCGGCGCCGAGCGCGACGACTTCCCCGCCCCGTAGACCGCGCGGATGGCGAAGCCCTCCGTCTTGACGAGGAACCGCGTGCCGTTTTCGATCTCCTTCTGAACCGTTTCGTTGGACCACCGCGACCGGAAGCGCAGCGAAAACGCGCCTTCGTTGTACCCGCCTGCAACGGTCACGGGATCCAGCAGCGTGTACGCCTCCGACGCGGCGCGCTCGTACACGCCGTCCGGGATATGGAACAGGACCGTGCCGGGCGGGAAGGTGAGCGCCGCCTCCCGGTTCGAGGCGTTGAACAGCGGCGCGTCGAGCAGCTCGGTCTTGACGCGCTCCACGAGCAGCTCCTTCAGCTTCGGCCCGCCGCTGCCGCCGCCCGCGTACAGCGCCTTCGCAAAGCAGAGGATGTATTCCGCATTCGAATAATAGTTGAGCTTCTGCCGGCCGAAATGCTGCGTCTTCTCCCAGAGGAATTCGCAGATGAAATTTTCCTCCCCGAAGATAGCGTCGCACAGCAGGCGCAGGCGGGCGCGCTCGCCGTCGTCGATGCTGATGAAGATCACGCCGTCCTCGTGCAGCAGCACCCGCGCGAGCGCCAGGCGCGGCTCCATCATCGCGCACCATTCCTCGTGCGACATCATATGATCCTGGTAGCTGAGGTCCTTGCCCGTGTTGTACGGCGGATCGATATAGACCGCGCGCACCGCCCCCGCGTAGCTCTCCGACAGCAGCTTCAGCGCGTCTAAGTTGTCCCCCTCGATATAGAGGTTTTCGTCACTCTTCCGGATCGTAGATCGTGCCCTCGCCCTTTTGCAGCGCGATCGTGCCGGTGCGCGCGATTTCGAGGATCTCGTATTTGCCGAGCAAGTCGATCAATAAGTTGACTTTCGGCGTGCGGTCGTCGAACTCGAGCATGAGCGTCGTGTGCGAGATATCGACGATCTCGCATTCCATGATCTTCGCGAGGTCGTAGATCTCGCCGCGCTGCTCGGGCGTGATCTTCACCTTCACGAGCACGAGGTCGCGTTGCACCATATAGTCCGGGTCGAGCTGGTGCACCGTGCGGATGTCGTGCAGCTTCGAGAGCTGGCGCGTCACCTGCTCCGAGATGTACTTGTCCCCGTCGACGACGATCGTCACGCGCGACACCTTCGGGTCGTCCGTCATGCCGACCGCGAGCGAGTCGATGTTGAACCCGCGCCGCGCGAACAGGCCCGAGATGCGCGCCAGCACGCCCGCCCTGTTCTCCACCAATGCCACAATGTAATGTTTCATCAATCAAACCTCATTCTTCAATCACCAAACAATTCTCAATTCTCAATCCACAATCCTCAATCCGAACCGTCCAGCCGAATTTGTCCTCCAGCCTTCCGCTCTGTATCCCCGTGATCGTGTCGTAGAGATCCTGCGCCAAAGGCCCGATCTCGCCGCCGTTGATGATGATGCTGCGGTCCTTCCACAGCATCTCGCCGACGGGGGAGATGACCGCCGCCGTGCCCGATGCGAAGACCTCGGATAGCTTGCCCGCGTCCGCCGCCGCGTAGACGTCGCCGATCGTGAACCGCTCCTCGCGCACGGGGATGCCCCGGTCGCGCAGGATCGTGAGCACCGAGTCGCGCGTGATGCCCGGCAGGATCGTGCCCTCGAGCGGCGCCGTGTACACCGTCCCGTCCATGACGAAGAACGCGTTGCTCGTGCCGATCTCCTCGACGTATTTGCGCTCGCTCCCGTCGAGCCAGAGCACCTGCGAAAACCCCTTCGCGTGCGCCTTCTCCTGCGACTTCAGGCCCATCGCGTAGTTGCCGCCGATCTTGGAATAGCCCGTGCCGCCCTGCGCCGCGCGGACGTACTCGTCCTCGACGAAGATGCGCGTCGGCGCGAGGCCTTCCTTGTAGTAAGGCCCGACCGGCGACAGGATGATGATGAACTGGTACGCGTGCGACGGGCGCACGCCGAGGAAGGGCTCCGTTGCGATGATGAACGGCCGGATGTACAGGCTCGTCCCCGGGTAGTCGGGCACCCAGTCCTTGTCGATCCGGACGAGCGCCTTGATCGCGTCCACATACAGCCCCTCGTCGATGGGCGGGATGCAGATGCGGTCGTTCGTCACGTTCGTGCGTTTCGCGTTCATGTCGACGCGGAACAGCTGCACGCCGCCGTCCACAGTCTGATAGGTCTTGAGCCCTTCGAACATCTCCTGCGCATAGTGCAGGACCGCCGCCGCCGGGTCGAGCGCCAAAGGCCCGTACGGGACGATGCGCGGGTCGTGCCAGCCCCGCCCCGCGTCGTAGTCGAGCAGGAACATGTGGTCCGTGAAGACCTCCCCGAACCCGAGCGTCTTCGGGTCGGGCTTCGGCTTCGGTGCCTGCGTCTTCGTGATTTTCAAATCTGCCAATAAATCCGTCATCTCTCTCACCTCAACAAATTATTTTAGCACTTTCTTCAGGAACTGTCCTGTGTAGGACTTCTTCACTTTCGCGACCTCCTCCGGCGTGCCCGTCGCGACGACGGTGCCGCCGCGGTCGCCGCCGTCCGGCCCGAGGTCGATGATGTGGTCCGCGCGCTTGATGACGTCGAGGTTGTGCTCGATGACCACGACCGTGTTGCCCGCGTCCGCCAGCCGGTCGAGCACCTCGCACAGCTTCTTCACATCGTCGAAATGCAGCCCCGTCGTCGGCTCGTCGAGGATGTACAGCGTGCGCCCCGTCGAGCGCTTCGACAGCTCCGTCGCAAGCTTCACGCGCTGCGCCTCGCCGCCCGACAGCTGCGTCGACGGCTGCCCGAGTTTGATATAGCCGAGCCCGACATCCGAGAGCGTCTCCATATGGCGGCTGATGGCCGGATGGTTCTTGAAAAACTCCTTCCCCTCGTCGACCGTCATATCGAGCACCTCAAAGATATTCTTTCCTTTATAACGCACCTCGAGCGTCTCCCGGTTGAAGCGCTTGCCCTTGCACACCTCGCAGGGCACGTATACATCCGGCAGGAAATGCATCTCGATCTTGATGATGCCGTCCCCCTTGCACGCCTCGCAGCGGCCGCCCTTGACGTTGAACGAAAACCGGCCCTGATCGTAGCCGCGCACCTTCGCCTCCGACAGCGTCGCAAACAGCGCGCGGATCGGCGTGAAGACGCCCGTATACGTCGCGGGGTTCGACCGCGGCGTGCGCCCGATCGGCGCCTGGTCGATGTCGATGACCTTGTCGATGTATTCCACGCCGTCGATCCCCTTGTGCGGGCCCGGCGTCGTATGCGCGCGATTGACCTGGTGCGCCAGCGATTTCAATAATATCTCATTGACGAGCGAGCTCTTGCCGCTGCCGCTGACGCCCGTGACGCAGATGAATTTGCCGAGCGGGAACGCCACGTCGATGTCTTTCAGGTTGTTGGCCGCCGCGCCGCGCACGACGATCTCCTGGCCGTTGCCCTGACGTCTTTGCTTCGGCACTTCGATCCGCTTTTTTCCGGACAGGTACTGGCCCGTGATGGACTTCTTGCATTTTTTGATCTCGTCGATCGTGCCCGCGCAGACGATCTCGCCGCCGTGCACGCCCGCGCCCGGGCCGATGTCCACGATATAGTCCGCCGCCGCCATCGTCTCCTCGTCGTGCTCGACGACGAGCAGCGTGTTGCCGAGGTCCGTCAGGTCGCGCAGCGTCTTCAGCAGCTTCACGTTGTCCTTCTGGTGCAGGCCGATGGACGGCTCGTCGAGGATGTACATGACGCCGACGAGGGCGCTGCCGATCTGCGTCGCGAGCCGGATCCGCTGCGCCTCGCCGCCCGACAGCGTCCCGGCGCTGCGCGACAGCGTCAGGTAGTCGAGGCCGACGTTCACGAGGAACGAAAAGCGCGCGCGGATTTCCTTGAGGATCTGGTAGGCGATCGCGCTGTCCTTTTCCGACAGCCCCTCCGCGAGCTCCTCGATGAAGGCGCCAGCCGCGCGGACGGACAGATCCGAGAGCTCCGCGAGGTTTTTGCCGCCGACCGTGACCGCGAGCACCTCCGGCTTCAGCCGCTTGCCGCCGCAGGCGTCGCACGGCTCGAGCTTCATATAGTTTTCCATGCGCTCCTTCTGCCATTCGGAGCTCGTCTCGCGGTAGCGGCGCTCGAGGTTTGTGAGCACGCCCTCGAACGGGTGGTCCATATTGGACGTGCGCCCGCTCGTGCGGCTCTTGTACGTGTATTTCAGGTGCCGCCCGTTCGTCCCGTGCAGCACCTCCTCGCGGAACGCCTCCGGCAGCTCCTCCCACGGCGTGTACAAATCCACCTTGTGCTCCTTCGCGAGCACCTCGATCATCTGTCGGTAGAACCCCGAGTACTCCATATTCGCGAAGATGCCCGCGAGCGCGCCCTCGGCGATGCTCTTCTCCGGTTTCGTGATGATGAGCGCCGGGTCGATCTGCTGGATGAAGCCGAGGCCGTTGCACACCGGGCACGCGCCGAACGGCGAGTTGAACGAGAACATGCGCGGCTCGAGCTCCTCGATGGACACCCCGTGGTCCGGGCAGGCCAGCTTCGTCGAGAAGACCTTTTCTTCTTCATAGGCCGCGTCGCCGGGCCACTGGATCAGCGCCGTCACGAGCCCCTCCCCGTGCGCGATCGCCATCTCCGCGCTTTCCGCGAGGCGCGAGAGCACGCCCTCCTTCACGGCGATGCGGTCGACGACGATCTCCACCGTGTGCTTGAAGTTTTTGTCGAGCGCAATCTCGTCTTCCCCGAGCACCTTCACCTCCCCGTCCACGCGCACGCGCGAGAAGCCCTCCTTGCGGATGGTCTCCAGGACTTTTTCATGCGTCCCCTTCCGCGCCCGCACGACGGGAGCCAGCAATGTGATCCTCGTGCCTTCCGGGTAGGCGGCCAGCATGTCCGCGATCTGGTCGACGGTCTGGGAGGTGATCTCCTTCCCGCACACCGGGCAGTGCGGCACGCCAATGCGCGCATACATGAGCCGGAGGTAGTCGTGGATCTCCGTGACCGTGCCGACCGTCGAGCGCGGGTTGTTGTGCGTCGTCTTCTGGTCGATCGAGATCGCGGGCGACAGCCCCTCGATGAACTCGACGTCCGGCTTGTCCATGCGCCCGAGGAACATCCGCGCGTACGACGACAGGCTCTCGACGTAGCGCCGCTGCCCCTCCGCGTAAATCGTGTCGAACGCAAGCGAAGACTTGCCGCTACCGGACAGGCCGGTCAACACGACAAACTGGTCACGTGGTATTTTCAGGCTGACGTTTTTGAGGTTGTGCTCGTTCGCGCCTTTGATATAAAGCTCTCTTGCCATATAGTCAATTATATCACGTCTTCAGATCCAAGATGCGGTCCCTGAGGATGGCGGCGCGCTCGAATTCGAGGGCGGCGGCGGCTTCCTTCATCTCCTTCTCAAGTCGCTCGATATACTCGTGACGCTCCTTCATCGTGAGTTCGTTCTTTGCGCGCGCCTCGTACCAGACATCTTCGGTCTCGGCGGCCTTCGTCGCCTCGATGACCTCGCGCACGGCCTTCTCGATCGTCTTCGGCGTGATGCCGTTTTCTTCATTATAACGAAGCTGCACCGCGCGACGGCGTTCCGTTTCGTCGATGGCCGATCGCATGGACGGTGAGATCTCATCAGCGTACATGAGGACGCGCCCGTGCACGTTGCGCGCCGCGCGCCCGATCGTCTGAATGAGCGATGTCTCATTTCGCAGGAAGCCCTGCTTGTCCGCGTCCAGGATCACGACGCGGCTCACCTCGGGCAGGTCGAGCCCCTCGCGCAGCAGGTTGATGCCCACGAGGACGTCGAACTCGCCGACGCGTAGGTCGTGGATGATCTGCATGCGTTCGAACGTCTGCACGTCCGAATGCATATAGCGCACGCGGATGCCCGCCGCCGCCAGGTAGTCTGTTAGGCTCTCGGCCATCTTCTTTGTGAGCGTCGTCACGAGCATGCGCTCGCCGGCCTCCGCCACGCGCCCGATCTCCGCGATGAGGTCGTCGATCTGCCCCGCGGTCGGCCGCACCTCGATCTCCGGGTCCACGAGGCCCGTGGGCCGGATGACCTGCTCCGCGCTGATGCCGCCGCTCTGCTCGCGCTCAAACTCCGCGGGCGTCGCGCTCACGAAGACCGTCTGCCCAACGAGCCCCAGGAACTCCTCGAAGCGCAGCGGACGGTTGTCGAGCGCCGACGGCAGCCGGAAGCCGTAGTCCACGAGCGACTGCTTGCGCGAACGGTCGCCCGCCCACATCGCCCGCAGCTGCGGCAGCATCACGTGGCTCTCGTCGATGATGACGAGGAAATCGTCCGGGAAATAATCGACGAGCGTGTACGGCCGCGACCCGGGCGGCAGCCCGCTGATATGCCGCGAATAGTTTTCGATGCCCTTGCACGTGCCGATCTCGCGCAGCATCTCGAGGTCGTAGCGCGTCCGCTGCTCCAGCCTTTGCGCCTCGAGCAGCTTGCCCTGCGCCTTGAACCAGGCGAGCCGCTCCTCGAGCTCCTGCTCGATCGTCTCGACCGCATGCGTCATCTTCGCGGGCGAGGCCACGTAATGCGTCGCCGGGAAGATCGCGATATGCGAGCGCACGCCCGTCACCTCACCCGTCGTGAGGTTGATCTCCTTGATCGCCTCGATCTCGTCGCCGAAGAGCTCGATGCGCACGGGCGCTTCGCCGCCCGCCGGGAACACGTCGATGGTGTCGCCGCGCACGCGGAAGTCCCCGCGGTCAAAGCCCATATCGTTGCGCTTGTACTGGATGTCCACGAGCTTCGTCAGGATGTCGCGCCTGCTCCGCTCCATGCCCGGCCGCAGCGACAGCGTCTGCGTCTTGTAGTCGACCGGCTCGCCGAGGCCGTAGATGCACGACACGCTGGCGACGACGATCACGTCCCGGCGCTCCGAGAGCGAGGCCGTGGCCGAATGCCGGAGCTTGTCGATCTCGTCGTTGATCTGGCTGTCCTTGTCGATATATGTGTCCGTAGACGGGACGTAGGCCTCCGGCTGGTAGTAGTCGTAGTAGGAGACGAAATACTCGACGGCGTTCTCCGGGAAAAATTCCTTGAACTCCCCGCACAGCTGCGCCGCCAATGTCTTGTTGTGCGAAATAACAAGCGTCGGCCGCTGCACGCGCTCGATCACATTGGCCATCGTGAACGTCTTGCCCGAGCCCGTCGCGCCGAGCAGCGTCTGGAACCTTTTGCCCTCAAGAATACCGGAGACCAGCGCAGACACTGCCTGCGGCTGGTCCCCGGTCATCTGAAACTCAGATTGGATTTTAAAACCGGCTTGCTTTTCTTTTTCCGTCATTCCTCAACTTCTGTTTCATCCCGGTACCTCACCTTCTTCGACGCCGCGATGATGATGATCAGCACCGCCATGAGCAGCAGGAGCAGCTCCCACATGAAGGCGGCCACCGGATCCATTTCCGCAAGCTTCAGGAGATCCCCGAGGTTGTTGACGACCGGCATCTGGCTGATCACGATGATGGACGGGATGTCCTTGTACGATTTCGCGTCCAGCAGGGAATCGTTGCCGCCAATCAGATTGCTCAGGATCGGGTAATCCTCCAGCAGGGCAATCGCCGCAGCCCAATTTGTCGCCGTCGTCGCCGTGTCGGCCTTGCTCTTCGTGTTGCTGCCTTTGTAGTACGTCACGGGTTTCGGGTCGTCATTGTCGCCTCCGTGATTGGTCGTACGCCCCGCGAGGGCATCCCGCAGAGCACGGCTCGCTTCCATCAGCTGCTTCACCGCCGCGTTGATCTCCGACTGCGTCGTGGCTTTCTCGCGCGTCTTCTTGGCATCCGACAGCAGGCTGTTGGCTTTCTGCACGGCCTCCGTGTCTTCCAGGTTGGACGCCTCCTCTATCAAGGATTCCACTTCTTCGATCTCCGCGCTCAAAGCCGTCGTGTCCTCGTCGAGGTCGACCTTCACGATGAATTTGTCCGCCGCGAAATTTTCAATGCCGTACATCTGGTACAGGCTGTCCACCTCCGCGATGCCGGTCTTGATCTCCAGCGACACGGTCACGTCGCGGTAGGCGTTGTCGTCCTCGGCGCCGTCGTCGGCGCGTTGGAAGACAGTTTCATCCACCACCGAAAGCTCCCCGTCCTCAAACGTGAACCCGTCCGGGATGCTCTCCTCGACGACCTTCAGGCTGTCCTCCTTGACGGTCGCGACGAAGCTCAGCTGCTCCACCCCGCTGTCCTTGATCAACTCGTTGGCCATGGCCACGACTTGGTTGGCCCCGCTGTCATGGTCCTTGGTGAAGGAGATCGTCGGGTTCTCCTTTGTGACATAGAGTTCGTCGCTATCCCCTTCCACCACGATGCGCAGCGACGGGATGTTCGTGAAGAACGATTCCGCGTATTTTCTAGCTACTTCGGCAAAAACGGAGGCGCGGCCGTCCGAGATGTCCAAGGAAAGCTTGAACACGCGCTGCGTCAGGCTGTCGAGCTCCAGACGCGCCTCCGTCACGACGGCATTCAGCTCGGCCGTCGTCCACTTCCCTTCTGTGTACCTGGTAAGATCAGCGAGTCTGTCGCCGATCCGCTTCAGGATGTCCTCCTTGTCAAAGCCCTCCGGCGCATAGCCCTCCACGATATTCTGGAGCTGCTTATAAGCGGATATCAAATTGTCCACGCTTTTCACGGTCGCGGGCTGCACCGGCACGATCGAGCCGCCGGACCGGGCGAGGATGTTCGTGAGCGTTGCGTAGGTGATCTCCTGCGTGGAGACGGCGACATCGAGTATTTCCTTGATGGACGTCATCGCCGCCAAAATCCTCGTGGACTCCTCCTGCATGTTTTCGGTCGTCAGCTCCGAGTTCTCAATGATCCCCAGCATGACGTCCAAGGCCGAGGAGAGCGCGTCCTGCAGGCTCTGCTCAAACTGTCCGCCGATGCCGGTCTTTACGCCCACCTTCGCCATGAAGGCCTGCCGGATCTTTGGGGTCTCGGACTGGAACGCTTCGTTGGCTTTTCTGAGGAGCAGATCAATCACATACTGGCTCGAATCGCTGAGATCGCTGGCGTCAAGCTTCTGCAGCTCCTTGTCGAGGCTTGCATAGGCGTTCGTCACCTTCGTGACAAACGCGAGGCTCTGCGCTACGGTGTCGAAGGAGGTAAAGTCAACCGACGTGAGCAGCTCTTCGAGGTCCAGTGCCGCATTGACCAGCGGCATGATCTCCTCGACTTCCTGATCCGCCATCACAAGGCTATCCAACACCTCTTGGACTGCACCTGGCACATAGCTCCCAACGATCCGGAGCATCGACTCGGATTTCGCCGTCTTGAGGTGGCTTTCAAGGTAATTCAATTGCTCGAGCCCTTCATCGACATTGGCTTTGAGCGCACTGTCAATCACCACATTCGTGTGGGCTTCGTACCAGACCTGCAGGAGATTCTTTGCGTATTGCACACGCATCAACAGGATTGCCCGCGCCCCTTCCAAGGTGTTCAAGGAATCGCTGGCCCCCACGCACCAGCCAGTGCGCGCGGCGATGGCATCGAGCGTCGTCCGAATGCTGTGTGATACCTTGAAGATATCCTTCGAGGCAGCGGGCTTCTTGATGCCCCGGAGGGTCTGCGCGAGCTCTGTGATTTTTTTCAGCTGCTCCAGCACGGGCTCCGCGTCCGCCAGCTTCACATTCACCGCGACGTTTGCCTGCGTCTCAATGTAGAATACGATTCCCTCGGCCGCCTCCGCCACCTGATCCTTTGTCGCAAAGGGGATTCCGTTCCGCGCTTTCGACGCCGCGCTATCGCGCACGGACGTGTATTGCAAAAGGGCGAGCGCGTCGTCAAAGCGGTCGAACTTCGCTGTGAATTCCTGTATGAACGCGTTGTAGCCCTTGTCGTCTTTTGATGCCGTGTATTGCACCAACTTCAGGTCGTTAAGAGCCGTATTGAACTGGGCCTCCAAGACCAGTACGTTCACCTGCTTTTGCGATTCGCTGAAAGCCGTGAAGGCAGTCTGGAGCGAAGAGACCACGCCGGAAAAGGACAGGAGCTTCTGGTACTGCGCCGGCAGGTATTGCAGGCTTTCGCAACCACTGGCGAGGCCGGTGATGATATCCTTCTTTTCCAAGGGGATGTCCAGGCCCGCCGCAACGCTGAGCATCGACGCGTATTCGGGGAAGAGCGCCACCAGGGCCTGCCGGAGCGTCACCGCGCTCGCGTCGCCTCCCTCCGGCCATAGCGCGATGTAGGCATCTGCCAGCTTGTATAGCGCCTCGATATCCTCTGTGATCGGCACGCCGGTTTTGCTCGCGACTTCCTGTATCTGCGCCTTCAGATCCTCCAATGTGGCTTTGAGCCGATCATATTCCGTATTGTAGTTTGCCGTGTACAGCAGCAGGGACTGTTCGCCGCTGCCGGTATTAAACACGGCGGTGACCATATCGCCCACCTGAAGCTTGTAAAGGAAATTTTTCGACAGGAGGATATAGGTATTGCCATCCTCGTCCATCGCATAGTATTCTTCCCGGTTGACGACCCGCACGCCATTGATGCGGAGATATTTGAACAGGCTCGCGTCGCCGCTGATGGTCGCGCTGACGCTGCCGTCCGGGTTCACCTCCGGCCCCTCCAGGAATACGAAGGCTTCCAGGACCTCCACCGTCACGACAAACGCGATGGAGGGGTTGATCGCATAGGCGCTGTCCGCGGGCTTGCCGCTGACCGTGACCTCGACCCGCGCGCCGGTCGCCCCGGCTTTCGGGGTGACGGTGAGCATGCCCTTCTCATCGATGCTGGCGTCCGCGTCGCCCTCGATGCACTTCGCCGCCCATTCGAGGCTGACATCAATGGGGAGCGCCGTGCCCTGCTCAAGCTGAGCCTTGCCGCTCACGCCGCCCACCACCTTCATGGTGCTCGCCCCGGTGATCGTCAGGGTGAAGGTCTTCGCGGCCTGCTCTTCCTCAGAGGCCAATAGCGCCGCGTCCGCCAGCGACTGCTGGAGTTTGTCCAGCAGGGTTTTCTCCGCCGCCGCCGTTGCTTCGCGCAAGTCTTTCTCGGCTGTTTCCAACACTGCTTTCGCGTCGTCCAGCGCCGTTTGCTTCTCTGCGCATTCTTTCAGAGCATTGTTGTATGCCACCAATGCCGCATCCGCGCTTGCCGCCTCAACCTCCGCGTTGGCCTTGTCGAGGTTGTCCTGCACCACAGGAAGCTTCTCTTCTTTGATCGCAGCGATTTCATCCTTCAACGCAATCAATCCGGCGTCGTCGAGATTCCGCACCGAAAGGAAGCTCTGCACAGTCTCCTCCGCTTGCTTATATTCGCTCTCGGCGGTTGTTGCCAACTTCTCCATATCAGCAAGCATCTCCGGCCCTTTAGTCGGGTTCGCCTTTTCCTCCGCAAGTTTCGTCTTGGCCGTATCCCACTCCTCTTCAGCTTTTTTTGCCGCATCCTGAAGCGCCGCCAAGTCTATGAGCGTTTGCTCCTTGGTGGATATCGATTTCTGCACCGCGTCAAATTTGACTTGCGCCTCTTTTTGGGCTTGCAGCTTCTCGTCCAAGATTTTCTGCGGCCCTTCCGCCGCCTTTTTCTTTTCCTCCAGCCCGATGCTCGCGACGAATGCGTCGTAATCCTGCTGCGCAGCCTCCAGCTTCTTGGCTGCCGTGTCAACGGCGTTCTGTTCTTTTGCCACTTGTGCCGCAACGCCTGCCTCAAACCCCCCGATTGTGGCAGAGATATCCCCTATTGCGTTCTTCAGCTTTGCGGATCCACCAGACGGAAGGTTGAGCGCCCGCGCCTGCAGATCCGCCAATTCCTTTTTCGCCTGATCCAATGAAAACGCCGTCGGCGCCGCACCGCCGATCAGCTCATTTCCGATGCCCGGCTCCCCATCGCCGGACTCCGGGGCAGCAAATGTTGTTACGGGATACATAACAAATACCAAAGCTGCGCAAAGAAATGCGGAGACCCCAATCTTGACAACCCTAACGTTCATCGTCAACATTCCCCTTTTTTTGCCACGGTCGCAATTGCGACAAGAGATTCCATCCGAATAATACCGATATTTTATCTGAAATATCGCCAAATAGCAACAAAAAATATTGAAAAAACTTGTTAAATATACCACCAAAAATATAATCGAAACGTATTGCTTTCTGGCCTGTAGATTGGTATTCTAAACGAACATCTCTGGCGTTTCCTTAGGGGGGAATTTATGAAATTGAAGTTTAACAACCTCAGCCCTTCGGCGGCCATCGTCGCTGAAATGTCGGGCGTCTCGATCGAACACGATGGGAAGGTGGTCTGCCGGGGCTTCGGCCTTGACGTGAAAACCGGCGAGCGCGTCTGCCTTTCGGGCAGGGCCGGGACGGGGAAGTCCAGCCTCATCCGCGTCTTTGCGGGGGAGATCCCCTCCCTGGGCAGCGTGCGGTTTGCGGGCGGGACGATCCTATCCTACATCCCGCAGGACACCTCCTTCCTTTCCGGGTCGATCGAATCCTTGGCCGCGGAGTCGGGCATCGCCAGGGAGGACCTGAGCCGGATCTTCAAGACGCTCGGGCTCGAGCAATACATTCTGAAAAAGAACCTGCACTCCCTCAGCGAGGCGCAGCGGAAAAAGGTCCTCCTCGCGCGCAGCCTCGCCATGCCCGCCCACCTGTACCTGTGGGACGAACCGCTGGACTACGTGGACGATTTCTCCCGTGCGCAGATCGTGGACGCCATCCTGGACTGCATGCCGACCATGGTGTTCGTGGAGGACGACACGGGCTTCAGCGAAAGAATCGCCACGCGCACCATCCGCATCGGCGTGAAGCCGGGGAGCCTACCCAGCAGCTGGGCCGTATAAAAAATTGAATGTCTTTTGTCAATTTTGAACGTTTTCGTCATTATTGTTTGCGCTGAACAACCCCGCGTTCTGCTCAAACAAGCGCGCCGGGTCGATGGCCTGGTCACCGATGCGCATCTCGTAGTGGAGGTGGGGGCCCGTCGAGTAGCCGGTCGACCCGACCAGCCCGATCTGGTCGCCCTTCTCGACCATGGAGCCCTCGACCGCGTCGACGCGGCTCATATGGAAATAATACGATTTCAGCCCGCCGCCGTGCTCGATGACGACCGTGCCGCCCGTGCGGAGCAGCATCTCGGCAAGCACGACGCGCCCGGCGTTGCCCGCGTGCACCGGCACGCCCTCCTCAACGGCGAAGTCCATGCCGTAGTGGCTGCGCGACGTCGAGGCGTCCCCGTTCGTGATGCGGATCTCGCCGAAATTCGTGCTGATGAAGCCGCCCTGCACGGGGCGCTCAAACAGGCCCTGCCAGTACTGCTCCTCGTCGTACTGCGTCATCAGGGGCGGGATCTTCTTCGTGTACTCCACGCCCGACTCGGGCGAGATCGACTCCGCGATGGAGGGGATGCTCGTGTCGATGATGAGGTTTTGGTGGTCGAAGGAATAGGCGGACACCTGCACGTCGACAGACTCCGGCACCATCCCCTGGACAGCTTCATCGTCCGTGCCCAGGATCTTCACGCTGATGGGGTACGTGCCCACGGCGCAGTGGTTGCCGATCGGCACGGCGCAGGACCAGGTCTGGCTGCCAGGCGCCGCGTCCGGGTCATCCTCCTTTGTCCAAACGGAGAACCCGAGCTTCGTCTCGGACTCCGGGCGCAGGCCCTCCGGCAGGTTCGTGATGCGCATGGGGAAGATGTCTCCCTGCTGCAGCTCCGTGCGCCCCGCCGTGAACTCGGGCTCGGGGTAGACCACGGAGAATGCGCACCCGTACGTGAAGGCCCCCTCGCCGCTCTCGCTCTTGATGCCGCCCACCCGCACCACGAGCTTGTACTCGCCGGCCTTCGTGAGCAGGAACTCCTGCGCGCCGCCGCTGCCGGCCGCCTGCGCCGGCGCATCCGCCTCGGCGAGCTGCCCGCCGTCCAATGTCCACCACGTCTCCAGCTGCAGCGGCTCCGCCCCGGGATCCGAAGCGCCGCTGCCCGGCAGCTCGACGCGCAGCGTGTACGGGACGGCCCCGAGCTCGCCCAGGCCGCCGCCGTCCACACGGTCGATCGTATAGTCGAAATCCTTCTTCACCCGCCCGTCAAGCAGCTCTTCCGTCCACTCGACGGCGGCCGGCTCCACCTCGCTGCCGGCCACGGAAAGCGGCGCCAGCGGCACGACGGACTCGTCCGTCTTGGACCAGACGGAGTAGATGTTCAGCCCCTCGTAGGCGAACGCCGCGACTACGGCGCAAAGCACGACGACGAGGATGATCTTATTATTTTTTTCCATGCCTCTTCGGTAGGTATTTCTTCAACTTCTCCACCACTTCTTCAAAATACAACGGCTTGCCGAGATGGTCGTCCATGCCGGCCGCAAGGCACCTTTCCACGTCTTCCCGGAACACGTTCGCGGTCATGGCGACGATCGGCACCCTCTGCGCGCGCGGGTCTTGCATCGCCCGGATGCGCTCCGTCGCCTCGAGCCCGTCCATCTCCGGCATCTGCATGTCCATGAACACGAGGTCGTAGCGGCCGGGGTCCTTCGCGAACATCTCCACCGCCTCGACGCCGTTTTCCGCAACGTCTATCCGGATCCCGGACGGCTCGAGCAGCGTCGTCACGATCTCGCGGTTGATCTCGACGTCCTCCGCCAGCAGCAGCCGGCGGTCGGAGAACGCGCCGTCCTTGATCGTCCCGTATTCGCCGCCGCCGTCGCCTTCCTCTTCGCCTTTCGCGGCGCAGGCGGCCATGGCGGCCTTGCCGAGCACCTCGTTGATGCAGTCCACGACGGGCGACGGGAAGAGGGGCTTCTTCAGGAATTTGTCGACGCCGGCCGTCGTCGCCTCCTGCTCGATGTCATGCCAGTCGTACGCCGAAATCATGACGACGACGCCCATGCTGCCAGTGCGCCGCTTGATTTCCTTCGTCAGCTGCGCACCGTTCATTCCGGGCATCTTCCAGTCTATGAAATATACGTCATATTCCTCCCCCCTGTCAAGCAGGGCCAGCGCGCCGCCCGCGCCGTCGACCCCTGAGAACCGGATGCCGTAGCGGTCGCCGATGCTCGTGAAGTACTCCAGGATGTCCTCGGAATCGTCCACGACGAGGCAGTGCACCTTGGACAGGTCGATCGGGATGGGGGGCGCCACGCGCTCCGGCGTCCGCCCGCGCTTCATGCGCACCGTGAAGGCGAACGTCGAGCCCACGCCCAGCTCCGACTCGATCGTGATCGCCCCGCCCATCGTCTCGACGATGTTTTTCGAGATGGCGAGCCCCAGCCCCGTGCCGCCGTATTTGCGCGAGATGCCGCCGTCCGCCTGCTGGAAGCTCGTGAACAGCTGCGCCTTCGCCTCCTCGCCGATGCCGATGCCCGTGTCCGCCACGGACACCTTCAGGAAGACCGGGGCGCCCTCCTCCTCCCCGGCCGCCTTCTCGAGCACCGCCTTCAGCACGATGCGCCCGCCCTCCGGCGTGAACTTCATCGCGTTCGAGAGGAGGTTCAGGATGACCTGCGAGAACCGCTGGTCGTCGCCGACGAGGTATTCGGGTATCCCGTGGCCCAGATGCACGCGCAGCGTCTGTTTCTTCCGGTCGATCGAATAATGGATCGCCGACACGGCGCGCTGCACCATGTTCTCGAAATTGAACTCCTCCTCCGACAGCTCAAACTTGCCGGCCTCGATCTTGCTGATGTCGAGCACGTCGTTGATGATGCCGAGCAGGTGCACCGACGCGTCCTCGATCTTGTCGAGGCAGTAGTCCTTCTTCTCGGCGGTCGGGCTGCCCTTGGCGATCTTCGTCATCCCGATGATCGCGTTCATCGGCGTGCGCATCTCGTGGCTCATGTTCGACAGGAACATCGACTTCGCGAGGCTCGACTCCTCCGCCGCCTCGCGCGCCTCCTCGATCTCCGTCACGTCCGACAGGTACAGGAGCGACCCGACGTAGACGTCGTCCGCGTCGCGCATCGGCGTGAACGTGAGGATGTATTTGCGCGGGCGCCCGTCGTGCCCGAGGTCGATCTCCTCCTCCAGCGAGATCGTCTCGGTCCGCTTGACCGCCTCGATGAACCGCGCCGTGATGCCCTCCGCCCACGCCTCGTCCACGAGGAGCGCGAAGATGTCCGTCCCGTGGTGCCCCTCGATCGCCAGCGGCTCGATCTTCGACATGCGGTAGAACGCCTCCGACGCGTAGGCGAGGTGGGCAAATTTGTCGAAAAAGAAAATGACGTCAGGGCTGTTCCGCAGCAGCAGGCTCAAATAATTTTGCTGCTCGCGGAAAGCCTCCGCGGAGCCGGTCTGCGCCGCGATGCGCTTCTGGTAGACCGCGCGCTCGATCTCGAACGCGTCCTTCTGGTGGCGGATCTCCCTCTGGGCTTTCCGCAGCTCCTTCTGCAGCCGCCGGACCTCGTCCCCGGCTCTGTTTGGCTCGTTCACAAATACCCCCCCTCCGTTCACAACGCCAGCGCCGTCAGCGAATAGTTGTGGAATTGGTTGTAGAGCTTCCCCCCCTCGTCCCGCAGCGGGCAGATTTCGCCGCCGGAATAGAAAAGCGTGTACGGCATGTCGAACGCGTCGTCGATCTTGCGCGCCTCCGCCGCGCTGTCGGGCGCGAGCATGAAATACCGCGTGATGCACGGGACGACGAACAGGCAGTCCGGCTTCTCGTCCGCCTTGATCGCGGCGAGCGCGCTGTAGTCCGTGGAGAACACGCTGTCCTGGTCCACGACGCCGATCGTCAGCGTCGTGCCCACGGGCATCTTGCCCGCCGACAGGATGCTCCCGTCCTCGAAGACGTGGTAGACGCCGAGCGCGACGACGCGCCCCCCGCCGTAGTCGACCATGTTCGGGAAGATCGTGAAATCCACCCCCTCGTTCTCGACCGCCATGCCGACGCTGCGCAGGTAGTCGAAATAGGACAGGCCGTTGATCTTCTTCACGACGTACCCGTCCGAGTCCGTGACCATCGCCTTGTTCGGCCGGATGTTTTTGTTCGCGATCGAGTAGACGTAGAAGCGCGGGTTGACCGCCCCCGCGAAGAAAAGCGCCGCGACGCGGTCCGTGCTCGCCGCCCCGTCCGCCGCCAGGACGCGCCCGTCGGAGAGGTCGGGCTCGCTGCCCGCCACGACGGTCCCGAACAGCGGCATGCCGCCCACCGCCGCATCGAGGATGCCGAGCAGCGCGTCGCCCGGCACGGTCTTCAGCACCGGGAAAAAGATGAGCGCGAGCTTCGGCTCCTCCCCGAGGGCTTCCCTCGCCTCCGCCGCCATCGCCCCGAGCGCCTCTTTTTCGTTCCCGCCGCCCAGCGGCCCGGAGGTCACCGCGGCGAAGCGCGCGTCGTCCGCCGTGAGGGCCGCCACCTGCAGCAGGTAGTTGCCCATCTCGCCGTTCGCGCTCCCGTAGATCGTGGTGCAGCCGACGACCGGGAACGGCAGGCGCTCCGCGATATACGAAGCGACGCCGCTTTCGATGAAGTCCGGGTGGCAGCTGATGACGCCGGCGGTGTTCGCCTTCAACGTCGCCGTGTCAAGTTGATCGAGGATTTCGCCGAGCGCATCCGCTGCCTCGTCGATCTCCGTCGTGTAGGCATTTCGCATTTCCATGGTCATTCTCCCAACACTATAATTTTCTTATTGATTTATACCCTTTATTTCTCATCTAAATCAAGAAGCCAGGCATTGCCGTCCACGTCGCTCGGCATGCGCCAGTCGGCGCGCGGGGACAGGGTGACGGAACCGATCTTCGGGCCGTCGGGGAGCGCGCTCCGCTTGAACTGGTTTGCGAAGAAGCGCTTGTAGAAAAGCCGTATCGCGGCGAGGATCTCGCCTTCGCTGTACTTGCCGCCGAAGGCGTGGACCGCGAGCTTGCGGATCATGGAGGGCGAGCGCCCTTTCCGGATCATATGGTAGAGGAAGAAATCGTGCAGCTCGTAGGGCCCCAGGATGTCCTCCGTCCGCTGCGTGATCATGCCGTTTTCGGCGGGCAGCAGCTCGGGGCTGACGGGCGTGTGCAGGATCGCCAGCAGGACGTCGCGCAGCCCGATCTCCATGTCGGCCACGTGCCCGATCAAATAACGGACCAGCGTCTTCGGCACGCCGGCGTTGACGCCGTACATGCTCATATGGTCGCCGTTGTAGGTCGCCCACCCGAGCGCGAGCTCCGACAGGTCGCCCGTGCCGATGACGATACCTTCGAATTTGTTCGCGAGATTCATGAGAATGAGCGTGCGCATCCTGGCCTGCGCGTTTTCGTAGACGTTGTTGTGCTCCCTTTCGGAATGCCCGATGTCGGAGAGGTGCTGCCGCACGGACGCGGTGATGTCGATCTCCCCGAAGAGCACGCCGAGCGCGGCCGCGAGCGCGCGGGCGCTGTTCCGCGTCGTCTGGGTGGTGCCGAAGCCGGGCATCGTGACGGTGAGGATGTCCTTGGCCGGCCGGCCGAGCCTGTCCATCGCGCGCTTCGTGACGAGCAGCGCGAGCGTGCTGTCGAGCCCGCCCGAGAGGCCGATGACGGCCGCCTTCGCCTTCGAAGCCTCCAGCCGTTTTGCAAGGCCCACCGACTGCATCTGCAGGATCCGCTCGCAGCGCGCCGCCCTCTCCGCGCGCCCGCCCGGCACGAAGGGGTGCATGTCGACCTCCCGGTGCTTCAGCTGGCAGGCGGGTTTCTGGGAAAACTCGATGATCCGGTAGGTGCTGCTCTCGAGGGCTTTGAACGTCGTCAGGAAGCGCCGGTCGTGGAGTATCCCGCGGATGTCGATGTCCGCGATCGCCGCCCTGTCCTCGAACGGGCGCCGCTCGGAGAGGATGCTGCCGTTCTCCGCCACAATGCCGTGCCCGGAGAAAACCATGTCCTGCGTGCTCTCCCCGTAGCCGGCGTTCGCGTAGATGTAGCCGCAGACGCAGCGCCCCGACTGGCTGCCGACGAGCATGCGGCGGTACTCCTCCTTGCCGATCGTCTCGTCGCCCGCGGACAGGTTCACGATCAGGGTCGCGCCCGCCTGCGCGTGCCGCGTGCTCGGCGTGCTGGGCACCCAAAGGTCCTCGCAGATCTCGCAGGCGATCGACAGCGCGGGGAACTCCCGGCTGCGGAACAGGATGTTCGTGCCGAACGGCACCGTCCACCCGTTCAGCTGGAGGGTGCGGACGCCGTCGAAGGCGGGCGTGAAATGCCGCGCCTCGTAGAACTCCCCGTAGTTCGGCAGCCACGACTTCGGGACGAGCCCGAGCAGCTCGCCGCCGCTGATCGCCGCCGCCGCGTTGTACAGCTTGCCGTCGTAGACGACGGGCAGCCCGACGAATATCAGCTCGTCGCGCCCCATCGTGCACCGCACGAGCGCGTAGAGCGAGGCCGTCGCGTCGTCGAGCAGGTGGTCCTGCAGGAAAAGGTCGCCGCAGGTATAGCCCGTGATCGACAGCTCCGGCGTGACGATGACTTTCGCGCCGCGGCCGATCATCTCGAAGGCCGCGTTGAAGATCTTCGAGACGTTGTACCGGCAGTCACCGGGCCGAAGCTCCGGCGACACGGCGGCGACCGTGACGAACCCGTCGAAGGTTGTGAAGTTGTTATTCGATCCCTGCAAGTTTCTCCTTCATGCGTGAGAAGGATTCTTCGCTCAAAATATGCTCGATGCGGCACGCGTCTTCCAGCGCAGTGCGTTTCTTGACGCCGAGGAAGCTGACGAGGTACTCTGAGATCACCTTGTGCCGCTCGTAGACGGCCTGCGCGCGTTTGCGCCCTTTCTTCGTCAGCTCCAATGCCCCATCCTGGCCTATTTCCAGCAAGCCTTCTTTTTTCAATATCCCCATAGCGCGGCTGATGCTCGCGCGCGAATAACCATGCTCGGTCGCCACGTCGATCGAGCGCACCTTGCCCAGCCTCTCCTCAAGGATCAGGATGGTTTCCAAATAATTTTCGCCAGACTCATACAAGGCCATGGAAGAAGTATACCATAATGAAAAAGCATATTATAATGGAAGTGAGATTGAAAAAAACTTGAAATATTCCGAAAAAGGGCTTGACAAGGGAAGTTTATTGCTGTATAAATCATATATGACATATATAAATAGTATTTTATTTGCGGGAGGTTTTGAATTATGGCAAAGATAGCAAAGAACTTGACGGATCTCATCGGCGGCACGCCGCTGCTCGAGCTGTCGAACTACAACAAGGAATATGCGCCGAAGGCGACCGTTATTGCAAAACTCGAGTATTTCAACCCGGCCGGGAGCGTCAAGGACAGGATCGCGAAGTCGATGATCGAGGACGCCGAGAAGGCGGGCAAGCTCACGAAGGACAGCGTCATCATCGAGCCGACGAGCGGCAACACGGGCATCGGGCTCGCGGCCGTCGCGACGGCGCGGGGCTACCGCATCATCCTGACCATGCCCGAGACGATGTCGATCGAGCGGCGCAAGCTGCTAAAGGGCTACGGCGCGGAGCTCGTGCTGACCGAGGGCGCAAAGGGCATGAAGGGCGCGATCGCGAAGTCGGAAGAGCTCGCCGCGGAGACGCCCAACTCCTTCATCCCCGGCCAGTTCGTGAACCCGGCGAACCCGCGCATCCACTTCGAGACGACGGGCCCGGAGATCTGGGACGACACGGACGGCAAGGTGGACATCTTCGTCTCCGGCGTCGGCACGGGCGGCACGCTCACGGGCGCGGGCGAGTTCCTGAAATCGAAGAACCCGGACCTGAAGGCCGTGGCCGTCGAGCCGACGGACTCCCCGGTCCTCTCCGAGGGGCGCAGCGGCCCGCACAAGATCCAGGGCATCGGCGCCGGCTTCGTGCCGGACACGCTCAACACGGACATCTACGACGAGATCATCACCGTCTCCAACGACGACGCCTTCGCCACGGGCAAGGCCGTCGCCAAATCGGAAGGGCTTTTGGTCGGCATTTCGTCCGGCGCGGCGCTCTGGGCGGCGACCCAGCTCGCGAACCGGCCCGAAAACGCGGGCAAGACCATCGTCGTCATCCTCCCGGATACAGGCGAGCGGTACCTCTCCACGCCTCTCTTCGAGGAATAACACCACCTCCTCTCATTCAAATTCTATATATAGGAAGCAAGGCGCCCCGGCCAAAAGGGGCGTTTTGTTTTGTGATTCCCTTCCTTCGCAAAATGTTGTATAATGGGTGGCGTCGGGTTTTGGCTCGGGGCAAATACGGGTCTTTAGCTCAGCTTAATGGACTTGCCACGGCAAGCGAAGCGAGCCGATGGAAGTCCTTATGCGAGAAGCACAGCGGCTATGCCGCGTGGTGCTTCACCGCAGGGAGAGCACCGTGCCGAACGGTAACAACATTGAATACGGGTCTTTAGCTCAGCTGGGAGAGCGTCGCGCTGGCAGCGCGAAGGTCAGGGGTTCGAGCCCCCTAAGATCCACCAAAATCATCAAACTCGAACCCTATGAACCGGATCGTACCGGTCGGCGAAGGGTTCGGGTTTGTTGTTTTATTGTGATTTGTTGATTTGAATGCGATATTGCAAAGCCGGTATCGTGTTGCGTGTCATGGGGACGTATAATTTGACACACTCCCCCGCCTCGGCGCCCTCGAACTCTTTGCGCTCGTTGCTCGCCCTTACAATTGAAATTTGCTGACCACTTCAACTGTTCCTCCACTCCCTTTCGCAGCTCGAGCGGATTCAAGAAGCCATTGCAGCAGAAATCGGGATGCAGCCCCACATTGGATAAGAGGTAATGTGTCAAATTATACGTCCCCATGGCTCGTTTTATTTCTACGATGAAACCATAACTCGATATGATATACTTTACCTTATGAGCGAGAACAATCGAATTCAATATTGGTTGCAAATAGCTGACTACGATTTTGAAACGGCAAAGGCAATGCTGGAAACAAGACGCTATCTTTATGTCGGCTTTATGTGTCACCAGACTATCGAGAAAGCTCTGAAAGCGGCGATTGCCAGAGATTGCGCCGACGGCGAAATGCCGCCAAAGATTCACAACCTGATCAAACTGTCTGTACTTGCGAAACTTGATGGTAGTATGAGCGTGGAACAGCAAGATCTATTGGCGATGCTAAACCCGCTCAATATCGAGGCGCGTTACCCAGAATATGTTGATGGTATATCGAGGACGCTTGACATGGGTGTGTGCCAAGATTTATTTGCAAAAACCGAGGATTTACTATGTTGGATCAAACAGCAGTTATAAATACCGTCGCAAAATATGCCGACGCGGTGACGCAGCATCTATCACCGTCCTCCATCATTTTATTTGGCTCCTATGCAAAAGGCGAAGCGCGCGAGGACAGCGACATTGATGTGGCTATAGTATTCGACGGCTTCAAGGGCGATTGGCTAAAAACGTCGGCACTGTTGTGGTCTTTGTGCCGTGGTATCAGCTACGATATAGAGCCGCATTTGCTTGACACGACCACTGACAATAGCGGTTTCCTCGGCCATGTGCTCAAAACGGGAAAAGTGATATACGGAAGTGGCGTGAATCGTGGCTGATTTGTATTGAAATTTGCTGACCACTTCAACTGTTCCTCCACTACCTTTCGCAGCTCGAGCGGATTCAAGAAGCCATTGCAGTAGAAATCGGGATGCAGCTCGCCTGCAGCCCGCGGCTTCCTTTCTCTGCGTGACTGGCATGGTTTTTGCATTTATAATATCCTCATGATGGACGTGGAGAGGGACAACCGGAAACTACGCATGCAGGCCGTGCTGATGCTGCTGGCCACGGGCGTGCTATGGAGCATCGGCGGCGTCGTGATCAAGACGAGCGATGTGCACCCGATGGCATTTTCCTCGGTGCGCTGCGGTGTCGCGGCGGCCGTGTTCTTCGTCGCGCTCAAAGGGAAGCCGCAGTTCACCTTCAGCCGCCCGCAGGTCATCGGCGCGGCCACATATGCGACGACGCTGACCATCTTCTGCGTCGCGACGACCATCACCTCGGCCGCGAACGCGATCCTATTGCAGTACACCTCCCCGGTCTACGTCGCCATCATCGCCTTCTTCGTGCTGCACGAGCGGATCCACTGGTACGACATCGCTGCCATCGGCGGCGTGCTCATCGGCATGTGGCTCCTCATGAGCAATGCGTATGAAGTCAACTCCCCGGTCGGCAACGCCCTGGCCGTCGTCGGCGGGATCTGCTTCGCGGTCATGGCCGTGGCGCTGCGCATGCAGAAGGACGGCTCGCCGTACGAGACCGTGCTGCTCGGCAACATCATCGGCTGCATCGCCGGCCTGCCCTTCCTGTTCCTGCACCCGCCTGCGGCGCCCGCCCTGCTGCCGGTCGTCTTCCTCGGCGTGTGCCAGATCGGCGGGCCCTACCTGCTCTACACGAAGGCGTCGAAGAACGCGAAGGCCATCGACCTGGCCGTGCTGCCCGCACTGGAGCCCGTGCTCAACCCCATCTGGGTCTTCCTCGCGACGGGCGAGAACCCGGGGCCGCGCGTCGTCATCGGCGGCGCGATACTGCTCGGCGTGGTTGTGTTAAAATCAATCATCAAGGAGAGGGACTGATGCTGGACGCAATGGAAAAAGACCTTCACATCCGATTGAAGGAAAAAAGCAAGAAGCACATCCTGAACGTCTTCCGCCTCGGGATGGCTTCGCAGCTGCCGGTGCTGGACGGGGGCAAAGTCGTGGGCATCCTCGACCTCTTCGTTTTTTTAAATAACCAAACCGGCGCCATCAACGTGGAAGAGCTCATGGAGAAAGACATCGTGGTCGCCGGGATCGGGCAGAACGTCTTCTCCTTCCGGCGCAGCAAGCAGATGATCCTCCCCTTCGTCGACGAGCAGGAAAACTACGTCGGCTTCATCAACCGGTACACCTTCAAATGCTACCTGCCCAGCAAGGAGTACCTCGAGGTGATCGAAAGGGATCTCCCCAGCTTCGAGGAGGAGGACGCGATCGATTTCGCGGAGGTGGCCGACAGCTTCCGGGCGCTGTTCGAAACAAACTACGACGGCCTGTACATCACCGTCGGGAAGGGGAAGACCGTCGGCGTCAACACCAAGGCGGAAATGGTGACGCTGTCGCAGATCCTCCAAAACAAGAAGGAGATCAGCATCTCGGACGAGGTGTACCAGGACGGGGGCGCCATCCGCGTCATCACGCAATCGTACGACAGCAAGCAGATCCGGATGCTGCGCGACTACGAGCAGATCACGGAAGAGATCTCCGAAATGCGCAGCCTCCGGGAGAAATACCAGTCGGAGCTCGAGCTGCTCAACTGGACGCAGTCGGCCACGCACCAGATCGTCGCGGAGAGCCCGGAGATGAAGCAGATCCTGAACATCGCGCTGCGCGTCGCGAAGGTGGACGCGACGGTGCTCATGCAGGGCGACTCCGGCACCGGCAAGAGCCGGATCGCGGCGCTCATCCACAGCAACAGCGACCGGAAAGACGGGCCCTTCATCAAGATTGACTGCGGCTCGATCCCGGAATCCCTCTTGGAATCGGAGCTGTTCGGCTACCTGCCAGGCGCCTTCACCGGTGCCGAGAAAGGCGGCAAGACCGGCCTCGTGGAGCTGGCCAACGGCGGCACGCTGTTCCTCGACGAGATCGCGGAGGTGCCGCTGAACCTGCAGGCGAAGCTGCTCCGGCTCCTGCAGGATCGGGAGATCGTCAAGGTCGGCGGCAACAAGACGATCCACCTCGACATCCGCATCATCGCCGCGACGAACCGCGACCTGCAACAGATGGTGTCGCTCAAGCTGTTCCGCAAAGACCTGTTCTACCGGCTCAGCGTCGTCCCGGTCACGATCCCCCCGCTGCGCAACCGGCAGGAGGACATCGGGCCCTTGATCGCCTACTACCTGAAGCTGTACAACAAGAAATACGGGATGCGCCGCCGCCTGGACCGCAAGACGCTGAAGATCCTGCTCGACTATTCCTGGCCGGGCAACATCCGGGAGCTCCAGAACCTCGTGGAGTACCTGATCGCAACGGCGGCCACGGACGACATCACGCAGGAGGACCTGCCGGAGGGCATTCTGAAGAGCACGGGCAAGCGCGGCGCGGAGTCCCTGGCCGCCCCGGCCGGCGGCTCCCTGAAAGCCGCGCTCGACAGCGTGGAAAAGCGCCTGCTCGTGGAGGCGATGCGCAAGACGCACAGCACGGAAGAGATGGCGAAGCTCCTGCAGGTGGACCGCAGCACCATCATCCGGAAGCTGAAAAAACACCAGCTCAAATCCCATTTTGACTGATTCCGCGCGGGCCTGTGCAATTTTGCATAAAATCGCCCCCGCCCCGGCGAATGCGCGAAAACCCCAGAAATTTCAACCATCCCCGCCCGCATTCCATGCAATAACGATCCCCCGCCAAGGCAGAATTGCATAAAATCATTATGGCTGGAAAAGCCCTTTGAATGCCGTTTTCTGAATATTCAGCTGACGGCTTTGTGCAATATTGCATAATATTTCGCCGCCCGACCGGGCCGTTTTGCCGCCGAAAGCCGCGGAAATGCGCGATTTCGCCCCCTTCCGTATCTTGGCACGGTATTTGCAATTTAGGAGGCCACGAAGAGGAGCTGCGTTTTTTTCTAACAGTATTTGAGGAGATGTTTTATGGAGAATCGCGTTGAAAACCATGTGGTATTGGGCATGGAACCCCCACAAAACCTTGTGGAGATCACGGTCGACGGGAAGCCTGTGCGGGCGCGGGAGGGCGAGAAAATCCTCGCGGCGCTCCTGGCGCAGGGGATCATCGTCAACCGGTACACGGTCAAGCGCGGGGAACCGCGCGGACTTTTCTGCGGCATCGGCCAGTGCACGGACTGTGCGATGGTCGTCGACGGGAAACCGAACGTCCGCACTTGCATGACGCCGGTGCGGGCAGGCATGGTCATCGAGACACAGCATGGGCTGGGGAGGCGCGCGAATGGCACAGAATAAATGGGAAGTCGTGGTGGTCGGCGGGGGCCCTGCCGGCCTGTCGGCGGCGATCGAGGCCGCCAAGAGCGGGTGTCGGACGCTGGTCGTGGACGCGAACGAAACGGCGGGCGGCCAGCTCTTCAAGCAGATCCACAAGTTTTTCGGGTCGAGCGCGCACCGCGCGGGCGTGCGCGGCATCGACATCGGGGGCGAGTTGCTCGCGGAGTGCGAAAAGCAAGGGGTGGAGGTCTGGCTGAACAGCGTGGCCATCGGCCTCTTCAAAGAGAAGACCGTCGCCGTCGAGCGGGGGTTCGACAACGGCGCAAAATCCGTCGTCGTCCTCGAGGCGGACCGGATCGTCCTCGCGAGCGGGGCGTCGGAGAACGCCGTCCGCTTCCGCGGGTGGACGCTGCCGGGCGTGATGGGCGCGGGGGCCGCGCAGACGATGATCAACGTCAACCGGGTGCTGCCGGGGAAGAACGTGCTCATGATCGGCTCGGGCAATGTCGGGCTGATCGTCTCCTACCAGCTGATGCAGGCGGGTGCGGACGTAAAGGCGCTCGTCGAGGCCGCGCCGAAGATCGGCGGCTACGCCGTCCACGCCTCGAAGATCGCACGGGCGGGCGTGCCGATCCACACGGGCCACACCGTGCTGGAGGCGCGGGGCGACCGCCGGGTGGAGGAGGCCGACATCTGCGCGGTCGACGAGAAATGGCAGCCGCTTTTGGAGACGAAGAAAACGCTTGCCGTGGACACCGTCACGATCGCGGCGGGGCTGAAGCCCCTCGTCGAGCTGGCGATGATGCACGACTGCCAGATGATGTTCCACCCCGTGCTCGGCGGGTGGGCGCCGCTCCACGACGCGAAAATGGAGACGACCTCGCCGGGCATCTACGTCGCCGGGGACATCTCCGGCGTCGAGGAGGCAAACACCGCGCTGGAGGAAGGCAAGCTCGCGGGCATATCCGCCGCGGAGTCGCTCGGGAAAATCGGCGAGGCGGATGCGGACCGGATCCGCTCCGAGATATGGGGTCGGCTCGACGGCCTGCGGCTGGGGCCCCATGGGGTCATGCGCATGCAGGCCAAGAGCGAGCAGATCGACCACTACAAGTCGGCACAGAGCGCGTAGGGACAGGAGGCAAAGGAGAGCAACGATGTCAGTGGAAAACGAAGGTTATTTGACGATAGAGGAATTGAAGGCGGCGGGGCAGTACCCGTCCGGCGCGAGATTCCAGGAAGGGCCGGTCGCGGTGATCGAGTGCGTGCAAGAGATCCCCTGCAACCCCTGCGAGACGGCCTGCCGCTTCGGCGCGATCCGCGTGGGCGAGCCGATCACGAACCTCCCGAAGGCGGACGAGGGGAAGTGCACGGGCTGCGGGCTCTGCGTCGCGCGGTGCCCGGGGCTTGCCATATTCATTGTAGACAAGACCTATGGCGAGGGGCTCGGCGCAGTCTCCTTCCCCTACGAGTATTTCCCGCTCCCGTCGGAGGGGGACGAGGTCACGGCGGTGGACCGCGCGGGGCGCGGCGTTTGCGCAGGGACGGTCGTCAAGATACTGGCGCCGGAATCGTTTGACCGCACGCCCGTCGTCACGGTCGCGGTCCCCGTGGGCAAGGCGGAGGACGTGCGCGGCATAGAGAGGGCCGGACAGGCAGGAGGACAGTCATGAACGAACACAGAGACGACGATGTTTTGATCTGCCGGTGCGAGGAAGTCACGCTCGGCGAGATCCGGGAGGCCATCCAAAACGGCGCGAGGACGGTGACGGGCGTCAAGCGGAGGACCCGCGCAGGCATGGGGCTGTGCCAGGGGCGGACCTGCGAGCGGCTCGTGCAGCAGATCCTACGCGCGGAGCTGGGGAACGCGCCGGAGGAGATCGGCACGTCCACGGTCCGGCCGCCGGTCCGGCCGGTTTCGTTTGGATCTTTGGTCGGCGATGAAGGAGGCAAGCTATGAGCGCATTTGATGCCATCGTGGTCGGGGGCGGCGTGATCGGCACGCAGGCCGCCTACCACCTTTTCAAGGAAGGCCTGGAGGTCGCGCTCGTCGAGCGCTACGACATCGCCGACGGCACGTCGAGCCATTGCGACGCCGTCGTGCTGATCGGGGACAAGATGCCGGGCATCGACACGGAGCAGGGGTACGCCAGCATCCAGCGGTTCAAGGAGATCGTGCAGGAAGTCCCCTACGATTTCGAGTTCAAGGTGCGCGGCCTGCTCTACGTCTGCGAGACGGAGCCGGAGATGGAGGCGGCGGCGGGCTACGTGGCCGACCAGGTGCGCGACGGCTACGACATGCAGATGCTCGACACGAAGGACATCCTCGCGCGCGAACCGTACCTGGCGAAGGACCTGATCGGCGGCTTCTGGTCGTCGGCGGACGCGACGCTCAACCCGTACAAGCTGTGCTACGCACTCGTGAACCACATGCGGGCCCAGGGCGCGAAGATCTACGACCGCACGAACGTGACCGGGGTCCTGCTCGACGAGAAGCGGCGCGTGAAGGGCGTGGAGACCGACCGCGGCACCCTGCTCGCAAAGAACGTCATCAACTGTGGCGGCGCGTGGGCGCCGGAGCTCGCGCGCATGGCCGGCTGCGACCTGCCGATCCAGCCGCGCAAGGGGCTGTGCCTCATCTCCGAGAAGGCGTTCCCGATCTGCAGCCAGAAGGTGCAGGAGTTTGGCTATATGATGTCCAAGTTCGAGGGCATCAACTTCACGCGCAACGTCAGCGAGCGCGTCGCCCGCACCAACGTGGCGATGGTCATCGAGCCGACGGACGCGGACAATTTCATCCTCGGCGGCAACCGCGAGTTCAAGGGCTTCGACATCTCGGCGGAGATCGAGTCGATCCAGGCCATCGCGGAGCGGGGGATCCGTTTTTTCCCGATCCTCCGGGAGATGAACCTGATCCGCGCCTACGCCGGCGTTCGGCCGTACATGCCAGACCACTTGCCGGTCGTCTCGGAGGTGGACAACGTGCCCGGCTACTACATCGCGGCGGGGCACGAAGGGGACGGCATCAGCTTGTCGGCCATCACCGGCAAGATGATCGCGCAGCTTGTCACAGGCAAGCCTACCGATTTCAATATTGATAAGTTAAAGTACTCGCGGTTACAAAAAGGAGGGAAGAGTATTGAGCAGTAAAGGCAAATGGGTTCCGGAGGGGATGATCTCGGCATTGCCGACGCCATTCTATGCGGACGAGAGCATCAATTTTGACGCTTACAAGAAATTGATCGACTATGTTATTGAAAACGGGATGCACAGCGTGCTTGCCGGCGGCAGCACGGGCGAATACCACGTGATGACGCTCGATGAACGCAAGAGCGTCATCCAGAAGGCCTGCGAATTTGCGGCCGGCCGCGCGCCGGTGATCGCGGGGACCGGGCGGTACACGGCGAAGGACACGATCGAGCTGACGGAGTACGCGGCGAAGTGCGGCGCGTCGGCGGGGCTGGTGCTGCCCCCCTACTACCAGACGACGAGCCGCCAGGGCATCATCGACTTCTATAGGGAGATCGCAGCGAACGCCCCGATCGGGATCATCGCCTACAACTACCCGTCGGCCACGGCGGTGACGCTCGACCCCGAGCTCTGCCTCGAGCTCGCGCAGCTGGACGGCATCGTCTGCATCAAGGACACGGATGACGGCATGCACACCTGCGAGACCGTCGCGCTGACGAAGGGTATCGAGGGCTTTTCGGTCGTGAACGGCTTTGAGTTCCTCATCATCCCGACGCTCGCGATCGGCGCCCAGGGCACGATGGGCATCACGCACAACGTCGTGCCGAAGGAGATGGTCCAGATCTACGACTATATGATGGCGAACGACTGGAAGGCGGCGGCGGAGATCAACCAGAAACTCTACAAGCTCAACAAGTACATGGAATACGAGCCGTACCCGGGGCCCATCAAGGCGGCGCTCGAGATGATCGGCATCGAGGCGGGGCCCGTCCGCAAGCCGCTCACGCAGACCTCGGAGGGGCTCAAGGCGAAGATCCGCGAGGAGCTGGTCGCGCTCGGGTATGATGTGAAGTAGTCTGTTATTTCAATAGAGAGTGGGTGATAGTTAACATTGTAGGGATAGGAAAAAGGAGATTGCACGGCCTCCATCTTGGCGGATCCGGGACCAATGCGCACTCCTTTTCGGTGGTATTATAACATCTCCTTTTTCCTGTTCCATGAAGAAATGCAGGGAGGGTTCGAAAGGAAATGAGCAAACAACAAGCAACGGCAGTTGCCTCCTCGGCGGAGGCAAACACTTACAAAGGGAGGCTCGGCGGCATCTTGTCGATGGTCGGCATGTGCGTCGGCCTCGGCAATATGTGGCGGTTTCCGTATCTGTGCGGGCAGAACGGCGGCGGCGCGTTCGTCTTCGCCTACATCCTCTGCTTGATCGTCGTCGTGATCCCGCTCGCGCTCGTGGAGGCGGCCTACGGCAAGGGCATCCGCGGCGGCATCATGGACGCGTTCAACGCGGCGCTGAAAAACGAGAAGGCCGGCAAGGTCATCGGCGGCATCTTCTCCGTGCTCTACAGCACGATGAATTTTTATTTTATTGCCATCATGGGCACCTGCCTTTACTTCATCTACGCGTCCGCGCGCAGCCTGTGGAACACGGTGCCGGCGGAGGAGATCTACCCGCAGTCGCTGGAAAACATGCCGCTCATGGTCAGCATGGGCGTCATCCTGACGATCCTCGTGGGCGTCATCGTCTACCGCGGCGCAAGCAAGGGCATCGAGAAGGTCAGCAACATCATGATGCCTTTGATGTTCCTGTTTTTCGCCATCGTCATCATCCTGGCGGCGGTCACGATCCCGGGCATCGGCGCGGGCTACGACTTCTACCTCAACCCGGACTGGAGCGCGCTCGGCAATTTCGACGTCTGGGTGGCGGCCATGGGACAGGCCCTCTTCTCGGTCGGCGTCGGCCCCGGCTGCGTCTACATCTACGGCACGTATTTCAAGAAGAAGGACGACATGACGGTCAACATCACGACGGTCTGCGTCTGGGACACGATCGCGGCGCTGCTCGCGGGCATGGCCATCATCCCGGCCTGCATCGCGCTCGGCCACGACCCCGAGTCCGGCGCGCGCCTCATCTTCATCGTGTGGCCGTCGCTGCTGTCCAACCTCCCGCTCGGCAATGTGTTCGGCATCCTCGTGTTCACGGGCATCTTCGTCGCCGGCATCACGAGCGCGGTCGCGCAGATGGTGGTCGCGGTGGAGACATTCTCGAGCGGGCTGAAGTTTGACCGGAAGAAGGTGTCCATCATCGCGACGGCCATCACGCTCGTCGGCGTGGTCATCTCCGTGTACAGCGAGTATTTCCTGAACTTCTTCTCGGACCTGTCCGGCAACTACGGGTTCATCGTGACGGCGGGCATCGGCTCGGTCGTGTACGTGTACGTCTACGGTGTGCGGAAGATCCGCGAAAACTTCATCAACCCGTCGAGCGACGTGAAGCTCGGGCCCTGGTTCGACTTCCTCGTCCGGTTCATCGCGGTGCCGATCATGGTCGTGATCATGATCAATTCGATCGTCCCGATCCTGTAGGAAAGCGAAGGAGGTAGAAATATGCAAACTGGAACAATCGTCATGCTGCTCTTCATCTGCATCGTGATCTACGGCGGCGGCGGGCTGCTGCTGGCTTACGCGGTGCGGCACCCGGTGTCCGCGGACGACGAAGCGGACGAGGCGCAGGAAGCATAGAGATTTTTGAGGGAAAGTTTAGAGGGAAATAACATGCCAAAGCAGGACAGGGAGTACGGCTACATGACGGGCCTCGAAGAGGAGGCCCAGTGGGTATCCATGCCGAGAGGCCAGAACATATCGGGCTACGGCGTCGGGATCCTCTACCTCGACAAGGTATGGTACCCGATGGTGCCGGGCAATATCGTCAACGCGTACACGTTCGATTTCCCGGTGCGCCTCAAGGCGGTCACGGGGCTGGATACCCCGTGGTTGCACAGCGGCGACCCCGCCGTATTCGATGTCCTGCTTGGCGCGGCGAAGGAGCTGGCGGCGGAGGGCGTGCGCGCGATCTCCGCCGCCTGCGGTTTCTTCGGGCATTTCCAGGGGCGGCTGGCGGCGGCAATGGACATCCCGGTCGCGGTGTCGAGCCTCGTGCAGGCGCCGTGGATCGAGATTCTCCTCGGCGGGAAGGGCCGCATCGGCGTGCTGACGGCCAACGCCTCCGCCATGTCGGAGTCTTTGTTTGCGAGCTGCGGCATCGCGCACCCGGAGCGGCTCGTCGTCGCGGACCTCTGTCACGCGCCCCAGTTTTCCGCGATCATGGAGGACCGCGGGGCGTTCGACAACACGGAGGTCCGCCGGGAGGTGGTCTCGGCGGCCGTGGGCCTCCTGGAGGAGCATCCGGACATCGGCGCGATCCTGCTCGAGTGCAGCGACATGCCGCCCTACGCCTGGGCGGTGCAGCGGGCGACGGGCCTGCCGGTGTTTGATTTCACGACGCTGATCCGCTGGCTGCACGGCGCGGTTGCGCAGAAACCGTACGCGGGGTGGGTCTGACGCTGTGGGGAGGAAATAGGAATGAAGCAAGATATGGACAGGGAATACGGCTATCTGCATCAGGGCAACGACGCGCATTTTGTGCGCGGCGTGCCGAGGCAGCAAGTCGCCGGCTTTTCGGTCGGCATCGTTTACATAGAGAACATCGACTACACGCTCATGCCGGGCAATGTCGTCAATGCCTGCACCTATGATTTCCCGGTGCGGATGCGCGCGGTCGAAAATTTGACCAACACCAGGCTCTTCGAGGCGGACCCCACGATCATGGACGACATCCTCGCGGCGGCGCGCCACATGGTCGAGAAGGAAGGGGTGCGCGCCATCTGCTCGGCGTGCGGCTTCTTCGGGAACTACCACAGGCAGGTGGCGGCGGCGCTCGACGTGCCGGTCGCGCTGTCGAGCCTCGTGCAGATCCCGATGATCCAGGCGACGCTCGCGCCCGGCCGGAAGGTCGGGATCCTGACGGCCAATGCGGCAGCCATGACGGACGCGCTCTACGCAAACTGCGGCATCGCGGACACGGGTGGCCTCGTCGTAGAAGACACTTTGGACACGGAGCAGTTCTCCGCCGTCGTGAAGATGACGGGCGGCTTCGACAACGGAGCCGCGCGGCAGGAGGTCGTGGGGGCGGCGCGGAAGCTCGTCGCACGGGACCCGGATATCGGGGCTATATTATTGGAATGCAGCGACATGCCGCCGTACGCGGCAGTGATCCAGGCCGAGACCGGCCTGCCCGTCTTTGATTTCATCACGCTGATCCGCTGGATGCACGACGCGGTGGCGCAGCGACCCTACGCGGGGTGGGTGTGATAGAATAGAGCCCATGGAAAAATTTCAGCGGATTGTGGCCGTCGATGATACCGGCATCGAGGAGTTTGTGCGCGAGGAGCTGCGGAGCCTTTGCGGCGATTTGCGGATGTTTTCGGACGACCCCGAGGATGAAGATGCAATCATCGCGCGCGCGGAGGGCGCCGACGCCCTTTTGGTGTCCTGGCGGACGAGGATTTCGGCGCGCGTCATGGACGCCCTGCCCCGTCTGCGGTACGTCGGCATGTGCTGCTCGCTGTACAGCGAGGCGTCGGCCAACGTGGACATCGCCGCCGCGCGGGAGCGGGGCATCGGCGTGCGGGGCGTAGCTGGCTACGGCGACCCCGGCGTGCCCGAGTTCATCTTCAGCGAGCTGATCCGCCTGTTCCAGGGCTTCGGCGGGCAGCGGTTTTGCGGGGAGCCGATCGAGCTGACGGGCATCCGCCTGGGCATCGTCGGCCTCGGCACGACCGGCACGCTCACGGCCCGGATCGGGGAGGCGTTCGGCATGGACGTCTGCTGGCACGGGCGGCACCCCCGGGGCGACGCGCCCTGGCCGTATGCCCCGCTTGCAGAGATGCTCGCGCGGTGCGACGTGGTCTCGGCGCACCTGCCGCGCAACACGGTGGTACTCGGGGAAGAGGAGCTCGCCGCCTTCGGCCCCGACGGGCGCCGGGTGCTCGTCAACACGGGTCTGTCGCCGTGTTACGAGAAGGCGGCCTTCCGGCGCTGGATCGAAGCGGACGGCCATTTCGCGATCTTGGATGGCTGCGCGGTGCCGCCGGAGGAGCAGGCATATTATAGGTCCCATCCGCGCATCCTCGTGAGCGGCCGCGGCGGCTCGTCCGGCTTCACGCGGAACGCCCGCGCAAGGCTGGCGGCAAAAGCGGTGGAAAACCTCCGCGCCGAGCTGGCGTCTCCATGAGCGATCCCTGCAGAAGGCGTCTGGCGCTGGACGAGATCTTCGCCCAGAACAGGTGATTGCGTCATGCGGTGGCACGGTGTAAGAATGCAAACGTTTCCGCGCCCCCGTACGACGATATTGCAATCTTTTCCGCGAGTTGCGGCTCGCGCCTGTGAAGGTGCCGTGGCTGTCGAAGTATACGCTGGCGGCATAATCGCTTTGGCCGAGGACGGCGATGTGGTAGGATATACCATTCCTGATGGCAGCATAGAACGGAAAGTGCCCGACGCGGAGCTTGCGCGGCGAAGGGCAGCATGAGCCAGGCCTGAGTCGAAATTGGCTGTGTACGGTGCGGTCTGCCGCCCGCTGGAAGAAGGTGGCGCCATGCAAAACTGGTGATGCGGGTTTGAACCCGAAGGAGGTATCCCAATGGCAAATCTATTCTCTATTCCGAAAAACATCGTAACCGGGGCGGAGGCGCTCCAAAAATCCATGGCGTACATCGAGGGCTATGGCAAGAAGGCGCTGATCGTCACGGACGAGGCGATGGTGAAATACGGCAATGTCGGCAAACTGACCGCCGCGCTGGATGGCATCGGCAAAAAATACGCCGTCTACCCCGCGATCAACACGGAGCCGACGCACGCGATGATCGACGAAGGCGTCGCGCTCTACGCGGAGGAAGGCTGCGATTTTCTGATCGCTATCGGCGGCGGCAGCCCGATCGATTCCGTAAAGGCGATCGGGGCGGTCGTCGCGAACGGGGGCAGCATCACGGAATACGCGGGCAAGAAGATCGAGCTGCTGCTGCCGCGCCTCGTCGCGATCCCGACGACCGCCGGCACGGGCTCGGAGGCGACGAAGGTCTCCATCATCACCAATACGGACACGGACGTGAAGATGCTCCTCAGCGACCCGAAGCTCATGGTGGACCTGGCGGTCGTGGACCCCGTCTTCACGCTGACCGTGCCGCCGGCCGTGACGGCCGCGACGGGGCTGGACGCACTGACGCACGCGGTGGAGGCCTATACGTCCGTGAAGGCGTTCCCGATGACGGACATCTTCGCCGTGTCGGCGGTCAAGAAGATCTTTGCGAACATCCAGGCCGTGTATACGGACGGGTCGGACGTCGCCGCGCGGGGCGAGATGGCGAACGCGGCGCTGGAGGCCGGCATCGCGTTCAGCAATTCGTCGGTGACGATCGTGCACGGGATGAGCCGCCCAATCGGCGCCCTCTTCCATGTCCCGCACGGGCAGTCCAACGCCGTCCTGCTCAGCGTCTGCCTCCCCTACCTCAAGCCGGGCGCGGTGGAGCGCCTGAATGACCGGGCGCACACGGCCGGCATCGCAGAGCCCGGCATGGCGCCGGACGAAGGCGCGGAGGCCTTCGTGGCCGCCACGCTGGACATCGTGAAGAGCCTGCACGTCCCGTCGCTCCAACAACTCGGCATCCAGGAAGAAGATTTCTTCAAAGCCATCCCGAAGATGACGGAGGACGCGCTCGCGAGCGGAAGCCCCGGCAACACGCGCCGGTCGCCGTCCAAGGAGGAAATCGAGTCGCTCTACCGCGAGCTCTGGGCATCCGGGGCGTAGCGCGCCGGCGCGTGCGCCAGGTACTCCTGCGCAAACTGGATCTTCGTCACGTTGAACCAGGCCGCGCCCGGCTTCGGGTAGAGGTACCAGGTGTCGTCGGGCGTCGCGAGCGTGATGCACTGGCCCTTGCCGCGGTAGTCGTACTCGTTGTGGACGGAGGGCATCGTCACAGCGGGAAAGAACAGCTCCCGCGCCCCCTCCCCGCCGTAGCCCGTGAACGACAGGCGGAAGCCCTCGGCGTCGTGGCGCAGATGCCCGCCCCCGAGCGCGACGAAGTTTTTCCCGTTCGGCAGCCACTCGACCTCGACGTCGCAGTCGAGCAGGTAGCCGCCCGCGCGAACCTCCTCCTCCGTCTCCGCGCGCTGCCACTCGTACCAGTCGGGGATGTGGATATCGCCGGGCTCGAGCCGCCCGAGCTCCGTCATCTCCCAGGACGCCCCGCACGCCTCGCAATGCAGCCGCGCCCCCTCCGAGCGCATCCGGAACTCCGCGCCGCAACGCCGGCATTTGTACAGGCAGGCCTCCAGCCCCTCCGCGCGGAACGGCGCCCGGATGCGGATGCCCTGCTCGTACTGCCAGCGGTACTCGTCGAACGACAGCATGCGTTCGAGCTTCTCCCGCACCTCTTCGTCCGCCGCGGCCTTGAGCCCCTCCGGCGTGTAGGCGAGCTCCACTTCGGCGGATAGCGGGATGCCCCATCGGTAGCGGAGGTTCCAGATCGGGGATTTCAAATAATTCCCGTGCATGCGGACGACGACGACGGGCACGCCGAGCAGCTTCGCCATTTTGGCCACGGAGAGGTCCAGGCGCGAAGACGTCCCGACATTGCAATAACGCGCCTCCGGATAGACCACGCAGACGTCGCCGCGCTCGATGACGCGCTTGATGCTGCGGATGAGCGCGACGTCGAGGATGTATTTGCGCGTGCCGAGGCAGCCGACCTGCCGGTAGATCCACTCCCCGAAGAGCTCGAAGCCCTCCATCTCGGAGACGTAGTTTGCGCGGTACGGGAACAGCGCGAGCGGCGTCACGTAGAAGTCCGTGAACGAGTGGTGCGTCGAGAGCACGAAGAACGGCGGCTTGACCCCCTTCATGCCGATGCGCTTGATCCGGAGCCGGTCCGGGATCGTCACGACGAAGCAGATCAGCCAGATCAGCGGCATGAGGAAGAAGTTTTGCCGCGGCGGCTCACGGCGCCGGTCGAACGGCTCCGTGACGACCTTCCTCCCGGGCCGGACGGTCGTCGTCCTCATGCCGAGAGCTCCCCCCTGTCCCGGAGCAGGAAGGCGCGGACCGGGCGGATGCGCGACAGGCCGTAGTACAGGACGCCCGTGCCGAGGAGCGAAAACCCCGTCGGCGTCAGCGTGAACAGCGCGCGGTTGTGGATCTCGCCGGTCACGGGGTTGTACACGAGGAGCGACATCGCGATCCCCGCGCAGACGCAGGCGAGGCCGACCCAGTTGAACCCGCCCGTGTACTCGTACGCCGTGTGCCCCGGCAGCCCGTAGGCGGAGCGGAGCGAAAACCGCTGCTTCCGCACGAGGAAGAAGTCGACGAGGAGCAGCCCGGCCAGCGGCGCGTACACGCAGGCGGAGAGCGTCAGGAAGGCGCCGAAGTAGTCCAGCAGCCGGCCCCATGCGCACAATCCGCAGACGTAGAGCATCAGGATTATTATCAAAAATCTATAATTGGCGCGCGGGAAGGACGACTTCAGGACGACGCCGTAGATGTAGGCGCCGACGGCCTGCGTGCCGATGTTGGCGAAGGCGACGAGCAGGAGCGAGCAGACCGCGAGCGACGGGGCCGCCAGCTTCGCGAGCATCATCGTGGGGTCGTCAACCATTTCGCCTGTCACCTGCTGCGTGGCGATGGCCATGACCGCGCCGACCACGACGAAGAAGGCGCCGGAGATGCCCTGGGACAGGACGCTCGACCAGTAGCCGCCGCGCTCCGTCTTCGTGAGCCGCGGCAGCTCGCCCATCCCACCGATGAGCGTGATGACGAAGGCGAAATTGCCCTCGACCGAGAGGATGTACGGCACGACGCTGTCCGTGCCGAAGGGCAGGGGCGGCCGGTAGGCCAGGATCGCCTCGAAGGTCGCCGAGCGGAACCCTATGACGACGACCATCACGCCGACCGCGAGGAGCAGCGGCACGAGGATGCGCGTCGCCCACGTGATCATGCCGAGCCCGCGGTAGGCGATCATCGTCCCCAGCACGACGCAGAGGATCGCGAGCAGGGTGAAGCCCCACCGCGCCGTTTCCAGCCCGTAGAGGCTCCCGAGGTTCGCCATCGAGGACGCGAACATGTCCGCGCTGACCGCGTACCACGGGTAGTTGACGAGGATGATGAGCGGGATCATGACCTTGATGCCCAGGCGCCCGAACACGGCGCGCAGCCAGACCCAGATGTCGATGCCGTAGCGGGCGGAGAGGATGTTCGGGAGCTGGTAGATCCCCATCATGAGCAGCGAGCCGAAGACTACGCCGATGACGATCTGCCGGAACCCGACGAGCGTCGACAGGTAGGAGCCCGTCGTGTAGCTCCAGGTCGCGATGTTGTAGCCCGACAGCACGAGGAACGCGTCCATGAAGCCGTAGATGCGCTTGTTTTTCAGCACGGGGACGACGCCGAAGACGGCTTCCTTCTCGGCGCCTGCGACGCGGCGCGCCCGGCCTGCTGCCGCAGCGGCAGCCGGTGTGCCCTGCTGGCCTCCGCCCTGCCTGCCCCCGCCGCTCATCCGAGGAACCCCCCGGCGATCACGAGCGCGAGCGACACGCCGACGACCGCGGCCGCGATGATGTAGTCCTTGCGCGAAAAGCGCTTCGGGAACTCGTAAGACGGGCTCTCCATCTCCGAGACCTTCGCTTCTATTTCCCTGTTGACCTCGTCCATGATTTTTCCTCTCCTATCTGTTCCAGCCATTATACCATGGGCAAAGCATACACGCCGGCGCGGCGCGGGGTCATGAAGCGCAGGTTAAGCGTCGGTTAAACCTGGATTAACTGTATCTTGACGCGGCCGGCGAAGAGGGTCGCGAAGAGCGCGCCCACGAAGATGCCGCAGCCGTCGAAGCCGATGTCCATGAGCATGGCCGCGCGGCCAGGGACGAAAGACTGGTGGAGCTCGTCGAGCCCCGCGTAGCACACGCCGATGAAGACAGCGAAAAAGAAGCCCCGGAAGAGCCGGCCCGCCGTGCGGTCCTCCGGCAGCAGCCAGGAGTGGAACGCGGCGGCGAGGAAGAGGCCCAGCAGCGCGTACTCCGAGAAATGCGCGGCCTTGCGCACCTGCCAATTCAGCAGCTCCAGCGCGCCCTCGTACGCCGCGCCGCCGAGGCTGTCGAAGGTGGGGATGAGCCGCACGAGCACGCGCACGACGGCGCTGCTCAGCCGCGACGACTCCTCGCCGGGCATGGACGACATGTAGTAGATGAAAGCCATCATGAACCCGGCGAGCCCGATGGAAACCAGCGTCTTCCGGATGATGCTGCGCGTGCGCTTCTTCATGCCTTACGGGGCGGCCGGCGTCGGGCGGCCGCGCAGGGGGCAGCCCCCTACGCCTCCCCGCCCAGCATCCAGTGCCAGAGCTGGAACGAAACGCCGAAGGGCGCCTCCTTCTTCCTCCGGAACAGCGGGAAACAGAAGACGTTGCGCAGGAACGGGCCCACGACGATGGCAAGCGTCAGGAGGCCCGCGACGAACAGCGTCGACAGCGTCGTCAGGAGCAACGGTGCAAGCCAGCGGACGCCCTCGATATACCAGAGCGCGCATTTGACGGACGCAAAGATGGCGGCGCCCGCAAGCAGCCCGCCGAACTGCGGGAACAGCCGGGCCCCGGGCAGGACGCGCCGCCGCCGCCGGTAGAGGGCGGGGGCGAAGCGTATGATGGCGTAGGCAGCGCCCGCGCCGACGAGGTATTCCGCCCATTCAAATCCTGCCATAGGGCTACGCCTTTTCCTTTTCTTCCTTCAGCGCCGCCTGCGCCGCCGCAAGGCGCGCGATCGGCACGCGGAACGGCGAGCAGCTCACGTACGCGAGCCCCGCGCGGTAGCAGAACTCGACCGACGACGGGTCGCCGCCGTGCTCCCCGCAGATGCCGAGCTTGATGTCCGGGCGCGTGTGCTTGCCGAGCCGGACCGCCGCCTGCACGAGCTTGCCGACGCCGTTTTGGTCGAGCCGCGCGAACGGGTCGTTCTCGTAGATCTTTTTCTCATAGTACGCCTCGAGGAATTTGCCCGCGTCGTCGCGCGAGAAGCCGAACGTCATCTGCGTCAGATCGTTCGTGCCGAAGGAGAAAAACTCCGCCTCCTGCGCGATCTCGTCCGCCGTGATCGCCGCGCGCGGGATCTCGATCATCGTACCCACCATGTATTTCATCGGAAGGCCGCTCGCCGCGATCAGGCGGTCGGCGGTCTCCGTGATGATGCCCTTCACGTACTGCAGCTCCTTCAGCTCGCCCACGAGCGGCACCATGATCTCGGGCACGATCACCCATTCCGGGTGCGCCTTCTGCACATTGATCGCCGCCTCGATGATCGCCTGCGTCTGCATCTCGCCGATCTCCGGGTAGGTGACGTCGAGCCGGCAGCCGCGGTGCCCCATCATCGGGTTGAACTCATGCAGCGACGCGATGATGGCCTTGAGCTCGTCGACCGACATGCCCATCTCGGAGGCCAGCGCGACGATGTCGCCCTCCTCCGTCGGGAGGAACTCGTGCAGCGGCGGGTCGAGCAGCCGGATCGTGACCGGGTTGCCCTCCATCGCCACATAGATGCCCTCGAAGTCGCCGCGCTGCATCGGCAGCAGCTTCGCGAGCGCCGCCTTGCGCTGCTCCACGGTCTTAGAGACGATCATCTCGCGGATGGCCGCGATGCGGTCCGCCTCGAAAAACATATGCTCCGTGCGGCACAGGCCGATGCCCTCCGCGCCGAAGCGCATCGCCTGCGCGGCGTCTGCCGGCGTGTCCGCGTTCGTGCGCACCTTCATCGTGCGGTATTTGTCCGCCCATTCCATGATGCGGCCGAAATGCCCGCCGATGGAGGCAGGCACCGTCTTGATCGCCTCGCCGTACACATTGCCCGTCGAGCCGTCAAGCGAGATCCAGTCGCCCTCGCCGTACGTCTTGCCGCCGAGCGTGAACGTCTTCGCCGCCTCGTCGAACACGATCTCGCCGAGGCCGGATACGCAGCACGTCCCCATGCCGCGCGCCACGACCGCCGCGTGCGACGTCATGCCGCCGCGCGCCGTCAGGATGCCCTTCGCGTAGTGCATCCCCTCGATGTCCTCCGGCGAGGTCTCGAGGCGCACGAGCACCACGTCCGCGCCCTTCTTCACCGTCCACTCCGTCGCGTCCTCCGCCGTGAAGACGACCTGCCCGCAGGCCGCGCCCGGCGAGGCCGGAAGGCCCTTGCCGATCGGCACCGCCTTCGAAAGCTCGCCCGCGTCGAACTGCGGGTGGAGCAGCGCGTCGATCTGCTTCGGGTCGATGGACAGCACCGCGTCCTTCTCCGAGATCATCCCCTCGTCCACGAGGTCGCACGCGATCTTGAACGCCGCCGCCGCCGTCCGCTTGCCGTTGCGCGTCTGCAGCATGTACAGCTTGCCCTCTTCAATCGTAAACTCCATGTCCTGCATGTCGCGGTAGTGCTTCTCCAGCGTGTCCACGATCTCGACAAACTGCCCGTACACCGCCGGGTTCGTCTCCTTGAGCTGGTCGATCGTCTGCGGCGTCCGCACGCCCGCGACGACGTCCTCGCCCTGCGCGTTCATGAGGAACTCGCCGTACAGCCCCTTGTCGCCCGTCGACGGGTTGCGCGAAAACGCCACACCCGTGCCGCTCGTGTCGCCCATATTGCCGAACACCATCGACTGCACATTGACGGCCGTGCCCCAAGAGCTCGGAATGTCGTTCATCCTTCTATAATAAATAGCCCTGGGATTGTCCCAGCTGCGGAAGACAGCCTTGATGGCGCCAAACAGCTGCTCGACGGGGTCGGTCGGGAAGTCCTGTCCGATCTTGCTCTTGTACTCGGCCTTGAACTGCTCCGCGAGCTCCTTCAGGTCGTCCGCCGTCAGCTCCGTGTCCTGCGTCACGCCGCGCTTCGCCTTCATCTCGTCGATGAGCTTCTCGAAATACGCCTTGCCGACCTCCATGACGACGTCGGAGTACATCTGGATGAAGCGCCGGTAGCTGTCGTACGCGAAGCGGGGGTTGCCCGTCTTCTTCGCGAAGCTCTCCACGACCGTCTCGTTGAGGCCGAGGTTCAGGATCGTGTCCATCATGCCCGGCATCGACGCCCGCGCGCCGGAGCGGACGCTCACGAGCAGCGGGTTGTCCGGGTCGCCGAACTTCTTCCCCGCGATCGCCTCGAGCTTCCCGATATAGTCAAGGATCTCCGCGCGGATGCTGTCCGAGATCTGCTCCCCATCCTCATAGTACTTCGTGCAGGCTTCCGTCGTGATCGTGAAGCCCTGCGGCACCGGCATCCCCAGTCCCGTCATCTCCGCAAGGTTCGCCCCCTTGCCGCCGAGCAGGTTGCGCATGCTTGCATCGCCTTCGCTGAAAAGATAGACATACTTCGTACTCATTTGACAATACTCCTTTATTGAACCATAATAATAACAAACCATTCTACCACAAAGGAGAGAAATAATGAACCAGGTACCGGAAAACCCTGAGGAAAAAAACCGGAGCTCGTTCCTGAGCGTCCGATTCCTCACACAAGCAGCCATCATCGCAGGCGTCTACGCGGCACTCACCGTCGCGCTCGCCCCCATCAGCTACGGCCCCATGCAGGCGCGCGTCTCCGAGGCCCTCACCGTCCTGCCGTTCTTCACGCCGGCGGCGGTCCCGGGGCTCTTCGTCGGCTGCCTGCTCGCCAACATGATCAGCCCGTACGGCACGGCCGACCTCGTCCTCGGAAGCCTCGCGACGCTGCTCGCCGCGCTGTGCTCCTACAAATTGCGCAGCCGCCCGGCGCTCGTGCCGCTGCCGCCCGTCGTCTTCAACGGCCTCATCATCGGCGGCATGCTCTGCTTCGTCTACGACGTGCAGCCGGTGCCGGACAGCACAGCCCTCTCGTTCCTCGTGGACGCAGCGTGGGTCGCCATCGGCGAGGCCGTCACGTGCTACGTCCTCGGCCTCATCCTCCTGCACGTACTAAAACGCCACAGCCGGATCTTCCGGTTGTAAAGGGAAGGCAGCCTTGCGGCTGCCTTTCTGTTCCTATTTTGACATCGTCGCCTTCACGAGCTCCTTGTGGGGGAGTCCCGACAGCTCGACCGCCTTCTTGAAGTTGACCTTGAGCGCCTTCGCGAGTCGCTCGCCGTAGTCCTTGTGCGCGAGGTAGCAGTGCGCGACGTGGCGCAGCCTGATGTTTTCCGGCACGCCGTCCATCGCGCGCGCCGTGTTGTCGCACAGCGCCTGCCGCTGCTTCGGCGTCATGAGCTTGTACAGCGCGCCCGGCTGGTAGTACGTGTCGTCCGTCGGGTCCTCCTTCGGGTCGTACGCGGCCAGCGCCCCCTGCAGCTCGAGCGCCGGGTCGGCCGCCTGCGGCTGCTCGACCCACTCCCCGAACGAGTTGGGCGTATGCGGGATCGTGCCGCCGTAGTTGCCGTCCACGCGCATCTGCCCGTCGCGGTGGTAGGCATGCGCCTCCGCGTGCTTCGGCGCGTTGACCGGGATCTGCGCGTGGTTCACGCCGAGCCGGTAACGGTGCGCGTCGCCGTACGCAAACAGCCGCGCCTGCAGCAGCTTGTCCGGCGAATACCCGAGCCCCGGCACGATCGACGCCGGGTTGAACGCCGCCTGCTCCACCTCCGCGAAGTAGTTCTCCGGGTTCCGGTTCAGCTCGAGCACGCCGACCTCCATCAGCGGAAAGTCTTTGTGGCTCCACGTCTTGGTGATGTCAAACGGGTTTTCCTTATAGTTATTCGCTTGCTCGACCGTCATGACCTGGATGTAAAACTTCCATTTGGGATAGTCGCCCTTTTCGATCGAATAATAAAGATCGCGTTGATGGCTTTCGCGGTCCTTGCCGATGATGGCCGCCGCCTGCTCGTCGGTCAGGTTCTTGATGCCCTGCTGCGTCACGAGGTGGTATTTGACCCAGACGCGCTCGCCCTTCCGGTTGACCATCGAGTAGGTGTGGCTGCCGAAGCCGTGCATGTGGCGGTAGCTCGCGGGGATGCCGCGGTCGCTCATCGTGATCGTGACCTGGTGGAGCGCCTCGGGCAGCAGCGTCCAGAAGTCCCAGTTGTTCGTCGCCGAGTGCATGTTGGTCTTCGGGTGGCGCTTGACGGCGTGGTTGAGGTCGGGGAACTGGAGGCCGTCGCGCAGGAAGAACACGGGCGTGTTGTTGCCGACGAGATCCCAGTTGCCATCCTCGGTGTAGAATTTGATCGCGAAGCCGCGGATGTCGCGCTCCGCGTCCGCCGCGCCGCGCTCGCCGGCGACCGTCGAGAAGCGGACGAACACGTCGGTCTTCGCGCCTTTTTTAAATACCTTCGCTTTCGTGTACCGCTCGATGTCCTTCGTCACTTTGAAGGTGCCGTACGCGCCCGAGCCCTTGGCGTGCATGCGCCGCTCGGGGATGACCTCGCGGTCGAAATGCGCGAGCTTCTCGATGAACCACGGGTTTTGCAGCGTCATCGGGCCGCGCTCGCCCGCCGTCAGCGAATCCGTATTGTTTGCGACCGGTGCCCCGAATTCCGTCGTCAGTTTTTTCGATGCCATGGAAATACCCCTTTCTGTCAGGTTTCATGCAATATGAATGTTTCCGATGATTCCATTGTACGCGACACGGCGGGAAATGCAAACGGTATTTTTGCACGCCGCGCGTTGCGCCCGGAACAGGTTGCGAATCGGTCAATTTTGGGCCGCTTTTCCTACCAAATGCGAACCTGTTCCGTGTGTTGCCGCTGTGCCCTGCCTGTTTTGGTCTTAACGACTTGACCAATTTGTTTTACTGTGCTACTTTATTTGCAGGAGGATTTGCAAATGCAGACATTCAGCGTGCTTGAAGCAAAGACACAGCTTTCCGCGCTGCTCAAGAAAGCGGCCGCCGGGGAGCCGGTTTACATATCCAACCGCGGCAAAACCGTAGCCCGCATCGTGCCGACCCAAACACCTCCGGAACGCACGCTCGGTTTTGCGCCCGGGCATGTCCCGGATGCGTTTTTCGAACCGGCATCCGAAGAGGAGCTTGCGCTTTGGGATCTGTAGAGGCCGCGTACCTCCTCGACACGCATACCTTTCTGTGGGCGTGCATGGAGCCCGCGAAATTGTCACGCAAGGCGGCGGCCACCATCAAATCCCAGCAGTCCGTCCTGTACGTCTCCGCCATCAGCGCATACGAGATCCTGAACAAATACCGCATCGGCAAACTCTATGGAGCGGAGAGCGTCGTCTTCGATATACCTGGCAAAATACGCACATTAGGCGCGATCGAAATGCCTGTCGAACTGCGCCATACCGTATTTGCCGGGAATCTTGAATGGGAACACCGCGACCCCTTTGACCGTATCCTCGCCGCGCAAGCCTCGCTTGAGAACATCCCCTTGATCACAAACGACGCAGCGCTGGCCAAACTACCTGCTATACGGACATTGTGGTAGGGAGGTTAGGGAACACGCCCAACCGGTGATCGGCCGGGCACGCGCTGCAATGCCCGGAACAGGTTGCGAATCGGTCAATTTTGAGCCGGTTTTTCTACCAAATGCGAACCTGTTCCGTGTATTGCGTCTTTTGTGACTTTTGTCATGGGGGATTTGGGCGTTTGTCACTTCCGCTGTGGCCGTCCTCTGGCGTAGGATGGTCTTGTCAAGGAGGATACGGAGATGAACGGAATCACAATGAATCTAACAGGAATGCGCAGCGGCGGCGGGCTGGCGGTAGCGGGGCGGCGGGGGCTGTCGGGCGCGGCGCTCAAGTGGATCGCGATCATCGCGATGACGACGGACCACGTCGCGTGGGCGCTCTTCCCGGGGTTCCAGACGAACCCGGTCGCGCTCGCGATGCATATCATAGGAAGGCTGACGGCGCCCATCATGATGTTCATGATCGTCGAGGGGTTTTTCCACACGAGGGACAGGGCAAAATACCTGCTGCGGCTGCTGGCGGCCGCGGTGGCGGGGCACTTCGCCTACGCCTTCCTGTTCGGGCTGGACCCAGTCCCGCTGCGCACCGGGGTCTTCAACCAGACGAGCGTGCTGTGGCCGTTCGCGATGGGGCTGCTCGCGCTCATGATCTACCGGAGCGAGAAGGTGTGGCTGAAGCCCTGGATGAAGCAGGTGCTCGGAGCGCTCTGCCTTGTCGCGGCCTTCCCCGGCGACTGGAGCACGCCCGGCGCGCTCGCGATCGTCTACATGGGCATGAACCACGGCAACTTCAAGCGGCAGATGCTCCTGCTGCTCCTGGCCATCAGTTTCTACAGCATCGTCTACATCTTCGCGATCGACCCGCTCTACGGCGCCCTGCAGATGACCGTCGCGCTCGCCATCCCCTTCCTGCGGCAGTACAACGGCACGCGCGGCCGGTTCCCCGCCAAGTGGTTCTTCTACGCGTACTACCCGCTGCACATGGCGGCCATCGCCCTGCTCATCGGCCCGACATTCATATTCTGAAAGGAACATTCCCAATCCCGCACGGCCTTGCCCCTTTCGTATCAATCCCGCTGTCATATTTCAGGTATTATAATGGTTATATGGATAGCTGTGATTGAAAGGGGTTCGGAAGTGCGGGAAGCGGATGCTTTGGAGCGCAAAATCAAGCAATGGAAAGACAGCTTGCTCGATCTGAGCAAGCGCAATCGCATGATCAACTACCGGGAGACCAAGCGCTCCACCCTGACCATCCTGGACCCGGGGTTTTCGGAGCTGTTCAACCGGCTGGCCGTTGGCGAGGAGACGCTGACATTTCAGCGCCCGATCGACCGCAATTCCGACCTCCGCGCCTTTTCCATCCTGACATTGCTGGAAGCGTTGGAATACCCCCTCCCCGCGCATTTCGGGGACATCAAGACCGCGGGGGGGATCCTTGAGCGCAATATGACGCTGAAGAACCTCCGGGCCAAATCCAAGCTGGCGCGGGACGAGCAAGGGACGAACATCCTGTACCTCTCCTTCGGTTTCATCGAGTGGAAGGAAAAAGACGCGGCCGATCCGTCTTGGCTGAAATCCCCGCTCCTCATGATGCCCGTGTCGCTCAAGCAGGAATCGGTGAATGCGCCTTTTTCCCTCTCGCGGTACGACGACGAAATCGAAGTCAACCCGACGCTGGATTTCATGTTCAACCAAAACTACAACGTTGACCTCCCGACGTTTGAATTGGTGGATGAATCGTCCATCGACAACTATATGCAAACCATCGAGGGCATCGCGGACGGATCCGGCTGGCGGGTGGTCAGGGAAGTAAGCCTCAGCCTGCTCTCCTTCCTGAAAATCAGCATGTACCACGATCTGGAGGCGCATAAGGCCAGGATGCTGGACAACCCGGTCATTCGCGCCATAGCCGGCGAGGCAGGCGGCGTCCACGCCATACCGCAAGAAATCGCCACGTTCGATTTGGACAAAATCCACCCGCATGACAGCTTCCAGGTGCTCAACGCGGATTCCAGCCAGCAGGAGGCGATCCTCCTGTCGAAGTCCGGCGTCAGCTTTGTGATGCAAGGCCCCCCGGGGACCGGGAAAAGCCAGACGATCACGAACATCATCGCCGAAGCGCTGGCCGACGGGCGAAAAGTGCTTTTCGTCTCGGAAAAGCTCGCCGCGCTCGAAGTCGTCCACCGCCGGCTGAAGGACGTCCAGCTGGATGATTTCTGCCTGGCGCTCCATAGCCACAAGGCGAACAAGAAAGAAATCCTGGAGGACATCGGCAGAAATCTGTCCCTCGAAAAATACCGCCTGCGGGACGCGCATCTGGCTGAATTGCACGAGCTGTTTCTCGACCGGACATTCCTGAACGACTACGCAAGGGAATTGCATGCGGAGATCCAGCCCCTCGGGGAAAGCCTCTACGCGGCTTACGGGAAGATGGCAAAACGGGAAAACGCGCCCTACATCCCGCTCCGGCTATCCAATATCACGGGGATCTCGAACCGGGATTTCAACACGATGCTCTACCATGCCCAATCGCTGGCGCGCGCCGTCGAGCAAAACGGGGGGCGCTTGCGGGACAACCCATGGTTCGGATCGACGATGCGCGGGTTCAGCCAAAAAGACAGGGAGGCATTGCTCAGGGGCACAATGGGCCTGGATGCCGGCCTGGACGGCCTATATGCCGATTTGAGCGGGGTGCTGTCAACCTATTCGCTTGAAGGCAGGCCCTCCATGGCCACCGTCGAAGCCCTTGAGAAACTCGCGGCAGCGCTGGAAAGCGCGCCGGTGTTCCCGGCCAGCTGGTTTGAGCCGGAAACGCGCGCGGACTTGATGCGCGAAGCGCAGAGTTCAAAAGAGCTGTACCGCTCCGCCCTGTCGCTGCGCAGCAAATGCGCGGCGGCGTTCGGCGAGGGCATCTCCGGCGTAGACGTGGACGCCGTCCTGAAGCAAGTGCATCATGACGTGGACACCATTCGCGGCATGGGGCAGCATCAGGGGATGCCGGCAGCCGGCATCGTCGACAGGATACGGGAGATCCATGCCGACGCAAAGGGCGCTCTGGAAAAGGTGCCAGCCATCCGGTCCAGCCTGGCCGAAATCACGGAAATACTCGGGACGACCGCCCCCGACAGCATACAGGCCGCGGCGCAGCATGGCGCGGTTGCCCGGGCATTGACCGCCGCGCCGCAGATCCGGCGCGAATGGTTTGAGCAAGCCGTATTCCCCCAAGTGAGGCAAGCATTGTCCGACGCGGCAGCGCACAGCGCAAGCATCCTGAGCAGAAAACAGGCCGTCCTATGCCAATGGGAGCCGGAGCTGTTCCGGCTTGACATAGAGCAAATGCTGGGGCGGTTCAAGACGGACTACAACGGCGTATTCAAGCGGCTGGGCGGCCGCTACCGCGCAGACATCAAATCGCTGAAGGCCCTGTCGAAAACGGCCGGCAAGCGCCTGGGCTACGAAGAGGCCATCGCCCTTCTCCAAGAGGCAAAAGACATCCATACCGAAATGCGATGGTTTGACGACAACGAACCGCTCCTGCGCCGCTGCTTTGGGGAAGCGTTTTTTGGCCTGGAGACGGATTGGGGTTCGATCGGGAAAGGCGTCGAGGCCGTTTCCCTGCTCCAGGCGCTCTACCCCCTTGGCATGGCGCCCCAGCCGGTCGTCGAAATCGCGGTGGACAAACCGGCGCATATGGATGCCTACGCGAAACTCGCATCCATAGCGGAAGCCTTGTCGGAGAATAGCATCGCGGGCATTTCCGCGAAGGCCGCCCCCTATTTCGCGCCGGGCCGCGCGGTGGATGCCCTATCGCTGGCGGACAGCATCGCCCCCGCGCTCGCCTCGGTTTCCGAAGCGTCCGCAAGCGTGATCCGCGCGCTGGATGCCGTCGGCATCCACTGCAAGAGCCCCCTTGGGCCATCAGAATTGCTCGGGGCCCTCCAGGACGTATCGTATTTCCGCGCGGCGCAAGCCTCCCTCGAAGAGAGCGACCAGAAGAATAAAATCTTGTTTGCCGAACGGTTCGGCGGGCTTGAAACGGACTGGGATTCGATCCTTGCCGATTTGTCTGCCGTCCACGCGTTCTTTATTTCCGAATGGGCAGTCGCCCCCAACGAACCGTTCGCTTGGAAGGTCTGCGGCAATCCGGCGGCGCGAGAGGAATTTTGCGGCTCCGTGGAAAATCTGGCCCGGCAGAAAAATGCCCTCCGCGTCCCGTGGGACGGGTTCACCGGGCTATTCGACACCGCGGCGGGGTTCCCGGACATGGACCTCAACGAGGCTGCGCAACGGTATCGCGCCTGCGTCGGCGGGTTCCCGTCCCTGGACAAATGGATTGACTATCTGTCCGTCAAAGACAATCTGTGCGCATTGGGGCTCCAAGCCTTCGCGGATGGCGTCGAGCATGGAGGCTGCCCGGCGGACAGCATCACGGCTTCTTTCGAGCGCAGCTTTTATCAGCAGTGGATTGGCGAAGTGGCGGAGCAGCGCCCCATCATCCAGCAGTTCAGGCGCCGCATACAAGACGAGAAAGTCGAGCGGTTTTCCGACCTCGACGCGAAGCAGCTGCAGTACGCCCAAGTCCGCATACGCGAGAAGATCATCTCGTCGTTCCCGAGCACAAACCGCTTCATGAAGGCGAACGATGAGCTCAGCAAGCTGCAGCGGGAGCTCGAGAAAAAGCGGCAGTTCATGCCGCTGCGAAAACTCTTCAGGGAAATCCCGAATATATTGCTGGCGTTGAAACCATGCCTGATGATGTCCCCGCTATCGGTAGCCTATTTCCTGGAAGCGGATTCCTATCGGTTTGATTTGGTCATATTCGACGAAGCATCGCAGATTTTCCCGCAGGATGCGATCGGTGCCATCTTCAGGGGGGCGCAAGTGATCATCGCGGGCGACACAAAGCAGCTGCCGCCGACAAATTTCTTTTCCGTGAACACCAGCAACAGCGACGGCGCCTTTGATGCAGCGGCAGAAGAGGAATATGAGGACGAAGTGCATGATTCGATACTCGAAGAAACCGCGGCGCTGCTCCCGAACCGCACGCTCAAATGGCATTATCGAAGCCAGCACGAGCACCTCATCGCCTTCTCGAACCAGGAGATATACAAAAACAGCCTCGTGACGTTCCCGAGCAGCGAGGAGAAGCGGCGCGACATGGGCGTGGAATTCATCTTTGTCGAAAACGGGGTGTACAGCCAGCAACGCAACATCGAGGAGGCAAAGCGGTGCGTGGAATTGGTTGACGAGCATATCCGGAACCATCCGCAAAGGACGCTGGGGGTCATCGCGTTCAGCTCCAAACAGCAGCAGACCATTGCCTCCGCAATCGCGTACTACCGCGAAGCGCATCCCGAGCATGAGCCGTTTTTCGCCGAGGGCCGCGAGGAGGAGTTTTTTGTGAAGAACCTCGAGAACGTCCAGGGCGACGAGCGGGACACGATCATATTCAGCATTTGCTACGCGAAGACCCAGCTGCAAAAGGACCAAGGCAGGCCGATGGCCATGCGGTTCGGGCCGCTGAACTACGCCGGCGGGGAGCGGCGGCTGAATGTGGCCATCACGCGCGCGAAGAAGAATGTCAAGCTTGTCAGCTCCATCCAATCAACCGACATAGATTTGGCAAGGACGCAATCGGAAGGCGCCCGCATGCTCCGGTCTTATATCGAATTTGCGCAAAAGGGGGCAAGCTCCCTCCCCGGGGCCGGAGCCGCCCCCACGGACGATCTCGTGGACGCGGTCGCATCCTTCCTTGAAAAAGCGGGGTACCGCGTCCGCAAGCATGTCGGCTGCTCGAAGTACAAAGTGGATATCGCCATCGAGCATCCGGACAGGGCGGACGCGTTCATCGCCGGGATTGAATGCGATGGATACGCGTACATCGGCGCGAAAACCACGCGCGACCGGGACCACCTCCGGCGAAGCGTGCTGCGCCGCATGGGCTGGCGGCTGTACCGGATATGGGCTCCGGAGTGGTTCAAAAACCCGGATGCGGAAAGGGAGCGCCTCTTGCGGTTCCTCCAGGATGCCGCAGACGCCCCATCGCCCGCTTCCGGCGCATCCCCGGCCAGGGCAGACGGCCGCCTGCCGTTCGAAGATATCGCGGAGAGCGCCGGCCCGCCTTCGTCCATGGGGCCGGCAGACGAAAACAACCCGTATGGCTTTGCGTACTACGTAGAGGCGGTTTGGCCGGACTATGACCCCGGGCTTTACGGAGGCAGGAGCGTGGACGCGATCAGGAACATGGTCTACCATGTTGTCCTGACGGAGCAGCCCATCCACAGGGATCTGCTGTACGCAAGGATGGCCCCGGCCTTCCATGTGAAAAGGGCCACGAGCACCGTGAAGAAATCGGTTGACAAGGCGCTGCGCGGCATGCGGGAGCTGCGTCTTGACAAGGACAACTTCTATACGGTAAACGGCTTTGCGGACCACAAGGTCCGCATTGCAAAGCCCGGGGATCCCCCGCGCAAAGTGAACCACATCGCCCCTGCCGAGCTGGGTCTGGCCATGCTGTCGGTCGCCGGCCGCGCCTACGGGCTCGACAAAGACGGCTTGATCGCGGGGGCAACCAGGGCGCTGGGGTACCCCCGGAAAAGCCAGCAGATCGTTTCCTGCATGGAAGACGCTTTTCAAAGGCTGCTCGATAGCAACAGGATCACTTTGATTGATGGTAAAGTAAACGTGGTAGAGGAAAAATAACATGGACGGCAGAACGCAGATCAACGAAGCATTGGCGAGCGAGGACTACATCCCGGCAACCGCAATCAATGACAGCATCGCCGATTTCTATGCCCCGCCCGACGGCGGCGTGCAGCGCCCGGAGGGGAACCTGCTCGACAGCGGCGACCTCGTTTGCGGAAAATACGTCGTGGAGGAAAGGCTCGATGTCACATCAGGCGAGGCGGATCTGTACCTGTGCTCGTTCGAAGGCAAACAGTACGTCGCGAAAATATACCGCAGGGAAATTGCCATCAAGGAAGATGTGGTGGATGCCCTGCTGAAAGTCGATTCGCCGAACGTCGCCAGGCTCTACGAGTCCTCCACGCACAATGGGTACCCTGTCGAGGTTTCGGCCTATTACAAAAACGGCAGCCTTCAGGGGAAGCAGTTCAGCCTCGACGAGCTGGTCCGCGTCGTGATCCCGGGGATCAACGCAGGGCTTCACGCGCTCCATGAAGCGATGATCATCCACAAGGACCTGAAGCCGTCCAACGTCATGCTGTCGGATGACGGGGAGAGCGTCGCCATCATCGACTTCGGCATCAGTTCCGTCATGAGCGCAGGGAGCGCGGTCGTCGTCACGCGGACGGGCATGACGCCGGAGTACTCGGCGCCGGAGACCTTCCGGAACCTATTTTTGGAGGAATCGGATTATTATTCGTTCGGCGTGACCGTTTTCGAACTGTTTTGCGGGTACACGCCCTACGCCAATATGAGCATGGAAGAAATCGAGCAGTACGTTTCGCTCCAGCGGATCCCGTTGCCGGAGGATATGCCACCCTCTTTGCAGGGCTTCATTTCCGCGCTTACCTACTACGACATCTCAGCGCGCCAGGACAAGGGCAACCCCAACCGGCGCTGGACATACGACGAGGTCGCGTCCTGGCTGAACGGGGCGGGCCTCGCCATCCCCGGGGAAGGCGCCGGGAAAGGCGCCATGCCGCCCTACGTCTTTGTGAAGCAATCCTATACGGACACCGCCTCCCTGGCCGCCGCGCTCGCCACCAACTGGAAAGAGGGGAAGCACCATCTGTTCCGGGGGCTGTTGACGGCGCATTTTCGTTCCTTTGACCAGCAAACCGCCCGGTACTGCCAAGAGGCGGAGGACGAAGCGGCCCGCGCGAACGGCAAGGATGACGTCCTGTTCTTCAGGCTGCTGTACCGGATACACCCGAGGCTGAAGGGCTTCTACTGGAACGGGGTCCGCTTTGAGAGCCTCCCGGCTTTGGGGAGGGACCTGTTGGAGAGGCTATGGAATCAGGATGCAACGCAAAACAAATATTATGAGTCCATCCTCAAAGAGCGGCTTCTTTCGCAATACGTTGCGATCGTCGCGCCAAAGAACGAGAACCTGAGAAAGGCGGCCTCCGGCATCGAGGATATGTACGTCTTCGAGCGGAACCACGGGAACGGCTTGCTGCGCACATTCTACATCATGGCGTATACGCTTTCCGGCCAGAAGTTATTGAATATATACGGCCAGAAGTTCCGGACTGTCGGCGAGTTTGCCGCCTTCATGCGGGAGGAGCTTGGCAAGTCCCTGGGGCGTTTCGAGGGGCACTGCCATGACTTGGTCAGTTATTATGGCGATCTCGATGTGCAATTGGAAGCATGGCTGATTGCGATCGGGAAGCAAAAAGAGCTCGACGAGTGGAAAAAGCAGATGGAGGGCTAAGGGATGAGCGGACCGAAGATTTCCATATACCAGCTGCCAGAGGCGCAGCGTAGGATTGCGTTGGCGCAAGTGCAGTGCGACGCGGAAACGGCAGCGTGCCTCGCGGAAATGAAGGGCTTGATCGAGCACGCCATCATGGCGGTCCAAAGCATGCCGCAGATGGCGAAGGATGCGGAGCTGATGCTCCGCAGGGGGGAAGGCGACCCGGAGGAACTCAAACGGCGGATTGCGCAGTGCGAAAGCCTGGATGGCAGCGTCCTGAGCGGCCTCCGGCAATACCAAAACGAGATGCGCCGCGCCACGCCGCTGCTGCTTGGTAGGACATCGACCCGCCCGGAAGACCTTGCGAGAAAGCAAAAGTCGCTCGAGCGCATCAAAGCCCTCCGGGCGGAGGTGGGCGCGTTTTCCGGCGAAAAGAACCTGGCGGGGATCCTGGACGGGGATGCCGGGGAGGGGCTGGCGGCGGCGCTGCTGACGGGCATACTGGGCGATCTTGCCACGGGCAATGCCGCGGAGGAAGAGGAGCGGGCCCTGGCGGGCGCGGCGGCCTCGCTGGACCTGGATGCTGCCATGAGCGACATCGCCGCCGCAGGGTCGTTTGACATGCTCGGCGCGGAAGATGCGCGGGATGCGTTCCAGGCGGACAAAGACCGGGTCGGGAACCTGCTCTCCTCCATCATCGCCCGGTCCCCGGACGCGCGCCTGCTGGCCGATGCGAAAAACGCGCTGCATACACTCGATACAATTGCGGGCGACGCCTATCTGAGGACGTTCGAATCCATCACGGTAAGCGCCCTGCAAAAGCGCCTTCGGGAAGCGGAGAAGGCCCATGCGGCGCTTCTTGCCGACCACCGGAAGGAATGCGTTCGGTATGCCGCCCTCTGCTCCTTTTCCCAAACGGCGCCCGTGGAGTTCCCTGCCACGGAAGAGGGTGTCGCGTCGATGCGGAAGGCCATCCGCGATATGGAGTCCGAGCTCGTCCTGCAGGAGGAGCAGCGGCACATCAGCGAAGCCATGGACGATGTCATGGCGGATATGGGCTATGATCTGATCGGGCACCGCGAGGCCGCGAAGAAAAGCGGGGGGCCGTTCCGCAACAAACTCTATGCTTTCGGCGAGGGGACAGCCCTGAGCGTGACGTACAGCCCCGACGGGCAGATCACCATGGAGCTCGGCGGCATCGATACTTCGGACCGCGTTCCAAGCGCACAGGAGTCCTCGGCGCTCCAAGAAGACATGGAGGCTTTCTGCGGTGATTTCGCCGCGATCGAGGAAAAGCTCCGGCAGAAGGACGTCCACATGGAGACCCGCGTCTCGCTTGCGCCGGTGGCGGCCGAGCATGCAAAGATCATCAACATCAACGATTACGTATTGGATACCGGGAAACAGATCCCTCGGATCGGCACGGGCAAGAAGCGCAGGCGGCCGACGGCGAAGAAAGCGCTTAGGAGGGTAGACGAATGAGCACGTTGGAAAAATACAAAATCTGCCCAAGCTGCGGCGAAAAGAACCCGCCCACCGTGTTCGAGTGCCGGAACTGCGAAGCCGACCTTACCAGGGTTCGCGTTGTCGGCCCGGAGACGGAAAGGGGAGCATACACGCTGGTCTCTGTTGACCGCGACTATTCCTACACGCTCGATGCGCCCGAAATCGTCGTCGGGCGCGAAGCGGAGATGAAGGAATACCTGTCGGCGAAGCCCTTCGTGAGCCGGCAGCACATGAAGGTGTCCGTTGTTGGCCCGGAGATATACATCGAAAACCTGAGCGCCACGAACAAGACGTTCGTGAACAACACGGCGGTGGCCGACGGCAGCCCCACGAGGATCCTCGAGGGCGACGAAATCGGCTTGGGCGGGAAAATCGTGGACGGGGCGCGGCAGGCGGGCGCGGCGTATTTCGTCCTGGAAGCGTGCCCATGAATATCGCGCGGATACTCTACCCCGTCCGCGTCCTCGGCCCGGGGGGCCGCGTCGGGATATGGCTGTGCGGGTGCCACCGGAAATGCCGCGGCTGCAGCAACCCCGAACTGTGGGAGCCCAAGGCCGAATACGAGATGGATACGGGATCCATCCTGGAGCTGCTGCACACCGTCGCGCGGGAAAACAAGATAGACGGGTTCACCATTTCCGGCGGCGAGCCGATGGAACAAACGGAAGAGCTGGCGGCGCTGGTCGGCGGCCTCGTCCAAATCAGCAGGGATATTATTTTGTATTCAGGGTTTGAGCTCCACGAACTGCTTGAAAGGAATGACCCCCCGACGGAGCGCATCCTCCGCTCGATCGCCGTGTTGATCGACGGCCCCTATATCGAAGGGCGCAACCGTGGCGTGCCGCTCAGGGGGTCGGACAACCAACGGGTCCATATCATGAACAAGGGCTACCGGGGGATCTACGACGCGTACCTCGGCGGGGCGCAAAACCGCATCCAAAACTTCCAGGCAACGGACGGCGTCGTCTCGGTGGGCATACACAAACCGGGCTTTGTGGTAGAATTGTCTGAGTCGCTCGCAGATCACGAGAAGGGGTAGGAGATGGATGATTTTTATATCCCAAAATGGCACAAAGAGTTGGGGATTTTTTCGCGCATCAAGCCCCTTCTCATCATCGAGGGCAATGTGCTGGACGTGTACCAGTACCCCGAGGAGGGGCTCGTCCCGCGCGGGAGCATCCTGCGGCTCCCCGAATACTTGCATTATTATTTCAAAGGCATAGGCTACCAGACCGTTGTTTTCTATGACAATATGCAAGGGTTCTACAACCCCAACGACGACGCGGCGGTGGCCGAGTTTGCGCGGCTTGCGGCGGCAAGGTCCGACGGGGGGGCGATCCGCGCTGAGTTCAAGGGCCGCTCGGAGTCGGCTTCGTCGATCGTGCGCGCCGCGATGGGCCAGGACCAAACGCCGGTCGCGATTGTCATGAACCTTGCCTCCCGGTACATCACCTCGCCGGACAACCTCGACCAGCCCGAAGTGGACAGCTTCACGAATCTGCTGCTGGCGTCGCTGGAGGGGAGGGATGCCCGCTCCGAAAGCGGGCTTCTGAAAAACTTGGCGGTCATGATCGTCAACAAACTGAACGACATCCCCGCGTGGTTTTTCCACGACAACCCAAACGTCAAGGCGATTTCGATCGGGACGCCGTCCCGGGAAGAGCGGGAGGGCCTTGTCAAGGGGGGGAACTTCGCAAGCTTCTTTGCGGCGGATGTCTATGCCGAAGACGCCCCTTTCTACGAGAGCAACCCGCAGGAGCTGGAAAGGGTGCAGGACAAGTTCGTCGGCCTGACAGAGGGGTTCAGCTTCACCGAAATCAACGGCCTTCGGCGCCTTTGCAAAAACGAGAGGACGCGCATCAAGGACCTTTCGTCGATCGTGGATCTGTACAAGTACGGGATCAAGGAGAACCCGTGGGACACCCTCAGCGAGGAGGACCTGAAGTCCGCGCACGAGGATTTCCGGAAGAGGGTCAAGGGGCAGGACAATGCCATCATGAAAACCCTGGACGTCGTGAAGCGCGCGGTGACCGGGATGTCCGGCCTGCAGGGGTCCGCGCACGGGAAGCCGAAGGGTATCCTGTTTTTCGCGGGGCCGACGGGCACCGGGAAAACGGAAACCGCGAAGACGCTCGCGGAGAAATTGTTCGGCGACGAGAGTTGCTGCGTCCGCTTCGACATGAGCGAATACGGGCAGGGCCATAGCGACCAGAAGCTGCTCGGGGCACCCCCGGGGTATGTCGGCTACGAGGCCGGGGGGCAGCTGACCAACGCGGTGAGGGAGAAGCCGTTCTCCATCCTGTTATTCGATGAAATCGAGAAGGCGCACCCCTCCATATTCGACAAATTCCTGCAAATCCTGGAAGACGGGCGCATGACGGACGGGCAAGGGAACACGGTGTATTTTTCGGAGACCGTCATCATCTTTACGAGCAACCTCGGCATCTTCACCCGGAGCGAAAGCACCGGAGCCAGGGCGGCGAACGTGACGCCCGACATGGGGTACCCGGAGGTCCAGAAACGCGTCCGCGCCGCGATCGAGGATTTTTTCAAGCTGGAGCTGGGGAGGCCGGAGATCCTCAACCGGATCGGCGAGAACATCGTCGTTTTCGATTTCATCAGGCCCCCCGTCGCCGAGACCATACTGGACGCCCAAGTCGAAAGGATCATCGGGTTCCTGGCCTCCGAGAAACGGATCGAGCTGTCCCTGTCGGCGGCCGCCAGGAAAACGCTGCTGGACGCGGCGCTGGGCAACCTCGACAACGGCGCGCGGGGCATCGGCAATATCGTGGAGAGCCTCCTGATAAACCCGTTCTCCCGATACCTGTTCGACAACGCCATCAAAACGGACGAGAAAATAATAATTGATCAGATCAACGCTGCCGAGATGCCGTATACCTTGGAATGCGAGCGGGGCTAAGAGGTAAGGACGGAGTCCCGTGTGTCATGGGTGTGTCATGGGGACGTATAATTTGACACACTCCCCCCAGCCTCGGCGCCCTTGAATTCTTTGTGCTCGTTGCTCGTCCTTACAATTGAAATTTGCTGACCACTTCAACGTCCCACCACTACCTTTCGCAGCTCGAGCGGATTCAAGAAGCCATTGCAG
>JAISTX010000031.1 GCA_031272365.1 Eubacteriales Family XIII. Incertae Sedis bacterium
ATAATACTCGTCCTGTGCGCTCAAATTAGCGACTGTTAGCAGGATTGTTGCCAAAATAATTACTGTTTTTTTCATTGTTATCATCATTTTCAATTCTCAATTCTCAATTCTCAATTCTCCATTCTCAATTCTCAATTCTGAATCGAGCCTCCCCTTCTCCCGTATCACGTACACGCCGGATACGATGACGATGACGCCGCCGGCCGCCTGCAGCGGCAGGATGTGCTCCGCAAGGCACAGCCAGCCGAAAAACGTCGTCGAGACCGGCAGCATGCTGGAGAAAAGCGCGCACGGCGTAGGGCCGATCTTGTGGACCGCGTTTACGTAGATCAGGAAGCCCACGCCTTCGCAGAGGAAGCCGATGAACAGCAGCCCCCCGAGCACCGGCCCGGGCGCGAAGGCGGACGCGGGCGGCAGGTCCCCCAGCAGGAAGGGGAGCGAGATCAGCGCCGTGCACAGCGCCTGGTAATACGACAGGTTGAGCGGCGTATAGTGCCCGGCCAGCTTCTTCGTGAGGAAATTGTAGGCGTTCCAGCAAAAGACCGCGCCGAAGATCAGCAGGTACCCGATGCCCGCGCCGGTGAAAAAATCCCTCGCCCCGCCCCCGATCACAAGCACGACGCCCACGATGCCGGCCGCGATGCCGGCCACCATGAACCGGTTCGGGCTCTTCCGGTAGAGGAAAAACTCCAGCACCACGGAAACAGCCGGCATGAAGGCCAGCACGATGCTGATCGTCGAAACCGGGAGGTAGCTCATCGCGCCGTATTCGCACGCAAAATAGAGCAGCTGGCCCGTGACCGAGCAGACGATGAGCACGAGCAGGTCCTGACGCCGGAAGGCGAAAAACCGCCGGTCCTGCACCAGCTTCACCACGCATAGCGTCACGAGGCCCAGCATGTATTTGAGGCAGACCAGGGGGAACGTCGACACGGCCTCCAGGGCGGCCTTCGCCGCGACGTACTCGAAGCCCCAAATCACCACGAGCATGCCCATCGAGGCATAGGCAAATTTTCTGGAATGGAGATCCATGGGGGGTCAGCCGTTCTCCCGTATGATTTGAACCCCCTGCGGCGTGTCCTTCAGCGTGACGCCCTTCGCCTTGAGCAAGTCGCGGATCTCGTCCGCGCGCGCCCAGTCCTTCGCGGCGCGCGCCGCCCCGCGCTCCTCGATCAGCGCGAGCACCTCGGGGTCCTCGCCCGCCGGCTCCGCGCCCCCGCGCGCCTCCAGGAGGCCGAGCACGTTCGCCAGCTCCAGCAGGAGCGCGAGTGCCCCCTGAGCGTACGCCGCGGAAGCCCCGTCCTTGACCTGGACATTCACGTCCGCGATCAGCTCGAATATGGCGGCGATCGCGTCCGCCGTGTTCAGGTCGTCGTCCATGGCCGCGATGAACTTCTCGCGGTACGCCCCGAGCGCCGCCAGCGAGGCCTCTTCCGCGTCGGAAAAGGCAAGCGCCGACTTCGCCGCCAGATGCTCCAGCGTGTCCCGGGCGTTGCGCATCCGCCCGAGGGCCGCCTTCGACTGCTCCATGAGATCCTTGCTGAAATCGATCGGCCCGCGGTAATGCCCCGCGAGCAGGAAGAAGCGGATCGTCTCGCCGTCGTAGTCCTCCAGGATGTCGCGCACCGTGAAGAAATTGCCCTTCGACTTCGCCATCTTCTCCTTGTCGATCGTGATGTAGCCGTTGTGCATCCAGGCGTTTGCGAACGTCACGCCGTTCGCCGCCTCGGACTGCGCGATCTCGTTCTCGTGGTGCGGGAAGATCAGATCCTGGCCGCCGGCGTGGATGTCGATCGTATCCCCGAGGAAGCGCTTGCTCATCGCCGAGCACTCGATGTGCCAGCCGGGCCGCCCCCTGCCCCACGGGCTCTCCCAATACAGGTCCTCCCCCTCCTTCGCCTTCTTCCACAGCGCAAAATCGAGCGGGCTCCTCTTCCGGTCGTCCACCTCGATCCGCGCGCCGGAGCGCAGCTCGTTCACGTCCTGCCCCGACAGCTTCCCGTAGGACGGCCAGCTGTCCGTGTCGAAATACACATCCCCGTCCACTTCGTAGGCATGCCCCTTCTCGACGAGCGCCTGCACGAAGCCGATGATCGCGTCCATGTTTTCCGTCACGCGCGGGTGGTGCGTCGCCGCCCGCACGCCCAGCGCCTGCGCGTCCTTGAAATACTCCGCGATGTATTTGTCCCCGATCTCGCGCGAGGAAACGCCCTCTTCCGCGGCCCGCGCAAGGATCTTGTCGTCGACGTCCGTGAAATTTTGGACGAAATTGACCTTCTTCCCGCGATACTCGAGGTACCGGCGGAACGTGTCAAACACCACAAAAGGCCTCGCATTGCCGATATGGAAATAATTGTATACCGTCGGCCCGCAGACATACATGAGGACCTCGTCCTCGTGGATCGGCCTGAATTCTTCCTTCTGCCTCGTGATCGTATTGTAAATCCTCATAGATACCTCATGTTCTGCGTCATAAAAAATCGGCGGATGGGAAACCCGCCGATTAGTATACCATATTCATGCCCGCGGATGCGTCACTCCGCCGGGGTCTCGGTGGTTTCCGTTTCTGTCGCCGCTGGGGCCGGCACCGCGTAGTTGCCCGAAAGCCAGCTCATCGGCTCCTGCACCGCCCCGTTCACGCGGACCTCGAAGTGCAGATGGTAGGCCGTCGCGCGCCCGGTGATCCCGACCGTCGCGATCTGCTGGCCGCGTGCCACCTGGTCGCCTTCGCTCACGTTGATCGTGTCGCAGTGCGCATACCACGTTTCCAGCCCGCCGCCGTGGTCGATCTTCAGGAAGTTGCCGTAGGCGCCGTACGGCATCCCGATGAAGGTGACCGTCCCGCCTTCCGCGGCGTAGATCGGCGTCCCCTGCGGTGCGCACATATCCGCGCCGGTGTGCCCGTTGCCGACGCTGCGCGTGAGCGTCCAGCTCGCGAGCGGCAGCCCGAGCGGGCCGTCGCCGCCGCCGTCGAACATCCTGGGCTTCGTGCCCACGAGGACGATCTCGGAGACCGGCTCTTCCAGCACTTCCGATGAAATCTCTTCCACATCCGTCAGGTCGCCGTTGACCCGCACCACATTGCGCGTGACCAGCCGCTTCCCGGGGATGCCCTCCGACAGCGTCTCCCGCTCGCCCACGAGCAGGTCCTCTGATTTCTGTTCCTCCGTCTCGAACGGGATCTCCTCGATCACCGTCTCTACGCCGCTCGTCTCGTAGTGCACGAGCGGGGCGCTGGCCTGGAATTTGATCAGGTCGCCTTCTTTCAGGTTGTTTAGGTTGAGCTCGGGGTTGTCGAGGGCGATCTGCTCCACCGTCACGCCCAGCAGCGCCGCAATCTCTTCGATCGTGTCGCCGCGCGAAACCGCGTATACTTTCTTCTCCGTGCTGCCGTTCAGCAGATGCTCCTTCGCGGTCTCCGCGTCGTCCAGCTCCGTGACCACCTCCAGGTCGCTCGTCTTGCTCTCAATCGCCACCTCTTCCACGAACGCGCCCTCCGCGGGCTCGACCGCCTCCTGGGGTTCGAACTCCTCGACGATGCCGTTGAGCGTCTCCGTCGCCTCCGAGAGCGAGCCGAAGGTTGCCACCTCCTGCCCTTCCACGTTCAGCGTGTAGACGTTCGTCTTGATGACGTTTTCCTCAAGCAGTGTCTCCGCGAGCTGGTCCTCGCTCACGGCCGCTTCCGCGATCGCCTCTTCGTTGCCGGGCACAAACTTCGGCGCGAGCGATATGTCCGCGTCCTGAATGATCAGTTCCGTGCCGCCGTTTTCCTTGGAAATCTTCTCCTTGGCGCTCTGCACGATGCTCGCGTACTCCGCCTCGTCGTTCACGTAGCCGATGACCTGCCCGTTGACGGACACCGCCATCATCTCCGCGCCCGTGAGGACGGAGGAAAGGACGAAGATCGCAGCCAAAAGCCCCCCTGCGAGCGTGATGCCCGCACGGAGGTGGTGCTTGACCTGTACGGCGCGCGCCTCCCGCCATGCTGCCCGGAACCCGGATCCATGGGAAAGCGCCATCAAAAATATCCGGAGGCCCTCCATGCCGATCGCCTCGGCCCAAGAATGATTTTTCGAAACGGCGTCCGTCGCCAAACAGTCTCTGCTAGCCGCTACGGAATGCGCCGGAAGGAGGACCCGCTTTTTGCTTGAAGCAGAGCGGCCGGCATTACGTATGAGTGCGGACAACTTGTGACCGGCAGTTGACAACAGCGAACTCGCCGTATACATGACGACGGACGCCGCAGGTTTTATCTTATTACTTCGCATTTGCCTCTTCCCAAATCCACACCTCACCTTTATTGTCACGCCGCATCGCGGCGGGAACAAACTTGTTGATTGCCCCTTTATTTGGGGAGGCCATCCCTGCGAGCATAGCCTTCCACCATTTCTCTTATACCCAATATTACGGGAGGATTACGCTTAGGTCAACTATATAATGTAAGAATTCACATAGAATTCAAACTGTGAAAATCGGCGAAAACGTTGAAATTTCAATAACGACGCCGGTTTTTATGTTCTTATTGTGAAATTGTATACAATCTTGTTTCATGAACCTTTACTTCCGGATTCTGTAAATACTTGCCCCTGATTCGGCCGTCATTTCGTCCCATGCCTCTTCCCGCAGAAAATCCGGGTACAGATGCTCGCAGTTCAACGCCTCCTCGCGCGAAAAGAACCCGATCCCGTCGAGGACCTGGGCGTCCCCCAGCTCGGGGTCCTCCCCAAGCTCCGTCTTGCCGCCGATCGCCCGGCCGAGGAAGAAATTTACAAAACGCTGGCCCCGCTCCGCCGAGGCCTCCTCGACGTGCCAAAGCAGCCGCACGATGTGGATGATGAGCCCCGTCTCCTCGAGCACCTCGCGGATGGCCGCGTCCTGGGACGTCTCGCCCTCCTCGATCGCGCCGCCCGGCAGCATCCACAGCTCCCGGCCTTCATGGCGCTGCCGCACGAGCAGGATCCGCCCGTTTTCGTCGGGCACCACGACCCGCACGCCGCCGGTCCACATGCTGCTCACCCCTTGCCGATCCCGCCGACCGCGTCGGCGGCCCTGCGCACGGCCTCGTCCGGCGAAACCTCCTCCGCCTGCTTCTCCGCGCGCAGCTTGTACTCCACGATGCCCTCGGCGGCCTTCTTGCCCACCGTGACGCGGATCGGGATGCCGAGCATGTCCGCGTCCTTGAATTTGACGCCCGGCCGCTCGTCGCGGTCGTCAAGCAGCGCCTCCACGCCGGCCGCAAGCAGCCCGCCGTAGATCTCCTCCGCGAGCGCCGCCACCTGCTCGTCGCCGTTCTTCACCGGGCACACGATCGCGTGGAACGGCGCGACGGCGAGCGGCCAGATGATGCCGTCGTCGTCGTGGCACTGTTCGACGACCGCGGCCATCGTGCGCGTGACGCCGATGCCGTAGCAGCCCATCCAGATGAGATGCTCCTCCTGGTTCTCGTCGCGGTAGGTCGCGCCCATCGACGACGAATATTTGGTACCGAGCTTGAAGATCTGCCCGACCTCGATGCCGCGCGCCATCTCGAGCGGCAGGCCGCATTCGGGGCACGGGTCGCCCGCGCGCACGAGCTTCAGGTCGGCCACGACGTCGGCCGTCCAGTCGCGCCCGTAGTTGACGTTTTTCACATGGTAGTCCTCTTTGCAGGCCCCCGCGCACAGGTTTTTCAGGCCCGGGATCTCGCTGTCGGCCACGATGCGGCAGCCGTGCAGCCCCGTGGGCCCCGTGAAGCCCGCGACGCTGCCCGTGGCCGCGCCCATCGCCGCCTCGTCCGCAAACTCGATCAGGTGCTCCGCGACGCCGCCGAGCGCGTTCCGGAGCTTCACCATGTTCAGGTCGCGGTCGCCGCGGACGAAGGCCGCCACGTACTCGCGCACCGTGTACACCGGCTCCGCGCCGGGCTCCGCGCCTTCCTCCGGGTCGTTGTAGACGACGAACAGCAGCGCCTTGAGCGTCTTGTCCTTCGGCAGCCCGAGGAAATCCGCGACCGCCTCGATCGTCTTCGTGCCCGGCGTGTGCACCTCCTCCATGGGGAGCATCCCTTCCGCGCCCTCCGCCGCCGCGTCCACGCCGCCCGCCTGGTCCGTCGTCGCCGCGTACCCGCAGGGGCAGTGCACGATGTCGCTCTCGCCGTAGTCGCACAGCGCCTGGAACTCCTCGCTGCCCGTGCCGCCGATCGCGCCGTTGTCCGCCGCCACCGGCCGGAAATCGAGCCCGCACCGCGTGAAAATCCTTGTATACGCCTCGCGCATCTTCCGGTAGCTCTCGTCCAGCCCCGCCGGGTCGCGGTCGAAGCTGTACGCGTCCTTCATGATGAACTCGCGGCTGCGCATCAGCCCGTAGCGCGGGCGCGCCTCGTCGCGGTATTTCAGCTGGATCTGGTAGATGTTGCGCGGCAGCTGCCGGTAGGAGTTGATCTCGTTCCGGACGATGTCCGTGAAGACCTCCTCCGCCGTCGGCCCGAGGCAAAACTCCCGCCCGTGCCGGTCCTTCAGCCGCCACAGCTCCGGCCCGTAGACCTGCCACCGGCCGGACTCGTGCCACAGCTCCGCCGGCTGCACGGGCGACGTGATGATCTCCTGCGCCCCCGCCCGGTCCATCTCCTCGCGCACGATCTGCTCGATCTTGCGCACCGTCCGCCACCCGAACGTCATGAAATTGTAGACGCCCGCGACGGATTTGCGGATCATGCCCGCTCGGATCAGCCACACATGGCTCGGTATCTCCGCGTCGCTCGGCGCCTCCCTGAGTGTCGTAAAATGTGTCTTCGATAGCCTCATATCAATACCTCTTGGTCAATAATACCACAGCCTCCGCCGCGATGCCCTCCTCGCGCCCCGAAAAGCCGAGCTTTTCCGTCGTCGTCCCCTTCACGCTGATCTTGTCGGCGCGCGAGCCGACCGCCGCCGCGAGGCTTTCCTCGATCCGCTCCCGGTGCGGGGCGATCTTCGGCTCCTCGCACACAACGGTCATATCCGCGTTCCCGACGCCAAAACCGGCCGCCTGCATGGTGTTGGCGACCTTCTCGAGCAGCTCCATGCTGGAAATGCCCTGGTACCTGGGGTCGGTATCGGGGAACAGGGCCCCGATGTCGCCCATATGCAGCGCGCCGAGGATCGCGTCCATGAGCGCGTGCGTCAGCACGTCCGCGTCCGAATGCCCGTCGAGCCCCTTCTCGAAGGGGATCTCCACGCCCCCGAGCACCAGCGGCCCGCCCTCGCGGAACCGGTGCGCGTCAAACCCCACGCCGACGCGCGAGGACGCCAGGTCGCCCGGCCGCGTGATCTTCCGGTTCGCGGGGTCGCCCTCGACGAGCCGCACCGCGTGGCCGGTCGCGTGCACCATCGACCCATCGTCCGTGAAGGCAGAGCCGGACACCGCGGCCGCCTCGTGCGCCTCCTTGATGCGCGCGAGGTCGAAGCCCTGCGGCGTCTGGACCGCCCGCAGGCGCTGCCGCTCCAGGATATCCGCCGCCTCCGGGCGGTGCTCTGCCCCGTCGTAGGACAGCCTTGCTTCGTAGATCGTGTCGGTCACGGGGATGCACGGCACCGCAGCGCCCGCCTCCGCCGCGCCCTGGAGCACGCTGTCGATCACGCCCTTCGTCACGAACGGGCGCGCCGCGTCGTGGATCAGGACGAGCCCCTCGGAAAAGGGCACCGCCGCCAGCCCGTTGCGCACCGAGGCCACCCGGTCAGGGCCGCCGAGGACGGTTGTGAACCCCCCCGCCTGCTCCTCGAAGCCGGCCGGGACCACGACGATGATCTCGTCGATGGCCGGGTGCTTCTCGAACGGCCGGATGGCGCGCAGCACCATGGTCTCGCCGTCCACGTCCAGGAACTGTTTCGGGGCGTTCCCGCCGAAGCGCACCCCCGCGCCGCCCGCCGCTATGATCACCGCTACTTTTTTGGATTGGTACATAGTTATTTCAACCGGGCAAAGATCATCCGGCCTGCTGCTGTCTGCAGCACCGAGGTCACCGCCACGTCGACCGTTTTGCCGATCTGCTTGCGCCCGTCCTCCACGACGATCATCGTGCCGTCGTCGAGGTAGGCCACCGCCTGCCCGCTCTCCTTGCCCTCTTTGACCAGGTGCAGCGTCATCTCCTCGCCTGGCAGCACGACGGGCTTCAGCCGGTTCGCCAGGTCGTTGATGTTGAGCACCGGCACGTTCTGGATCATCGCGACCTTGTTCAGGTTGTAGTCGTTCGTGACGAGCTTCCCCTTCATCGTCTGCGTGAGCTTGAGCAGCTTCACGTCCACCTCGGGGATCGCCTCGAGGCTCTTGTCGGAGGCCGTCTGGTAGATCTCGATGCCGAAATCCTCCTGGATCTTGTTGAGGATGTCGAGCCCGCGCCGCCCGCGGTTGCGCTTGAGGTTGTCGGAGGAGTCCGCGATGTGCCGCAGCTCGACCAGGACGAAATCCGGGATGATGATGCGCCCCTCGAGGAACCCCGTCTTCAGGATGTCCGAGATGCGCCCGTCGATGATGACGCTCGTGTCGAGCACCTTCGGCGTGGAATGCTTCTCCTGCCGCTTCGCCTCCCTGGCCTCGCGCGCCGAAAGCGCCGCCTTCGCCTGCCCGGCAGGCATACCCGCGGTTTCCACGCCGCTCGACACGCCCGCCGCGATGTCGCGCCGCAGGTCGCGCCGCGCGTTCGTGATCGCGTGCAGCACGTCGCGCCCCTTGCGCGAGCCCACGACGACGCCCAGCCATGCAAGGATGATATAGACCGCCACCGTGACGACGACGCTGGCCGTGGGGTTGAGTGGTATGAACGCTATGATCGGGCTGCTGATCAGCGAGGCAATGACCAGCCCGATGATGAGCCCCGCGACGCCTGCGATGAAATCCACCGCGGAAATCCTTCGGGTCTCCCTGTCGATACTCTCCGCGATCCGGGAACTCATCTTCATCAGCGTCGGCGTTAAAAAAAAGAATAATAGTGCGAATAAAGCGCCGCATCCCACCGTGAACCAAATCACGCGTTCTTGCGGTAGATCGCCGATGAATCCGAGCATATCCGTATGCCCCGCGATATACCTCAGCAATCTGAAAATGCCGAAACCGATCCAGAATCCCAGAAAGGTGGTACCGCCCCGTATGAAATTTTTAATCATGCCATCACTTGCTGCTCTATCAATAGAGACAGCTCATCCGTCCCCTTTCCACTGACAAGCGACAACTCACTGATCAGAATCTGCTTCGCGTTGGAAAGCATCTTCTTCTCGCCCGTCGAAAGCCGCTTCTCGCGGTCGACGCGCATCAGGTCACGGACGACCTCCGCCACATGCGTGATCTGCCCCGTTTTGAGCTTTTCCATATTGTCCCGGTAGCGCCGGTTCCACACCTTCGCCATCTCCGTGGACTTCCCGGACAGCGTCTCGCTGACCTTCGCCATATCCGTCTTCTTGATGATCCCGCGCACCCCGACGTCCTCGGTCCGGTCGCACGGCACCATGATCCGTATATCATTTTGTGGTATCAACAAAATGTAATAAGTTCGCTTCTCACCCGAATACACCTGCTCCTCTATGGCCTCAATTGTCCCTGCCCCGTGCATCGGATATACGATCTTGTCCCCGATAGAAAACATGATCCCTCCGTTTCTATGCCTCGCAACTGACAACATTATACCACGAAACCTTGGAAAAATCAAAAGAACTCGATTTCGCTGATCAGCGTGTCTTCCTCGTCCACGTCCGGCAGCCCGTTCTCGGTCGCGGGGTAGACGGAGCCGATCTGGAACCGGATGCTGGTCGTGTCGATCGGTTGATCAAAAACCACTTCCTGAAAAGCGTTCATCAAGTTCAGCGTGAACGTGGCCTGGCCCGAATCGTAGACGACGATCAGATCCCGTATCGCGTTGTTTTTATAATATAATGTCTGCGACTTGCCGTACCCGTTGAAAATGCGGAAGCCCGTCACGTGCTGGGGCTCGTACGAGTGGAACTCGATCCATTCACCGATGCCCGGCCCCGGGCCGCCTTCGTCCCATGCGGTGGAGAGCTTGCCGTCCTGCACGTATTCCACGTAGTACCGCACGCTGCCCATCGGCGCGCGCACGCTGGAGGCCGCCAGGTCCGGGAAGTATGGGGCCGCGTACGTCGCTGCCGGCGCCGGTTCCGGCGCGGTCTCCTGCGTGGGTGTGGGTGTGGACGTGGGCGTGGGCGCGGTCGTGGGCACCGGCTCCGGGGCCACAGCCGTGCCGGGGTCCTGCGCGCCGCCGCCGGACGCCCCGCTGCCGCCGGTGACGCCGCCGCCGCCCCAGCTGTCGCCCCAGCCGCCCGCGCTGCTGCCGCTGGCCAGATCCGGGGGCGGCGACGCAAACTTCGCCTTCACCCCGTCGAACACCGGCGTCGCGATCCACAAAACGGCCACCGCCGCCGCCGCCACGATCGCGGTGATCGGCCCTTTGACGGAAGGCTGCGCCGCCGCCTTCGCCTCCGGGGCTGGCCCCTTCGCTTCCGGGGCGGGCGCCGCCTGCGCGGCCTGCCGGGCGGGCATCTGCTTCCCGCAGAACCGGCAAAACTTCGCGTCGTCCGCGATCTCTTTCCCGCAGTACCTACAAAACATCTCCTAATCCCTCCTCGCCAAATACGGCTTCACCGCCGCCATCGCTGCCGCCATCGCTGCCTGCGCCGCTCGCCATGGCCCCGGTATAGCGCGACCCGTTTACGGGGTCCAGCAGCCGCTGCACGCCGTCCGCCACGACCGTCGCCTCCCCGTCCGCCTCCACCAGCTCCAGAACGCCCTGCTGCCCCCCAAGGCTGTACGCCGCCAGCACGACGTACCGGCCGTCGCCCTGCGGGATGTACTCGTGCACGCCCTCGCAGACCACCTCCGGCTGGCCGCCGCTATACCGCATGAGCGTGCCCGCCTGGGACGCCGTGTCCCAATCCCGGTAATAGTACCACGCGCCCCCGTCGCCCGCTTCGGCGACCAGGGATCCGACCGCGACACCGGTGTCGACCAGCTCGCCGTTGTGGTACAGGTTGCCCGCCCCATTTTTGTCGTCCGTGAACCAAAACAGATCCGCGCCGTAGGCCTCAAAGCCATTGACATAGGCATGGCTCGCCACCAGCTCGCGCCCTGTGACGGCGCCCCCCTCGATAGCGGCCCTATACAGGTTGCCGTGCAGCCCGTCCTCCTCCGCCTCGTCGATGTAGGCGAGGCCGCTGTCCCCGAAAAACTGAAACTCTCCGGCATACGTGTCGCCGACGGGCGCCGCCGCGGCCCCGTCCACATAGTAGTGCTTCAAGGCCGAGGCATTCGCGATTTGCTCGATGAGGAGCCGCACGGCATTCTCGCTGAACGCCTCGTTCGAGAACGGGAGCTTCACCTCGCCGACGCCGGGGCTCTTCGCGCAGATGAGCCTGCCGCGGTCCATGTCGATGTCGTTGCAGTAGAGGTAGCCCTCGCAGACCAGCGTAGGCTTCTCCCCGTCAAAAAAGTACAGGGACGCGACCTCTATCTCCGCCGTCTTTTCCTTCAGCGAAGCGCGCAGCGCATCCCGCTCCAGCTTCGCGTTCCACGCGCGCACCAGGTCCGCGTGCGCGGCATAGTCGTCGCCCCACTGGCCCAGCTCGGAGATGGAGTAGTCCCAGATATCCGGGAAGTCCCCCGGGTCCTGCATCTGCGCGTCCTGCTCGGCCAGGTCGTCCTCGACATAGTCCCAGTACGACACCTGGGACGTCCCCAATTCCACATAATAAAACACGCCGCCCTCGAGCATCCCGATCGTCTCGACCACGTTCCCGCCGCTGACCAGCTGCATCTCCGCCCCCTCCCGCTTGATGTAGAGCGCGCCGCCCCCGTCGCGGACGAGGAAAACCGAGAGGTCGCCCTCCACGTTCATGAACGAGCCGTCGGCCGACACCCTCTCGGGCCGGTCCATCCCCTCGCTGTAATAGTAGACCCCGCCCCCCTCGTGGGTGTAGACGATCTTCGTCAGCTCCACATTCCCGTGGAAAAACTGCACGCCGCTGTCGATCTCCACCGGGTCCGGGTGCTTGAGGCTGGATATGTCACAGAGAAAGAGGCTGCCTTCCGAAATGTAGGCAACCGTGTTGTAGTCCGCGCTGATGTCCAGGTCGGACCATTCCCGGATGACGCCCCCGACCGGGTAAGCGGGCTTGCCCGGCTTGCCCATCTCCCGCACATAGAGGTTGAACCCCTCGTGGGCGAAGGAGTAGTCGGCGTAGGCGAGCCGCTTGCCATCCGCGCTGAGCGCCATTTGGGTTCCGGTCTTGGCGGGGGCGCTGGTGACCAGGACGGGGTCCTTGCCGTTCATCGCGCTGAACCACTGCCCTTCTTCCGTGGCGTAGTACACGCCGGCCGCCCCGCCGCCCAGGATCCCGCTGAACCAGAGCACGCACACGGCGGCCGCGGCAGCCGCGATGGCCACGACGGGAACCCACAGCCGCCCCCGCCTGGCCGCCGGCGCAGCGGGCGCGGGCCCTGCCGCCAGGGCAGGCTCCGCCGCGGGCTCGAGAAACGGCTCCGGCACGGGTTCGCCGCATTCCATGCAGAACCGGTCGTTTGCATCAATCGATGCGCCGCATTTTGTACAGAAAACCTTTGCGTCCATCTTATTACAACTCTCCAAACTCTCCTCAACGCAAGAACGATTATATTATTATTCAAAAAATGATATCACATCCCGCTGCCCGCAAGCAAGCGGCAAATTGCATCACGGCAAACGCTTTCTTCTATGTTATACTTTACGTACGGATCATTGGATTGTAGAGGAGCGCGTGGCCATGGCGAGATTGCTGATCGTTGATGATGAAAAAGGGATTCGCGGGGTGATCCGCGAGTACGCCGAATGGGGCGGCTACGAGGTCGCCGAGGCGGTCGACGGCATGGAGGCCGTTTCGCGCTGCAAGAACGAGGACTTCGACCTCGTCGTGATGGACATCATGATGCCGAAGCTCGACGGGTTCTCGGCCGTCAAGGAGATCAAGAAGTTCAAGGACCTGCCCATCATCATGCTCTCGGCGCGCAGCGAGGAGTACGACAAGCTCTTCGCGTTCGAGGTCGGCGTGGATGATTATTTGGTCAAGCCCTTCAGCCCGAAGGAGCTCATGGCGCGCATCGGCGCGATCCTCAACCGCGCGAAGCCGCAGGAGAACAGCGAGGATCGGCTCGCCGAGGGGGGCATCGTCATCAATCTGCCGGCGCGCGAGGTGCTGATCGACGAGGAGCGCGTCGAGCTGACGCCGAAGGAGTACGACCTGCTCGTCTATTTCATTCAAAACAAAAATATCGCCCTGTCGCGCGACGTGCTCCTGTCCGACATCTGGGGCTACGAGTTCGGCGACGTGCGCACGATCGACACGCATGTCAAGAACCTGCGGGGGGCGCTGGGGCCGTACCGGGGGAAGATCGTGACGCTCCGGGGGGTTGGATACAAGTTTGAAGGATAGCGTTCTTTCGGCTTTCCGGTCTACGCTCGGGCGTATAGACTTCGGGAGCCTCATGATCAGGCTCTGGCTGTATTTCGGGCTGTTTGCCGTCCTCCTCATCGTGATGCTTTGGATCCTGCAGGTCGTGTTTTTGAACTACAGCTACGAGGACATGAAGATCAGCGAGACGCGGAGCATCGCGAGCCAGATCGAGGCGCGCATCCTCGAAAACGAGCTTTCGCCGGAGACGCGCGACTTCATCAACCAGATCTGCCGCGACTACGAGATGTACATCCAGATCGAGACGCAGAGCGGCGTGCGGCGCTTCATGCCGAACATCGACACCAACACGCAGACCGACGCGTCGGGCAACCAGATCGAGGAGCTGCCGACGGAGGAGACGCCCCGGTCTTACTACCCGACGATCTACCGCAAGGAGATCGAGACGCTGAAGACGGAGCTCGTGGCCTCCGGGGTGTCAAACTACAGCAAGCAGACGCTGGAGCCGAACACGGACCAGAAGACGCTCGAGTACGCGTCCATCCTCATCACGCCGCAGCCCGAGGGGCCCGTGCAGGAGGTCGTGCCCCCCGACCCGGCCGAGACGCAGGGCTCGAACAAGGAGATGAATTCGGCGCCCGGCGAGGTCTTCCCCGGCTGGACGCCCCCCACGAAGCCCGACCCGCTCATGCTCTTCATATTCTCCCCGCTCTACCCCGTGGGCTCGACGGTCAAGATCCTGACGACGCAGCTGATCTACGTGACCATCATCGCGCTGCTGCTCGCGTTGCTGCTCGGCTTCTACCTTTCACGCATGATCACGAAGCCTATTATTTCCATTGCAGAACGCGCGGAGGAGCTCGGCAAGGGCAATTTCGGCATCGATTTCCCGACGACGCACTACTCGGAGGTCAACCAGCTCGCCGAAACGCTCAACTATACGTCCGAGACGCTCGCGGAGACGCGCACGATACAGCGCGACATCATCGCGAACGTGAGCCACGACCTGCGCACGCCGCTGACCATGATCCGCTCCTATGCGGAGATGATCAACGACTTCTCGGGCGACAACCCGGAAAAGCGCACGGCGCACCTGTCCGTCATAATGGACGAGACGGAGCGCCTCTCGGCGATGATCGCGGAGCTGCTGGACATCAGCAAGCTCCAGTCCGGCGAGAAGCGCATCCATTTCACGGTCTTTTCGCTGAAGGAGGTCATCGAGGCGACGATCGCATCCTACGAAGCCTACGCCCAGCAGGAGGGCTACAAGCTCATCTTCATCAGCTCCGGGGAAGGGATCGTGAACGCGGACGAGATGCGCATCAAGCAGGTGCTGGACAACCTGATCTCGAACGGGATCAAATACGGCGGCCGCGCGAAGACGCTGGAGGTCCGTATGCAGGAGGAGCCCGGCTATGTGCGCTGCTCGGTGACGGACTACGGCATCGGCATCTCCAAGCGCGACATGAAGCACATCTGGGACCGTTACTATCAAACGAGCACGCACTACAGCCGATCGGACTCGACGGGGCTTGGGCTCTCCATCGTGAAGGAGATCCTCGTCCTGCACAAGGCGCGCTTCGGCGTGCGGAGCGCGCTGCGCAAGGGGTCGACCTTCTGGTTTGAGCTGGCCACGGGCGACGACATACAGCCGGTGATCGAGAGCGAGGAATAGCGAGGAAGCAGGGGGCGGGAATGGCAACGAAAAAACAAACCATCTTTGTGTGTAGCGAGTGCGGGTACGAGTCCGCCAAATGGATGGGCCAGTGCATCTGCGGCGCGTGGAACTCCTTTGTGGAGGAGCGGGTGATGCCTGCGGCGGCCTCTTCGAAAAACGCGGGGCGCAGCGGGTTGCGGGGCAGCGCGGGCGGCGCGGGGGCCGGGGCTTTTGGCGGCGCGGGGCTTCCGAAAAAGGCCGTACCGCTCGCGGGCGTCACGTCCGGCAGCGCCGACCGCCTCGACACGGGCATCGGCGAGCTCAACCGCGTGCTCGGCGGCGGCCTGACGCGCGGCACGCTCACGCTCATCGCAGGGGAGCCGGGCATCGGAAAATCGACGCTCATCCTGCAGGCCGCCATCCACATGGCCGCGCGGGGGCTTACGTGCCTATATGTCTCGGGCGAGGAGAGCGCGGAGCAGATCCGCATGCGCGCCGACCGCCTGACGGCTTCGATCCCGGACGGGGTGCTGATGCTCAACGAGACGGACATCGATGCGGTCTGCGAGAGCGTGCTGTCCCTGCGGCCGGATTTTCTCATCATCGACTCGATCCAGACGATGTACACCGAGGAACTTTCCTCGGCGGCCGGCGGGGTCTCCCAGATCCGCGCCTGCTCGGACGTGCTGATGCGCATCGGCAAGGAGTACGGCATCCCCGTTTTCATCGTCGCCCACGTCACGAAGGCCGGCGAGCTGGCGGGGCCGAAGGTGATCGAGCACCTCGTGGACTGCGTTTTGTCTTTTTCCGGGGAGCGCGAGCGCGACTTCCGGCTTCTGACCGCGAGCAAAAACCGCTTCGGCACGACGAGCGAGGTGGGCGCGTTTGACATGCGCGAGGACGGCCTCTGCGAGATCGCCGACCTGTCAGGCGTTTTGCTGGACAGCGAAGGGTTTGGCGGCGCGGAGGGCTCCGGCAGCGATGGCGCGGGGGGCGTACGCCAGGCCGAGGGCATGATCGTCACGGGCATCTACGAGGGCACGCGCCCGCTTTTGATGGAGCTCCAGGCGCTCACCGCGCACGCGGGAAGCGGTTTCCCGCGCCGCACGGCGCTCGGCGTCGACGGCGCGCGGCTCGCCATGCTGCTCGCGGTGCTCGAAAAAAAGGCGGGGCTGTACCTCGGGGACTCGGATGTCTATGTTAATATCGTCGGCGGGCTTCGCCCCGACGGCACTTCCATCGACCTCGCCTGCGCGCTCGCCGTCTGGTCGTCCGCCAAGGGCGTGCCCATCCCCTACGGCACGCTGGCCGTCGGCGAGATCGGCCTGTCCGGCGAGATCCGCAGCGTCCGCCACACCGACCGCATCGCCGCCGAGGCCGCGGGCCTGGGTTTTCGCACGCTCATCCTCCCCGCCAAAAACGCGGAGACCGTGAAAAAGGCGAAGCCCCGGGGGCTTGCGCTGGTGCCGGCGCGCACCATCCAGGACGCCATCGCGGCGCTGATGTCCTGACGCCGAGGTTCAAAAACCACTCTGTTCGGTATCCTGCGCCTCGATTCGCCTCAAAGGGCGGAACAGGTTGCGATATGGTAAGAAAACGCCCTGTTTTCCGACCAAATTCGAACCTGTTCCGGGAGTTGCGTGTCATCAGCCGGAACAGAATGCAAATCGGGATAGGGGCGCCCCGAAACGTAGGCAGCCCCCGGCTTCTCAATTTTTCGACTTGCAAACCGAATCCGAGCTGGCCGCCGCAATAGACGCACAGCCCGCGCTTCTGGCGCTCGTTTTTCAACCACGGCGTATCGTCGAACGCGCCGTTACGATTGATGCTGTCAAACAAATACTCGGGGAGCGCAACCGACGTCAAGTTTTCGCACCCTTCGAAAGCACCCAATGATATTGCCTCCAAGCTTCCGGGGATTACGACCGAATGCAAGGCAGTACAGTCCTTGAACAAACCATGCCCAATCTCTTTCACGCTATTCGGAATGGTGATTGAAGCCAGTTGGTCGCAACCCCGAAAAGCCTCGCGTCCTATTTCCTTCACGCTATCCGGTACCTTCACACTCTCGATTGCCATGTGCTTAAACACCCCGTCGCCGATGACTTTCACCGTGTCCGGAATCTCGACCACAGCACATTTTGTTTCCCTCCATTTTCTTCTCAATCCGAGTGCTACGATAGAACAGAACAATAATACCAAATCCACCTCCATAGCAATTATTTTCCATCTTCCCGCCTGGAAAGAGAACGGTACAGATTACAACATGGCAGCAAAACAGCCTGCTCCGCTTCCGCTACCACACGGGGATTTGTTTTCCCGTATTCCGGCGCTCTTTCACGCCGGCTTCCCGTAGCTGCACCTCCATATTGCCACTCCGGACATCCTCCCACAAGAACCGTAGCACGCGGCAGCCCAGCCGCCGCAACCCGTCCTCGCGGATTTTCTCATTGACCAGATCCTCCCGCGTCTGGTACTTCGTCTTGCCATCGAGCTCTACAATGAGCTTTTTCGAACGGCGGCTCCAGCACATATCGACGCGTGCCGTGCGCGTCTTGCAGTCCTGCGGCAGCCGGATTTTGACCTGCTGGCAGGGCAGGACAAGCTTGGCCCGGTAGACGGCCAACCACCCGAGCGTCTCCAGCGGGGACTCGCATTTGGCGTTCGCAAAAGGAAGAAGCCGCGCCATCCGCCAGATGCCGGGCAGGCAGGCGTGGTCTTCCACATACCTTCGAAGCCTCGGCGCGTTCGTCTGACCGGTGGACAGGCAGTGGTTCAGCGCGACCAAGCACGCCGTCGCATCGAATGCAAGGGTGAGGTCGACCAGCACCCGCTCGACGCAGGCTACGCGCACACCCTCGATCAAATCGCAAGCCGGCAGCTTCCGGACATAACGCCATTTGATCATGCCCTGTGTCGATTTCTGCTTCGTGTTTACACAGCAGTGCGGCTCGAGCGGCACCTCGCCCAAGACCGGGATGTTCCTCATCACGGCGCCGCTGACGCCGGAGAAAACCACGTTTGGATTTCTCAATCGCCCGGCATAAAATGCGACCAGCGCCCGATGCCTGGCCTGCGCGGACGCCTGCGACCACTCCGCCAGGGGAGCGAAGAGGTGCGGTCCGATTTGCACGAACTGTCGTGGGTCGTAGCGATTGCTTTTCGCGTATACAATGTTCATGAATACAGAATAACTTATTTTATCTTTATTGTCAATATATACCTTTATATACAATCATATCCTCTTGTCTGGTTTTACTTCTGCTCCGCGGGTTGCAGCGCAACTCACGGAACAGGTTGCGATATGGTAAGAAAACGGCCAGTTTTTCGACCAAAATCGAACCTGTTCCGGGAGTTGCTTTTCGGCGGTGCTCTGATACCGGGGGCGCACAGCCTCCGCGAGGCCACCTCGGGAAATGAAAAAGAGCGGGGCTCCGAGGAAACCCGCTCTTGCCGCCGAAAGCGGTGCTTTTGCTACAAAATCAGTCTTGTTCCTGCGCGGCCTTGTAGTCGGCTATGATCTTTTGCGAAATGTTGGCCGGGACCTCTTCATAGCGCTCGAACTGCATCGTGAAGCTGCCTCTGGCCTGCGTCATGGAACGCAGGGCGATCGCGTATTTGAACATCTCCGCCTGCGGCGCCTCCGCGATGAGCTTGAGGCGGCCGCCGGACTGCTGCTCCTGCCCGAGAATCTTGCCGCGCCGCTTGCTCATGTCGCCCATGACGTCCCCGAGGAAATTGTCCGGGACGAGGATCTCCACGTGCATGACCGGCTCGAGCAGGATCGGGCGCGCCTCTTCGATGCCCTTTTTGAAGGCCAGGGAGGCCGCGATCTTGAACGCCATTTCGGAGGAATCGACGTCGTGGTACGAGCCGTCGTAGAGGATCGCCTTGATGCCCGTCACGCGCGAACCCGACAGCGGGCCCTTCTGCAGGCATTCCCGAAGGCCCTTTTCGACGGCGGGCACATAGTTTTTCGGCACCGATCCGCCGAAGAGCTCCTCGCCGAACTCGAAGTCCTCCGTCGTCGGCGAGAATTTGATATGGACGTCGCCGTACTGGCCCGCGCCGCCCGTCTGCTTCTTGTGTTTGCCTTGCACGTCCGATGTGCCCTTGATCGTCTCGCGGTACGGGACCTTCGGGTCGAGAAGGTCGACGTCCACGTTGTTGAGCTCTTTCAGCTTCGCCTGCAGGATGCCGATCTGTATCTCGCCCTGACCGCCAAGCAGGCGCTGCGAGGTCTCCGTGTTCATTTCCACCGAGAAGGACGGGTCTTCGTCGCGCAGCTTGGAAAGCCCCGCGCCGATTTTCTCCTCGTCGCCTTTGGCCTTCGGCTCGATCGCGAGGAACAGCGTCGGCTGCGGGTAGCTGATCGGCGGGTATTTTGCATCCGATGCTTTGTCGCGCAGCGTGTCGCCCGTATGCGTATCCGCAAGCTTCGCCGCCGCGAAGATATCGCCGGCCGCCACCTCGGGGGCTTCCGCCTGCGTCTTGCCGCGCACGAAGAAGATCGCGGAGAGCTTTTCGGGTTTCTCCGCGCTCGCGTTGAACAGCTCCATGCCCGGCGTCACCTTGCCGCCCATGACCTTGAGGTAGGAGAGCTTGCCCGCCGTCTTGCTGACGACCGTCTTGAAGACGAAGGCGCTTGTCTTGGCTGCAGGGTCCACTGTGGGCGCCGGGACATATTTGAGGACCGCATCCAAAAACTCCTTGATGCCCTCCTGCTTCACTGCGCTCGCGGACAGCACGATCGCGATGTCCCCGGCAGCAATGCCCGCCGCAAGGCCCTTTGCAAACTCCTCGTCCGAAAACTCGCCCTTGTCAAAATAGATGTCCATGAGCTCTTCGCTCGTCTCGGCGATCGCCTCGGAGAGCCCCTCTTTGTCGTCCGGCGTCGCAACGCTCGAACCGAACTTCGCCTTGAGCTGCGCGATGACTTCCGGGACGTTCACGTTTTCCTTGTCCGTCTTGTTGATCAGGAAGATGCGCGGCGTGCCGTTTTCCCTGCAGGTCTCCCAGGCCTTCTCCGTACCGACCTGCACGCCGGCCGACGCATCCACGACGATGACCGCCGCCTCCGCCGCGCGGATCGTCCCCGCGACCTCGCCGGCAAAATCGAAGAACCCCGGCGTGTCCAGAAAATTTATTTTATTCTTGTTCCATTCGACAGGCTCGACCGTCGTCGAGATCGAATACCCCTTTTCGATCTCCGTCTTCTCGTAGTCGGAGACCGTATTGCCGTCCTCGACCTTGCCCATGCGGCTGATCGCGCCGCTCGCCGCCAGGGCCGCTTCCACTATCGTCGTCTTACCGCTGCCTCCGTGCCCGAGCATGATAACGTTTCTGATTTGTTCGCTCTTATAGCCTTTCATAATCCTTTGATCTCCTTGGTAACTACGACTCTGCCCAAAACGTTCAACTATTGTATCACAACTCCACCGGTTTCATCGTCGGGAATAGGATCACGTCGCGGATGGACGGCGCGTCCGTCAGCAGCATGATGACGCGGTCGATGCCGATGCCCAGCCCGCCCGTCGGCGGCATGCCGACCTCCAGCGCGTTCACGAAGTCCTCGTCCATCGGGTGCGCCTCGTGGTCGCCTGCCTCCAGCTGCGCCTGCTGCGCGCGGAAGCGCTCGTACTGGTCCACGGGGTCGTTGAGCTCCGAGAAGCCGTTGGCGATCTCCCACGTGTTCACATAGGCCTCGAAGCGCCGCGTGATGCGCGGATCCGCCGGGTCGCGCTTCGACAGCGGGCTGATCTCCACTGGATGCCCCGTCACGAAGATGGGCCCCTCCAGATGGTCCTCGCACGCCGCCTCGAAAATCTCCGCCAGGATCTTCCCGCGCGGCATCTTCCCTGCGCCCTCGATGTGGAAGGGCTTCGCGGCCTCCCGCGCCTGCTCGTCCGTTTCAATCGTGTCGAAATCGACGCCTGTGTATTGACGGATCAGCTCCGTCATGCTCGCGCGCGGCCACGGTGGCGTCAGGTCAAACGCCTTGCCCTGGTAGGCGATCTCCGCCGATCCATTCGCGGCGAGCGCAGCGTGGTAGACGACCTGCTCCGTGATGCGCATCACATCCTCCATCTGGCCGTACGCCTGGTAGAGCTCCATGCCGGTGTATTCGGGGTTGTGGTTTTTGTCCATGCCCTCGTTTCGGAACATCTTGCCGAGCTCGTAGACGCGCGAAAAACCGCCCACGATGAGCCGCTTGAGATACAGCTCGTTGCTGATGCGCAGCTTCATGTCGAGGTCAAGCGTGTTGTGGTGCGTCTCGAAGGGCCGCGCGTTCGCCCCGCCCGCGATGACCGTGAGGATCGGCGTGTCCACGTCAAGAAACCCTTCCTCCTCTTCCAAATAACGCCGTATCTCGCGGACGATCCTCGCGCGTTTGAGGAAAGTCTCGCGCACGCCCTCGTTCATGATGAGGTCGACGTAGCGCTGCCGGTAGCGCAGGTCGCTGTCCTTGAGCCCCTGCCATTTGTTCGGCAGGATCTGCAGGCTTTTGCCCAGCAGCACGAGCTCCTCCGCCTTGATCGAGACCTCGCCGTGCCGCGTGCGGAACACCGAGCCCTTCACGCCGACGATGTCGCCGATGTCATAGGTGAGGAACCACTCATACTCCTCGTCGCCAAGCACGTCCTTGCGCACATAGACCTGTATCTTGCCGCCCTCGTCGTAGAGATCTATGAACGACGCCTTGCCCATATGCCGGAACGCGCGGATGCGCCCGGCCACGGACACGGAAAGCGCCGCCTCCTCGTCCGCCTCGAACCGCTGCCGCACCCCATCGCTCGTGTCCGTCACATCCCACGACTCATGCAAGAAAGGGTCGCGCCCCGCCGCCTGCAGCTTCGCAAGCTTCTCACGGCGGATCTTCCGGAGCTCGTTCAGATCTTCCGTTTCCTGGATTTCGATGTTGTCCGTGTTGTTGTTATCCAATCGCCACCACTTCGTATTTGACCGTGCCTCCCGGCAGCTTCACCTCGACCTTGTTTTTGACCTTCTGGCCGATGAGCGCCGCGCCCACCGGGCTCACATTGCTGATCTTGCCGCTGATTGGGTCCGCCTCGCTGGAGCTTACAATAATATAGGACACAGGCTTTTCCTTGGAGCCGACTTTCTTGATCGTGACCTTCTGCCCGATTTTGACCACGTCCGACCCCTTGCCGTCATCCTCGATGATCTTCGCGTTCTTGATGAGGATTTCGAGTTTCCCGATCCTGTCCTCGAGCTCGGCTTGCTCATTCTTCGCCGCGTCGTACTCCGAGTTTTCAGAGATGTCGCCGTACGACATCGCCTCCTTCAGCCGCTCCGCAATCTCCGGGCGCCTGATCGTGCGCAGCTCGTCCAGCTCCGCAACCTTCGCTTCGTAACCCTCTTTCGTAAGCAGTATCTCTTCCGCCATTTGCATCTCCCCTCCGGTAAAGTCTTCACGCTGCACAATCATGCAACCGATATATCATAAAGGATAGCGGCGAGAATTGCAATCAAAAACACGCGAAGTCGCGATCAAGCGCAAAAAAGAAAGAAACTGAAGCACCCGGTATCACGCGCAGCCTTCAGCTTCTTCCCCCGACAATCCCGGCCTCCCCCGAGGAACTGCGTATCGCAGCCATTGTGCCTGACGGCGCGTGCCTGACGCCGCCACTGCTCAAGAAAGAACCGGTCCGGAGGCATCACAGCCTCCCTCATGGTATAATACCCCCCTTTCCCGGATCTAAACCCTCTCGGCGCTGATTTTTCGAAATCAACCCGGGCCCGGCCGCGCATCCCCATTCACTCCGACAGGATCTCGTACAGGCTTTCCGCTTCTTCCTTCCGGACGGACTCCTTGACTGCAAGCACGCGCACCTTCATCGCGCCTGACCCGAAACGGACTTCTATGACGTCGCCGGCCGCGACCTCCGTGCCCGCTTTCGCAACACGACCTCCGACGCTGACGCGTCCGAGGTCGCAGGCTTCTTTCGCTATTGTACGGCGCTTGATAATGCGCGATACTTTTAGAAATTTGTCGATTCTCAGTTTGGGCTACTTTTTCTTGTTCACGGCATCCTTGAAGGCCTTGCCTGCCTTGAAGACCGGGGCCTTCGACGCCGGGATATTCATGACCTCATCCGGTTTGCGCGGGTTGCGGCCTTTGCGGGCCTTGCGAAGACGCGTCTCGAACGTCCCGAAACCGATCAGCTGGACTTTGTCGCCTTTGACGAGCGCTTTTTCGACAGTGGCGATGAATGTGTTCACAGCGGTCTCTGCGTCTTTTTTGGTCAGGCCTGCTTTAGCGGCAACTTCTGCAATCAATTCTTGCTTATTCACGAGATACCCTCCTTGTAAATAATTAATAGGCCGAAGCCCCCACAAATTTTAGTTCGTAGTTATTTTCGCATCGAGCATCCCTCCTGTCAAGGGTTTCAGCGGCATAATTGCGTGAAATTTCAGCGAATTTTCGTCATTTTTAGCAATAATCATTAAAGTTTTGTTAAATTATCCACCCTCATCAAAGCGTCGCTATCTCGTCCTCCGAAAGGCCAGTGAGTTTTGATATGAGCGCCGGCTCGATGCCTTCCGCTTTCATGCGGCAAGCGATATCCACGCTGTTTTCCTTGATGCCTTCCTTGC
>JAISTX010000044.1 GCA_031272365.1 Eubacteriales Family XIII. Incertae Sedis bacterium
CTTTTCCCCTGACTCCGGCTCTACAACAGCTTAAAGGCAAGACGGCCCGATTCCTGCCGTGAGATCTTTCCGTTTACGCCGAACACTCTTTTCACGTTGCCTTCGGTCAAAACTTCGGAGGCGCTTCCGTTGGCGATGACGGAACCGTCGCACATCAAACAGAGCTCGTCGCAATATCTTGCCGCCAGGTTCAGATCATGCAAAACAACGAGAATCGTTTTGCCGCTGCCTTTCAAATAGTCCATAATAAACAGCTGGTGGCAAATATCCAAGTGATTGGTCGGTTCGTCCAAAACGATGACATCCACTTCCTGCGCGACGGCACGCGCAAGGAAGACCATCTTCTTTTCGCCGCCAGAGAGCGTTTTGATACTACGTTCCGCAAACTGCTGCATATGCAGGGCCGCCAACGACTCGTCAACAACGTCGTCCGTGCGGCGCGACCTGTCGGCACTTCTATGCGGAAAACGCCCCATGGCCACAACCTCCCGGACCGTGAAATCAAAGGCGCAGGCCATTTCCTGACCAACATAGCCGACCTTCCTTGCGAGCTGCCTGCGGCTGATATGAGCCGTACTGACATCATCCAGCAGGATCTGGCCTCCCGTGATCGGTGCAAGCGCAAACAGCGTTTTGATCAGCGTGGATTTTCCGCTGCCGTTGGGGCCGACAATGCCTGTGAGCAGCCCGTCTTTCGCCGTCAGCGAGGCCTTTCTCAGGATTTGCTTTTTCCCGAAGATCGTGTCTATATCGCAAAAGACAAGGCTCATGCCCCCCCTCCTTTACCGATCAGCCGTTGACGCAGCAGGAGCGAGACAAAAAACGGCGCGCCGATAAAGGCCGTGATAATGCCCAGCGGCACCTCCACGGACTCAAACAGCCCGCGTGCGCCCGCGTCTGCCCAGATGATATACAGGGCGCCCATAAGAACACAGACCGGAATAACGATACGGTTATCGCTGGCACCAATCAGCATCCGGACCAGATGCGGTATCATCAGGCCGACAAAGCCGATCACGCCGACGACTGAAACCAGCGACGCGACCACCAGCGCCACGACGAGCATCATGAGGGTGCGAAACCGATGAACGCGGACGCCCAGCGCGATCGCATCCTCATCGCCCATCATCAAAAGATTGAATCTTGTCCCGCACAACATGAAGATGACCGCGCCGACAATGACGGCTCTCATAGGCAGGAAGAGCGTTTGCCACTGCGCCGAAGCAAGACTGCCCATTTGCCAGTAATAGACCGTGGCAATGCTCTCCGGGCTTTTTGCGAGGAAAATCAAGAAGTTCGTCACGGCCGTCATGATCGCGTTGACCGCAGTGCCGGAAAGAAGGACAGCGACAGCCTGAAGGCGGGTTCCACTGCCGATGAGCGACATTGTATAGACGAGCACAGAGGCGGCTATCGCGCCCAGAAACGCCATGATGGTGACCTGCCCCGTCCCGCCGAACCATGCGACAGGCGTGAGAAGCGCCAGCGCTGCACCTGCAGAAGCGCCGGAGGATACACCCAGAATGAAGGGATCCGCAATCGGGTTGAGAACCAGAGCTTGCATGACAGCCCCGCACATCGCCAACCCCGCGCCTGTGAGCATACCCATGAGAACACGCGGTACACGTATATCCCAGACAATATGGAACTGCGCTTTGCTCCACAGTTCGCTGACCAGCGCATCGCCGCTGAGCAGCTGCTTGCGCAGGATCATGTAAACGGTTTCCGGTGGAATCTTGACAGGTCCAATCGAAATCGTCCAGATGACCGAAACGCATAACACGATCGCCAGAACGACAACCAGTACGGCGATGCGGCTTTTCTTGCGCACGCGCTGGCAACCCCCGGAGCTTTAGGACGCCAAATCAGGGTAGAACGCCTTGAAGAAAAATGATACGGTATCCGCAGCGCGGACATCCTGCATGACATCCTGCAGCGGGATCACGACGTAATTCTGATCTTTGACGGCGGTAATGTCGGCGAGGGCAGGATTTTCATTGATAAACGCGATTTTCTCCTCCACCGGGGTTTCTCCGTATTCGTTGAAAACGATGATGTCGGGGTTCAGGTCTACCAGTGTTTCAACGCTCATGTTAAACCAGCGGGAGTCCGCCGCGCCTTTCGTGACATTCGTTCCGCCCGCGAGCTCGATCAACTGGCTCTCCAAGCCGCTGGAGGTCGTGTAGATTTCATTGCCGTTATTGCTGTCCATGACAAAGACCGTGACCTTTTCATCCATTGTTGACGTTATATCCGTTACATCCGCCACTTTCGCCTTCATCTCACCGATCAGGGCGTCGGCGCGATCTTCAACCTTGAAGATACGCCCAAGGTTGTCGATATCCTCGTAAATATGATCTATTGTCTCATCCGCGGCAAGTGTTCCGGAAATGATATAGCAGTTGATCCCCTTTTGTTCAAACATGTCGACCGTTCCCCAGGCCTTGTCCGTGAACGAGCTCACCTGGCCCGCGACAAAATCCGGCTCATACCCCAGCGCCAGTTCATGCGATTTCTCCTGTATTTCAGGTATTTTCCGATATTCATCCGCGTACTCAGGCAGCGGGGAATTTCCCGCCGACATCACGTTTGTCGCTACGATTTTGTCGCCCAGGCCCAGTGCCAGCATGTTTTCGGTGATATAACTGTTAAACGCGACAACGCGCTGCGGCATCTCCGTAAAAGTGACAGTACGATCCCCGTTTGTTATCGTTACCGGTTCATACGCATCCAGCTCCGAATCTGCATCCGTTGCGTCGGCGGTCACCTGGGAATCTGGCTGGGTCGTTGATACCGCCTGCTCTCCGCCGCAGCTGGCAAAGACCCCGGCCAGCAGAAACGTTGCGACCAGAAGCGCTGTGATTGACTTTTTCATTTCAATACTCCTTTCAACAAGAAAAGCCCCTGCTCCAATACGTGCAGAGGCTGCGTTTCCCGTTGACAGGGCACGGGGCACTGATTCCATGCAGGTCTCCTGAACTCTCGCCCGGCGGGCATCTCCCGCTCCGCTTGCCGACCGAGCCTTCTCAGGGTCTCCCCCAATGGCCGGTTTTCACCCCCGGTGGAAAGTTTCTTTCCGCCTTCGTGCCGACAAGCTTGTGACGATTACAGTGGGCTTCCGCAGGCTTGTGCAAGCCGCTTCCACTCCGCATATCCGGCGCCATGTAGCTGCGCCGGTTCCCTTGCCGCCGGGATGCCCCGGCGGACTCTGTGACGCCTTTCGCTGATCACCAGCGGTAAGGGCGTCCAGCCTCAATCACCCTGATTATACTTCACCCTCGTGCAAGGCGTCAATGCGGATTTCCGACATTTTTCTTGAATTTCAATCATGAAGGAATCGCGCATCAGAGCGCCGAAAAGCCCCGGTACAGGTTCTGGATGTCGTCGTCGCTCTCGAAGTACTCGTACGGGTGCGGGGCGCCTTTCCGCAGCAGCGCGCCGTTGCGGTAGGAAAACAGCGTGTTCTGCTGCACGGGCCGCCAGTCCCCGGCGGAGAGCGGGAAGGTCGCGAAAAACCGCGCGCCGCCCTTCTCCTTTTCGTAGAGGGCGTCCTTGCTCGCCGCCGTGCCGAGCACGCGGCTGCCCGTCCGCGCGTTGGCGTGGAGGTAGAAGATCTCGCCGTCGTGGAAGATGATGTTCAGCTTGTTGCCGTCCTTCGCGAGCTCCGTGATGATCTTCTCGACGAGGTCGAACCGCTCCTTTTCAGCGAGCGGCCGGCCGCGATCCTTCGTCAGCTTGTTCACGCGATCCACCAAATACAGCAGCAACCGCTCCGTATCCGTGCTGCCCGCCTGCTTGTGGAAGTACGGGTCTATCTTGTCCGCGCGGAAGAGCGTGCCGTTGTGGATGACCGCCCACGTCCGCCCCGCGATATCCAGCTGCGCAAACGGGTGCACGTTCTCCGGCTCGACCGCGCCGATTGTCGCATAGCGCAGATGGAAGAACGCGTTTTGCACCTGAAACGGCGCGGCGAGCAGCTTCTGCGCGATCGTGCTCTCATAGGCCGGCAGCACCTCGCGCTTGATGAACGTCTTCCCGCCGGAAAAATCCGCGTAGCCCCACCCGTGCTTGTGTATGAAACTGTTGCGCACGAGCGACTCCAGCTCCTCGCGGATATCGACCGGCGCCTTCCCGGTCACGGCAAACATCTGACCCATAAAACCTCCCGCAATCTTTGTAAAATAATATACCTACGCCAGCCGGAGCACGGTGCCGAGATTCCTCTCGACCGCCTTTTCGTAGACCCGCAGGCCCACGGCCACGTCGTGGGCCGCCATGCCCATATGGGTGAACAGGATGCGCTCCTTGTCGCTTTCGCGGCCCGGCTTCTTCCCGGCGAGGATCTCCCCGAGGCTCCCGTAGACGCAGGACGCGCAGACCTTGCCCGCGAAGCGCGGCGAGTGGGCGATGTGGGCGCCGTCGGCCTGCGCCTGCCCGAGCACCCATTTGTCCGCTTCGGCGCTGAAGGCCGGGTCGAGGTCGAAGAACGAGGAGACGGCCGTGACCGTGCACCCCTCCGGGATCCACGCGGCCTGCACGACCGGCGTCTCTGACGTCGAGCAGGTCAGGAGGAGGTCGGCGCCCTCGCAGGCCGCCTCGGCCGAGGGGACGCCCTCGAGCTGCGCGCGCAAGGACCCCTCCGCCGCGAACCCCGCCACGAGCGCCCCCCGCGTCTCCTCCGTGCGCGAATAGACCCGAATCCGGTCGAGGTCGAACACTGCGTCGAAGGCGCGGATGCCCGCCAGCGCCTGCGCGCCGGCCCCGATCACGCCCAGCGTGCGGGACCCCGCGCGCGCGAGCGCGCGCGCCGCGACGGCGGCGTGCCCGCCGGCCGTGCGCATATTTGTGATCTCCGTGCAGTCCAAGACGGCGAACGGCAGGCCCGTTTCCGTGTGGCTCAGGACCAGGACGTTGCCCCACGTCGTCGGGAGGGGCGAGCCCTCCGGGCGGTTGTAGTACCCGAGCCATTTGACGCCCGCGACGCCATCCGCCAGGACCGCCGCCGGCATCGACATGAGCCATCCCGCGTCGGACACGGGCATCGGCGCGCCCGGCCCCAAGGCGAGCCCGCCCCCCGCGTCCGCGAGGAAGACCCCCTGCACGGCGTCGACAACTTCCGTGACGCATAGCAAAGAGGCGACCTCATCATGGCTCAAAAACAAAATCTCTACGCGTCTGCCGTCTGCAGCCATCCTGTTATTCCTCCTCAAAAATGCTTCCGAGCGGCAGCCTGTCCTTGATCCCGAGCACGCGCAGCGTATGCCAGAGGCTCGCCTGCACGCTGCCGATCACGGGCAGGCCGAAGTCGCGCTCGAACAGCGGCAGGTAGTCGATGATGCCCAGGCCCGTGCAGCTGACGAAGAGCGCGTCCGCGCCCGCCCCCTGCCCGCGCAGGGTTTCCCCCGCGAGGCGGTACATCGCGTTCGCCGTCGTCTTCGGCATCACGCGCGGGTCCACCGCACCCAGGCCCTCGATGGACAGGACCGGGAAGCCGTGGGCCTCGAGGAACCGCTTCTCGATGGCGTTCATCTCCGCCGAGTACGGCGTGACGACGGCCAGCTGCTTCGGCTTCAGCCGGGCGAGGGCCGCGCGCACGGCGGTCGATGTCGTGATCGTGGGGATCCCCGTCGCCTTCTCGAGGCGGCCGCAGATCCCCTCGTCGTAGCCGACGCCGCCGACGAGGCTGCCCATCGTGCAGGCGAAGAGGAAGATGTCCGGCTCGCCGGTCGCGAGGATCCGGGCCGCGTCCTCGAGGCGCGCGCCCATCTCGCGCAGCCCCTTCTCGTCCACGCATTCGAAGAGGACGTGCTGCGACGTGACCGCGACGCCCTCGGGCGCGTAGCGGTGGAATTCCACTTCGGGGGCGTTGCCCGTCGAGGGGATGAGCAGCCCGATCGTCTTCCGCCAGCCGTAGTACATCACGCGCCCCCCCCTTCCTCGAGGTAGGCGTTGATGGCCTCCGGCGTCCGCCCGGTGATCCCGAGGCGCTCCAGCGTCATGCCCTCCGCGAGGTAGTCGCGCCGGTTCACGATGCCCGCGAGAAGCAGGAGCGCGCGCGTGGCGGGCGCCCCCTCGCCGATCGTGTCCGCGAGCGAGAGCAGGATGCGCTGCCCGAAGGACGCGTCCTCGTCCACGTAGCGGTGCGTCATCGAGGACGGCCCGGCAAGCGTCCGGAAGATGTCCAGCTCCGGGTAGTCCCCGTAGTCGCCGACCTTGCGCAGCATCGGCGCGTGCCGCACAGCGGCGTAGCCCATGCGCTCCATCACGCGCAGCTTCTCCGCCTCCACCGCCTCCGCCACGCGGAAGATGCTCTCGGACATGCCGTCCGTGTAGAGCAGGAAGCCCGGGTTGCGGTCGATCCCGCCCGCGTTCAGCAGCGAGCCGGCGAGGTGGCCGACGATGTTCGGCGAGTTGAGGAGCGCCGCGAGCACGTTCACCTCCGGCACGAACGCGTAGACGCCCGCGAAGGCCTCGATGAGGCGGGCCGTGTCCTTCCCCGGGAAGGCGGCGACGGCCTTCGGCTTGTAGGCGAAGGCGCTGACGAGCTTCGCCGGGCCTATGAGCCGGGCCGGGTAGACGTTGCCCGACATCTCGCCGACCACGACATCCGGGCGCCTCGGGAGCAGGCCCCGCAGCACGATCGAGGAGGAATTGCCCGCCGAGAAGCACACCGCCTGGCCGTCCTTGAGCAGCGGCGCGAGCTGCCAGGCGATGGCCGCGTGCTGCTGCGTGACGGCGGAGATGAGGATGGCGTCCGCGCCCGCCACGGCCTCCGCCAGGTTCTGCGTCAGGAGCGGCGCCTTGGCGAAGCCCGTGGCGGCGTTCCCCGTCAGCTCGATGCCGCCGCGGGCGCGGACGTCCTCGATGTTCTTCCACTTCGGGTTCGAGCGGTCTTCCCAGAGCCGCACTTCGTTGCCGCCCAGCATCTGGTCGGCCGCCATGAACAGCCCGGTGCCGCCGGCGCCGAGGATCGCCACCTTCTTCATCGGCGCGCCCTCACCGGCCCGGCGCGAGCAGCGCGCCGAAGTCCGCGAAGTTCCGGTTTTCCACGTCCAGCACGAAGTCGATGATCTGCTCGACGCGTGCCTCCCCGAAGACCTTGCCCGCGTTGAGCCGGAACAGGCCGCAAAACTCCTCGCGCGTCAGCATGTCGTCGGGGTGCCCCTTGTGCCCGGCCTTCACGCCGGTGTACCGCGTGCCGTCCTTCAGCGTGATGGTCACGGTCTTCTCCGGGAACTTCCCGTCGACGTAGAGGTTGAACGACCCCATGAGCGTGTGCTCCTCCGACGGCCCGGGCTTCACCTTCGCGGCGAGCGCGAGGATCTTCGGGTCGGACAGCCGCTCCTTGTCGTACCACTGCGCGCCCGGCACGGGGTCGTAGAGCGCCGAGGCGATCACGAACGGGTTGGAAAACTGCGCTTCCATGAGCGACGAGAACCCCTCGGGGTAGTAGTGCATCCGGAACTGCGTCGGCGGGTCGACGACGATCTCCTCGATGTCCTCCGGCCGGATCGCGTGCTGCTGCGCGAGCTCGACCGCGATCTCGACGGGCGTCTGCACCCACATATTCGCCGGCCAGTGCTTGATCAGTATTTTCAATAATAAAAATTGGTCAAGATCCTTGACGACCCAATCCCGCTTCGGCTCGCTCGTCAGCTGCTCCGCGTAGGCGTAGGGGATGTCGAAGGCGTCCGTGAGGTTCTCGATGCCGAGCTCGGCGTTGTACCCCGCGAGCACGCCGGACAGTGCGTTCTGCCCGTTCTCGTAGTGGTACGCGTCCGACATCGTCGCCTGCGTGAGGTTGGTCGGGATGCTCGTGTAGAGCGCCGCGAGCCCGTACGCCTGGTTCGTCTTCCCCGCGTCCAGGCCGAGCAGCTTCGCCGCCGCGGCGGCGGACGCGTAGATCTGCCAGGAGGTCAGGCCCCAGCCTTTGTTGTGGTTGAAGTCGCGCGGCGGCTGCACCGACATCGCGACGCGCGCGTAGACCTCCAGGCCCGCGACGACGCCCTCGATGTATTTTTTTCCGTCCAGGCCGAGCTCCTCCGCGAGCGCGACCGCCGCCGGGAAGGTCCCCGCGCTCGGGTGCCCCGCCCAGGAGCAGTCCTCCCAGTCGAGCATGTCCGACACCGTGCCGTTGACGAAGGCGGCGGACGCGGCGCTGAGCTTCTGCCCCCCGACCCACGACGTCGCCTTGCCGCCCTCCCCGCCGTTCAGGCGCAGCCCGGTCTTGACCGCCCTTTCCGTCAAAGGCACCTGCGCCGCCGCGAGCGACACGCCGACCGTATGCAGCGTCATGAGCTTCGCGCGCTCGACGACCTCGCCCGGCAGGCCCTCGTAGCGCAGGCCTACTGCGTATTCGCTGAGCTGTTTCGTATAGTCGGTATTGCCCGCGTCAAAATATTTTCTTCCCATCTTTCCATACTCCTAACGGTTTCTCCAGTACGCTGATATTTTCCAGGGGGTCCCCGTCGACGACCAGCAGATCCGCTGCCTTCCCGGCTTCGATCGACCCGAGGTCCTTGCCGATCCCCAGCAGATCCGCGCCGCCCCACGTGCTCGCGACGATCGCGTCAGAGGGGCGCATGCCGGCCTCCACCATCAAGCGGATTTCGACCGCCAGCGATCCGTGCCCGTTGAACGGCGTCCCGGCGTCGGAGCCGGTCGCGATGCGGACGCCGGCCTCCACGGCCTTGCGGAAGCTCTCGCGCTGCAGCTCGAGCGAGGACTCGCCCCTGTCTTCAAAGATATAGGCGGGGATGCCCGCCTCACGTCCGTATTGGACGAAAAACCAAGCCGGCGCGAGCGTGGGGACCAAGTATGTCCCCTGCTTCACCATGAGCTCGCGGCAGGCGTCGTCGATGTCGTATCCGTGCTCCACCGAATCCGTCCCGGCCTTCAGCGCCTTGAGGACGTTCGGCGTGCCGGAGGCGTGCACCGCGGTTTTCCGCCCGGCCTTGTGGGCCTCGTCCACGATGGCCGCCACCTCTTCAAAAGTGAACTCCTCGCGGCCGGCGACGGATCCCGGCGTCAGGATCCCGCCGCTCGCCATGAATTTGACATGGCCCACGCCCGCCTTCAAAAGCTGCCTCGTGTGTTTGCGGCACTCGTCCACGCCGTCCGATTCCAGGCCGATGAAATTGCCGTGCCCCCCGGTCATGCAGAGCATCCTGCCGCAGGTCACGATGCCGGGGCCTTGGACCAGGCCCTTTTCGACGGCCGCCTTCACCTCCAGGTCGACCATATCCCGGCTGCCCATATTGCGCACATAGGTCACGCCGGAGGCGAGCGTCTGCTCAAGATTGCGCACGGTCTCGATGACGTGCTCGGCCTTCCCCACGCCCGTGATCCACTCCACCGTCTTCAGGACCGGCGGCGTGTCGATATGGGCGTGGGCATTGATCAGGCCCGGCAGGATGGTCGCGTCGCCGTAGTCGATGGTCTCCGCGCCGTCTGGCGCCGACGGCAGGATCTCCCGGATCCTGCCGCCTGAAACCACGATGCCCGCATGGTCCTTCGCGCCCCCCCTGCCGTCCAGTATTTTCTTCGCCTTTAGAAACGTCGTGGTCATGCGTTCGGGTTGAACTCGTTCGTCGCCAGCTGGTCGAAGGTCAGCTGGTTTTTGAACTGCTGCACCTGCCCGGGTTCGCTGAACAGCTCCACCCACAGCATCGTGTGGTCCTCGCGGATGAGGCCGTCCGGCGCGTAGTGGCGCACGTTGAACAGCTTCTCATTGATGATGTCGCCCGCCGCCGCCTTGTAGATCTCGCCGGCTTCCTCGGGGTTCTCGTCGATGAAGTTGTTCGTCTTCGCGATGGCCGCCACAAATTTCTTGACCGTCTCCGGGTTCTCCTCGACAAATTTCTTCGTCGCGTACCAGTCCATGTCGCCGCCGCGGTCCTCAAGGATGTCCCAGTCGGTGAAGACGATCTCCACCTGGTCGCCGTACAGCTCCTCGACCACGCGCGGCACGAGGTGTGTCCCGACGATGTCCGCGCCGCCCTGGAGCAGCGTGTCGACGAGGGATTCCTCCGGCACCGTGATCATCTCGACCTTGGAAATCGGATCCTCGATGCCCGCCTGCTTCATGAACTCGAGCGGGAAGCCGCCCGTGCAGCCGCCGTTGGCCGCCGGCGTCGCGATGCTCTTGCCGACGAAGTCCTCGGCCGTCTTGATCGGGCTGCCCTTCGGCACGAGGAAGGTCATGTGCGTATTGACGTTGTCCGGGGTGTCGGAGCCGCCCGCGACCGCGATGATCTCCGCGCCGTTGTCGATGGCCGCGATGCCCTCGGACGTCATGATGAGGATGAAGTCGACCGTGCCGGACACGAGCGTGGACACGTACTGCGGCACCGCCACGAGGCCCACGTCCTCGACCTCAAGGCCTTCCTCCGCGAAGAAGCCCTTCTCGATGCCGATCGTCGCGCTCTCCGTGTTGTTCGGGAAGGCCGCGATGCAGGGGAGCTTGATCGTCGTCAGCTCCGCCGTGGCGCCCGCCGAGGAGCCCCCCGCCGACGCGCCCGCCGACGAACCCGCCGACGCGCCGCCCGCATCGCCGCCGCTGTCCGTGTCGCCGCAGGCGCCGAATGCAAGCGTCAACGCCAGCATCGCCACGAGCAGCAGCGCCGCGCCTATTTTTGTTATTGCCTTTTTACCTTTTTTCATTTTCTTTCCCTCCTTATTTTTCATAGAAAAAAATGACTGATTCACTGCGTCTTCTCCTGCCAGCGCGTCAGGTGCTTTTCCAGCTTGACGAGGCCGAAGTTCAGGAAGACGCCGATGATGGCGAGCGTGAGGATCCCCACGTACATCCGCGATGTTTGGTAGGAATGCTGGTAGTTGAAGATCATGAAGCCGAGCCCGTGCTGGGCGCCGACCATCTCGGCGGCCACGATCACGATCATCGCGACGCCCGCGCTGAGGCGGAAGCCCGCGAGGATGAAGGGCGACGCGGCCGGCAGGATGACTTTGAAGAAGAGCCCGCCGCTGCTGATGCCCATCGACTGCGCCGAGCGGATCAGGTTCGCGTCGACGTTCTTCGCGCCCTGGATCGTGTTCAGGAGCGTCGGGAAGAAGGTCGCCCAGATCACGATCGCGATCTTCGACGAGTCCCCGATGCCGAGGAAGAGGATGAAGACCGGCAGGATCGCGAGCACCGGCGTGTTGCGCATGATCTGCAGCGTCGGGTCGAGGTAGCGCTCGAGCCGGGCGAACCGGCCGAGCAGCATGCCGAGCACGACCGCCACCGACGCCGCGATGAGCAGGCCGGCGAAGACGATGCGCAGGCTGTAGACGATGTCGAGCCACAGCTCTCCGTTCAGCGCGAGGTCCCGAAAGGACTCGAGGATCGAGAAGAGCGAGGGCAGGAACAGGTTCTTCGTGTACAGCGGCACGAACAGCCATACGACGACGATGATGATGAGGACGATGCTGTTTTCGAAGATCCGCTGCGGCAGGGAACCCGTGCGTTCATTGTCGTTCATCAGAACACCACCTCCTCCTGCAGCACCGTGTCCAGCACGACGCGCCCGTCCTCTTTCTTGACCTCCTTCGTGGCCGTGCCCGCCGTCTGCAGAAGCTGCCACACCTTGTTGCGCGCCTTGCGGAACTCCTCCGTGTTGACGAGGGCGTTCGTCCGCGGGCGCGGCAGCGGGATGTCGACGATCTTGCGGATCGTGCCCGGGCTCGGCGTCATGACCGCCACGCGGTCGGAGAGCAGCACGGCCTCGTCGATGCTGTGGGTGACGAAGATGATCGTCTTCTGCGTGCGCTCCCAGATGCGCAGGAGCTCCTCGTGCAGGAAGCCGCGCGTCTGCTCGTCGACGGCCGCGAACGGCTCGTCCATGAGCAGCACGTCGGGGTCGTAGGCGAGCGCCCGCGCGATGGCGATGCGCTGCTTCATCCCGCCCGACAGCTCGTAGGGGAAATGGTCCGCAAACTCCTGCAGCCCGACCAGCTCGATATACTCCCGCGCGATCCGCTGCCGCTCCGGCTTCGGGACCCCCTTCACCTCGAGGCCGAACTCGACGTTCTTCTGGATCGTCCGCCACGGGAAGAGCGCATAGGCTTGCATGATGATGCCGCGGTTGAGCGACGGCCCCGTGATCTCCTCGCCGCCGATGTACGCCGCGCCGGATGTCTGCTTGTGCAGGCCGGCGAGGATGTACAGGAACGTCGACTTGCCGCAGCCGGACGGCCCGACCAGCGAGAGGAACTCCCCCTTGCCCACCTCGAGGTCAACCTCCTTCAGCGCCGGGAAATAGATGTCGCCCCCCCGCCGTGCGGACTGCCGCTTCCGGTAGACGAGCCCGAGGCCCGCCGTGGAAATTTCAACTACATTTGTGTCTGCCGCCATATCGCGCATCCCCTTTCTTCTTTTTTTTGCAATAACAATCCCGGCCGGCCTCATGCCTTCTCGATCTGGCACAGACCCTCCTTGTACGGCGGGAAGCCGCTGATCGGGTCGAAGATCCGGGGGATCAGCTCGTTCACGTCCGCCTGCGGCCAGCCGTGGTGCATGTCGATCATGCCCGGGAAGAGGGTGTTCGTGACGACCAGCTTCGCGACGATGCCCTCCTCGTTGACCGGCGAGGTGATCCGCACGAGGTCGCCGTCCTTCAAGCCGCGCGCTTCCGCGTCCCGCTTGCCGAGGCTGACCGTCGGGTCCGGCATGTACCGGCGCAGCCACGGGAGCTCCCGGTCCTTCGAGTGGCAATAGTAGGGCACCCGCGAGCCGGCGTTCATGATGAGCGGGTATTTCTTCGCGAGGTCCGGCTTGGAGACGGGGCTGTGCTCCGGCTCCCGGTAGAGGGGCAGCGGCTCCATGCCGTGCTCCCGCAGGACCTCGGAGGCAAACTCGACCTTGCCCGTGGGCGTGGAGAAGCCCGGCTTGCCGTCCGGGCGGAGCAGCCCGAGCTCCCATTTCTTGTACTTGATCCCCTTCTCGAGCGGGATCGTGATCCCGTCCGGGGAGGCCGCCCGCAGCTCCTCGAGCGTGATCTCCCTTTTCCCGCCCGCCGTGCGCAGGACCTCGCGCAGGCAGTTTTCCTCGGCCTTCTCGCCGCCGCCCCAGAAGACGTCGCCGTAGCCGAGCGCCGTGCCGATGTCGCAGACGATGCGGTAGTCGCTCCGGGCCTCCCCCGCCGGCGCCACGGCCGGCTCGCGCAGGAAGATCCTCCTCCCCACGACCGCGAGCGGGGCCGCGCGCTCGAGCGGCATCGCCGCCGGCAGCAGCATGTCGACGTAGTCGTGCGTCCAGGGGTTGTCGCGGAAGTCCGCCGCGACGACAAACTCCATGTCCCGGAACGCCTGCTGGTACTCGTGCGACTGCGGCCACATCATCGCGTTGACGCCGAACAGCACCGCGGCGCGCAGGCTGCCCTCCTTCACGTACTCCGGGATCTTGTTGCACTGGAAGCTCCCGTTCAGGTCCGTGTCCGCCCATATCGGGAAATCCCGGCGGTCGAGCCGCATATGGTCGAGCGCGGGCAGCAGCTCGTGCACGCGCGCGAACGGGAACGACCCGCCCCACATATCGATCTCGAGCGGCTCGTTGGCGATCAGGTGCCCGCCCTCGATGTCGAGGCTGCCCGTGAGCGCCACGAGCAGGATCATCGCGCGGTAGTTGTCCACGCCGTTCACGTGCTGCGGGAAGGCGCTCGAGGATTTGATGACGATCGGGGACCCGGCCTCCACGAGGATGTCGCCCGCCTCCCGCAGTTTTTCCGCGGGCACGCCGCAGATCCCCGCCGTCCGCTCCAGCGTGTATTCCCGGGCGAGCGCCTTGTACTCCTCGAAGCCGTGCGCCCACTCCGCGATGAACGCCTTGTCGTAGGCGTCGTGCTGGATCAGGTAGTTCCCGAAAAAGAGCGCGAGCGCCCCGTCCGAGCCCGGCCGGATCTGCAGGTGCACGTCCGAAAAATTCTCCGTCGTCGAGGTGACGCGCGGGTCGACGATGATGTATTTGATTTTGCCGTACTCCCTGGTCGTCTTCAGCTTGTCGTAGGAAAACGCCGCCGAGGTGCCGGGGTTGTTCGCCCAGATGATGCACGCCTTCGTGTCGTTGATGTCCGGCCCCGGGCCCGGCACGAGCGAGGTGAGCGCCTGCGTCTGCACGCCGAACACGAGGCGCACCGCGAGCTCCGCCGCGTTGAAGCAGGTCGAGCTCTCCGTGCCGAAATGCGGCGACCCGAACGTGTAGCTCAGCCGCTGCACCGCCGACCGGGGCTCCTTCGCGTCCCCGGTCATGAAGAACACCTTCTCGGCGCCGTATTGCTCCTTGATGCCGTTCAGCTTCTCCGCGATCTCCGCGATCGCCTCATCCCACGAGATCCGCTCCCACTTGGAGCGCTCCCCCTTCGGGTTGGTGCGGCGCAGCGGGTAGAGCACGCGGTCCGGCGCGTAGAGGTCCTGCACCGCCGCGTTCCCCAGCGCGCAGAGCAGCTCGTTGCCGTACTCCTCGCGCCGCTCGAGCCGCAGGACCTTCCCGTCCTTCACGACGGCCTTCACGCCGCATTTCGGCATATGGTTGCACTGCGAGCAGTACGAGTATTTGTATTCGCCGCCGACCGAGGGCTTCCGCTCGCGGTCGTTTTTGCGCACCCAGTCGCGCGCCGCGAGCAGCCCGTCCATGAGCGCCCGGTAGTCCGGGTCGTCCGGCGTCTTCCGCTTCGGCGCGTTCTCGCCCGTCGTCGGCGCCAGCTGCTTCGTCACCGGGTCGTAGCCCTGCGGCAGCAGCCCCGGATCCATCCCCTCGGGCAGCACGTAGTACATCGAAGTGCCCTCGATCTTGATCGCGCCGTAGAGCTTGATGTAGTAGTTGATCTCGCTTTCGGGGTCCGTCAGGTCGCCGAAGATGCGGCACCTGCCCGGGCACAGCGCCACGCACGTGGGCTCGAGCCCCTGCTCGAGGCGGTCCTGGCAGAGCGTGCATTTCTCCGCCTTGCCGATGCGCACGCGGCTCGCCTCCTCCGGCGGGATCGGATGCCCCGGGAAATACGTCTCGTCCTCCCGCTTGAGGAACCTTTGCCCGTACGGGCAGGCCGTCACGCAGGCCCCGCAGCCCGTGCACTTCCCCGGGATCGTCAGGACCGGCCCCTCCGGCGCCTTGTACGTCGCGCCGTATGCGCAGCTCGTCATGCAGGGCGGCTCCTCGCAGTGGTTGCACATCGTCGAGAGATACCGGCGGTGCGCGTCCGGGTACTCCCCCCACTCGACGAATTCCCCCTGGTTGTAGTCGACGCCCGGCCGCGTCCCGAAATACTGTTTGCAGGACACCACGCAGGAATAGCATCCCGTGCAGCGTTCAAGATCGATCAACATCCCGTATTGCGCCATTGCAAAATCCTCTCCCTCTCCAGTTGAGACATATGGCGCCCGCACACCATTTCATACTTTATAAATATGTTATATATGCTTTATAGTACAAAAAAAACCCTTTGTCAAGGGGCAACCGTGAAATTTTTTTGGAAAAATAAATTATTTCTACCCGCGCACCCGTTTCCGGTAGGCGGTCAGCGTATGGCCCGTGTGCTTCTTGAACAGGCGGTTGAAATAGTCGTGGTCCGTGAAGCCGAGCTGCTCGCTGATGTCCCAGAGCGGCCGGTCGGTGTTTTCGAGATAATATTTGGCGCGCTCGACCTTGACGCGCGTCAGATACTCGTTGAAGCCGATCCCCGTCTTCTGCTTGAACAGGTTGCTCAGGTAGGTGTGGTTCACGGAGAACCGGCGCGCGACGGACTGCAGGCCCAGCTCCGCCTCGGGCTCCGTGAGGACGAAGTCGCAGATGCGGCGGATCAGCTCCGGCGCGCCGGGGAAGGTGAACGCGCCGGCGTCCCCGCCCATGTCGGTGGCCGCGGCCTGCCCCTTCCCCCTCTCGATCGCCTCCCGCGCGCGCCGCAGCAGGCACAGCATGTCCGGCTCGCGCAGCGGCTTTTTCAAATAGTCGAGGGCGCCGAGCACGATGCCGCAGCGCGCGTACGCAAACACCTCCCGCTCGCTGCACAAGGTCACGCAGCAACGGAGATCCTGCTGCCGAATCCGGTTCAGCAGGTCAATCCCGTCCGCGCCGGGCATACCGATGTCGGTGATTACAAGGTCAATGGATTCCGCCCGCAGGATATCGAGTGCCTCGTCTCCGTCATGCGCCCTCGCGGCGATCGAAAAACCGGTTGCTTCACCCCATATGCACAGGGCTTCCAGCGCGGCCAGGTTTTTCTCCTCATCGTCGACGATCAATGTCCTGTACATCCGCCTGTCCTATTATAATTAATAGTTTACATATATGTATTATATTATAACAGAATTTTCGCGGATTGCAAGCCCCATTCCCCTCTCGCCGTGATTTTTCTTCCGGCCGCTGCCGTCAGAACGTCACCGTCTCCGGCGGCGCCGTGAAGGAGGCAAACACCGCCGTGGCGTCCTTCAGGTAGAACGGGGCGAACGGCGGCGAGCCTGGGGCGCCGTAGATGTCCTTCAGCGCCGGGTAGGCCGCAAGCGACGCGTCGATGGCCTCCTGCCGCTCGTCGTAGACGGCGGTGGCGCTGACCCTGACCCAGGCGGTGCCGTCCTCCGACGTCGCGCTGATCTCGATGTTCGGGTTCGCCTTCAGCTGCTTGTACGACGGCTTCTCCGGGTTGTTGCCGAAATAGAGCTTGCCGTCGATCACCGCGACGAAGCCGAACGGCCGGACGCGGGGCTTGCCCCCGTCCACCGTCGCCACGTAGAACGTCTTGCCGTTCAAGAAGTCAAAAACCTTTTTCACAGAATCACTCATAATGCTCTCCTTTACTTTGAACATCAAGCAATAAATTATTCAACA
>JAISTX010000075.1 GCA_031272365.1 Eubacteriales Family XIII. Incertae Sedis bacterium
GCTTCCGCGTCCTTGACGACGAAGCCGGAGAGGTCGTGGACGCCGTGGCGGAAGAGCGAGGGCGCGAGCGTCGTGGCCGGGCCGACGATGGTGGTGAAGGCGCCCCCCGCCAGCTTCAGGAAGCGCGGCAGCGTCTTCTCCACAAACGCGTAGCTCGGCAGGAACACGAAGTCGCTGCCCGGCAGCAGGTACTCGGCCGCCTCTTCCGGGTAGTCGCCATCCAAAGGATGGTATTTTGCAATCACGCGCAGGTCGCAGATCGGCGCCAGCAGCTTGTCCACGTAGGGGAAGCGCCCGATCATCGTGACGGTCTTGTCGCGCATGTCGTTTTGCCCCATGATGAACGGGTCTGCCTTCCGGTCCTCGACGCGCGAGGCCTCGGCAATCTCCACCCCGAGCGCCGTCATCTGCGGCACGGAATTGTAGTACGCGTTCAGCGCGGCGTGCCCGAGGCTCGCCTCCCCGTACTCCCAGCTCTTCACGCAGGCGGCAAGGTCGCGCAGCGGCATCCCGTCGTACTTGTCCAGAAACGTCGCGGACTTGACGGTGCCGTACATCGTGTGGCTGATCCCGCCGCCGGCCTCGCTCAGCACAAAGCAGTTGCGCACGCCGCAGACGATGCGCTCCGCCTTCCATTCGGACGGGATGCCCTCGATCAATTCATCATACAGTTCCCACATCGTATTCATCATTTTATCATAACAGATACACGCGCTCCCCTTTCCGGAGGGACGTGCGAATCTCCCGGATGGCCTCGTCCATATGCTCCAGCTCGGTGAGCGTGCTGTCCTCGGATTTGGACCGCTCGAGCACCGCCGCGATCGCGCCGCCCCGGATCACGACGCGCCGGTCCGCGCTGAGCGCGAGGAGCGGGTCGTGCGTCGAGATCAAAACGATCTTCTCCGCGCCCGCGAGCAGCGCCATCGCCTCCGTGCGGTCCACGCCCGCGTTTTCGATCTCGTCTACGAGCACGATGGGCGACTCGCTCATATAGGCGCAGTCCGCGATCATGAGTGCGCGCGACTGGCCGCCCGAAAGCTGCGTCACCTTCGTGTCGAAGGAGAACGGCTCCCCGGCGAGCTCGAGCGCCTTGTCGAAGCACCGGCGCACGACGGCCTCCGTGTCCTTGCCCTGCGCCGAACGGCTCCGCGCGTGCATCTCGAGGAACTCGGACACCGACAGGTCCATGACGAAATTCATGTTTTGCGAGAGCTGCGCGACGACCCTGCCCTCGAGCGCAAACCGCGCCTCGTCGTCCACGGGCTCGTCGTCGATGAGGATGCGCCGGCCCGTCGGCGTGTCGCCCTGCGCGAGGCATTCGACGTCGGCGAGCAGCCGGCTCTTGCCGGAGCCCGTCGGCCCCACGATGCTGACCACGTCGCCCGGGACCAGGCGCAGCCGGATGTCCTCCGGGTCGCCGTTTTTCGCGTGCCCGCCGACGACCGTGAGGGAGCGCACGGTGCACGCGCCGTCCTCGTGCGTCATCGTCTCGAGGAATTCCGCGAGCAGCGCGGGGATCTCGCCCGCCGTCAGCCCGAACTCCTCCAGCCACTCCGGGTCGAGGCCCGCGAGCGATTCGGTCAGAGGCCGGCCGGTGTCCGGCACAGGGAGGTTCATGTTGCGGAAGAATTCGCGGATCAGCCTTTCGTTATTGTCCATTCTGGCCCCCGCCGAAGTCCATCTTGCGCATCATGCCCATCTGGTAGGCCTCGCCGATGCGCGTCTCGCCCGTGCAGTACGCGCACGCGGCGGCCGGCGTCGTGAAGCGCAGCCGCATGTCCGTGAGCGTGACGATGTCCCGCGCCTCGGCCACCTTCTTGGCGAGCATGAACGCGCCCTGCCCCGTGATGCCGTTGACGGGCAGCACGGCCGCGTGGCCGTTGACCTGGCGGACGCTCTGCGCGAAGACCTCGCGCTCGGCCTGGGAGACGATGTCGCCCTTCGTCACGACGACGATGTCCGCGAGCCGCAGCATGGGGCCGATCTTGCGCGGCGTGTGCACGCCGGACAGATGGTCGACGACGCAGATGCCCAGCACGCCCGCGATGTGCGGCGAGCAGCGGTTGCACAGCCCCGCGCTCTCGCAGGCGAGGTAGTCGAGCCGCTGCGCAATGCCCCAGCGTACGCCGCCTTCGATATTGTTCACAAAAAAATGGTCGGGGCAGAATTTGCCCGAGAAGCCCGTCTGCACCGGGATGCCCGCGTCCTGGTAGCGCTCCCCGTCGAACGAGGTCAGGCAGTCGAATTTGACGACGCCCAGGCGCGCGGACAACGCGTGCGCCAGATGCAGTATCACAGATGTTTTCCCCGAAGACGGCGGCCCCGCCACAGTGATCAGTTTCATATGCCCTCCTTGCAACTACAGATAGTATACCATGGGGGGATTTTTTTCACCGGTGTTGTAGACAGAACAGACAAGCCCGGGGCTTGTGGTGTATGCTTCTGCTAACAGCTTTCACATACGGGTACAAAAATTTTCGTTTCCTTCTCTCACAAGACTTGGATGGAGGTGTCCTATGCAAAAAATCAAGAATAACAATTTGCGCCGCTTGCTGGCCTTGTTGTGCGCAGCCGCGATGGTCGCCGCGCTCTTGCCGGCCGCCGTTTTTGCGGCGGAGGCGGAGCCGGCGGAAGCGGCGGAGGCGTCGGAAGCGTCGGAAGCCACTGAGGCCGATACGCCTTCAGAGGCCGCCGAAGCGCCGGACGTCGCCGGGGCGCCCGAGGCCACGGAGGCCGTGGAAGCGGCGGACACGGCCGGGGATCCGGAGGGGCCCGGGGCAGCGGAAGCGGCGGAAGCCGAGGAGCCGACGGCGGCCGTGACGGGCGCGCCGCTGCTCGAAGCCCCGGCGGGGGCCTCCTCGGAAGCCTGCTGGAACGTGGGCTACACGGCCCCGGGATCCGGCGTCGTGGCCACCATCGTCATGGCGGCGGACGCCCCGGCTGCCACCAAGGCCATGATCAAATCGAGCCAGTGGTCCGCCGACGGCGCCACGTGGTCCACAGAGGACATGGCGCTGACTGCGGGCAACACCTACTACCTGTTCACGCCGCTGAGCGGGATGGG
>JAISTX010000083.1 GCA_031272365.1 Eubacteriales Family XIII. Incertae Sedis bacterium
GCCTCCGCGTAGGAGAGCGACTTGGCCTGCGACTCCGTGCCGTCGACCGTCGAGGACTTCGCCACGTAGTTGCGCGCGCCGATGATGATGTCGTTGCTGTCGTCGCCGTCGTCGGTCACGTCTATGATGTAGCGCCCGTCCGTGATGACGACCGCACGCGTGCGCGTCGTGGTGTTCGCATTGGAATCCGTCGCCGTGTAGCGCACCTTGTAGACGCCGATGTTGTGGCGGTCGATCTCCGTGATGCCCACCGGCGTCGCCGTCGTGCCGTCCCACAGCGTCTGCGCCGCGCCGCCGCCCGTCTTGTCCGTGTCCTGCCACGTCGGGTTGTCCACGTCGTCCGTCACCTGCATCTGCGCCTTGAGGTCGGCGGCCGTCAGGATCTGCGAGGTGGCCGACTGCGTCAGCACGAGCGGGTATTCCGTGAACGTGATCACCGGCGGGAGGCCCGCGACGGCCACGGTCGTGTCAGGCAGATCCTTCGTCGGATCCACCTCGTTGACGATGAGCCGCCCTTTGTTCGTGACCGAGGTCGGCCAGTCGTCCGCCGTGGCGCTGTCGCTGTCCGTGTCATATTTTTCGAGCTTCGCGCGCACGATCATGTAGACTTCGCCCGTCACCGCCGGCGTCCCGGACAGGAGCTGCCCGATCTGCTGCGCACTGATCGTATAGGTGATGGTCTTCGTGGTGGCGGTCTGCGTGATCGCCGCGACGGAGGTCGTGCCGTTCGTCACCTTCGTGCCATTCACATAGACATCCACATCCGCCGTCACGTCGCCCGTCGCGAGCATGAGCCCTTGCTGCATCACGTCGATGAGCTCGATCGAGGCGAAGCCAGCAAACGTCGCCGACCCGCTCGCCGGCGCTGCCGGGATCGGGAAGCCGATCTTGTATTCGAGCGTCTCCGTGAAATCCGTCACGGTCTTCTCGGAGCCGGCCACGTAGGCCGTGTCTTTCTTGATCTTCTTCGAGAAGCTGTTCTTGATCTCGTCCAGCACATCCGGATCCGGCGTCCCGTAGCCCACATCGATCTTCTTCGTCTGCGGCACGGCCGCCGTATCCGGGTCGATGTCAAGCTCGATGTCCGGCACGACGCCCGAGATCGGCGCGTAGCCCGCGCCCGAGGTCGTGATGCCCATCTTGCTCGTGCCGAACGGTGTCGGGAACTCGATCTGGTATTTGCCAGCGGGCACGTAGAAGGAATAATATCCGCCGATATCCGTCGGATTCGTATTCGGCTCGCCCGCGACGGTCGGCGGCGTGTACGCCACGTACGCGTTGCCGTCCCATTTCTTGAGGGTGACCGTCACGCCGGCCAGGCCTGTCTCCGACCCGTCCTTCGTGCCACTGCGGTTTGCATCCTCAAACGCCTGGCCGTAGATGCGCGCGACGTTCTCCTCGGTGTCCTCCTTGTCGTCCGGGCCCTGGCCGTTGTTCACGCTCAGGCGCCCCGTGTTCGTCACCGCCGTCGGCCAGTGGTCGGAGCCGTTCGCCGTCCCCGCCGCGTCGACCTTCGACAGCTTCGCCGTGACCGTCATGACGATCGTCTTGCCCGCGAGCGTCGAGAAGTCGTAGTCGTCCGCAAATTTGTACGAGGCGACCATCTTGCCGCTGTCCGTGCCCGTGCCGGCCGCGTAGGCCTTCGTGCCGCCCGTGACGGCCGTGCCGTCCACGGTCACGGCGATGTTCGCCGTATCCGCGTCCTTCAGCACGAGGCCCGCGCCCATGAGGTCAAGGATCTCGATGGCGTTGTAGCCCGCCGTATTCGACGGCATGGCGTATTTGATCTCATAGGTCAGATCCGCGCCCGCGTCCGTAATCGGGCCGTCCGTCGCCTCCGTGCCGACCTTCGCCAGCGTCTTCGTGAAGCCGCCGGCGCCGCCCGTGATGTCCACCTTCGCGTAGCCGGCGTTGGCGCTCCGCGCAAGGTCGGCGCCGCCGTCCGTGCGCTTCACTTCCAGCGCGGCGCTCGCGCCGTTGTTGCCGACGTGGCTGCCGTTGGCGACCGTGGCCGCTTGCTTCGTCGTGTAGCCGTATTTGTCCACGTCCGCGTCGCCCGCCATCGCGACGGACGCCGCCGGCGCCTTGATGACATAGGAGCTGCCGCCGTCGGCCGCGTCCACGATGAAGCTGAACGTGCCGTCCGCCGCGGTCGTCGCCGTGGCGATCACCGTCGCGAACGTCGTGTCGCTCGCCGCGTAGAGCGTCACGGCCTTGCCCGCGATCTTGAGGTCGCCGTCACCGGAGGCGTATTTGCCGTCGCCGTTGGCGTCCTGGAACAGGTAGCCGCTGAGCTTGCCTTTGATGAGCACCTCCGGCTTCTTGTCGGTCGGGATCTCGCCACCCGGGGGCGTCGTGGTACTGCCGTTGAGGTAGACCTTCGCGTCGTTTGTAGCCGAGGACGGGTAGACGCCGCCCGTGGCCTGCACCTTGGCGGGTACTTCAATCGTGACCGTCTTGCCCTCAAGGCCCTTCATGACCGCGTCGTAGCCGCCCGCGATCACGACGGACAGCGTGCCTGTGCCCGCCGTCCACGTCTTCGTCACGCCTGCCGTGAGCGCCGTGCCGTCGGCCTTCACAGAGACCGCCGCCGTGCCGCCCTCGAGCGCGAGGCCCGTGCCCATCAGATCCTGGATCTCCACGCCGCCCGTCGCAGTCGCGTCCGTGCTGTACGGATACAGATCGGCCGGCATCTTCACGGTGATCGTGTAGGTGATGACGTCCGTCTGCGGCGCCGTCGTCGTGACGGTCGTCTTGCCCGTCGTGCCGTCCGTCGCGATCGTCGCCGTGCCCGTCGCGGAGGTGGCTTTCTTCGTGAAGGCGTCGGGGTCGCTTGTGTCAAAGAACGCCGCGCCGACATAGCCCGCGTCGGAGATCTTGCTCTGGTTGGCGTCGAGGTCGAGCGTGAACTGGTTGGTCTTGCCCGTGTTGTCCGCAACCTTCGAGTCGCCCGCCTTCACGAAGCTGTAGTCCGCGATCGCCGGGTATTTGAGGACATAGCTGCCCGCCGGGATCACCGTCCCGTCCGTCTTTTTGTTCAGTACAAATTTGCCGTCCGCGTCCGTCACCGCCGTCGCGATGGCCGTCGTCAGGTCGGAGGCCGCGTACAGCGTGACCGTCTTGCCCGCGCCGACACCGCTCTCATCGCCGTCCTTCACGCCGTCGCCCGCGCTCGCGCCCGTGTCGTACCACAGCGTGCCCGTGATCTTCGCGCCGTCGTTGACCGTCGCGGTCGGATCCGGATCGGGGTTCGGCACCACGGGAGCGCCGCCGTTGACCGTCAGCTTGCCGTGGTTGGTCAGCGTGGCGGGATAGGCGCCGGATGCGCTCGGCGTGCCCGAAGCGCTGAGCTTCTCGAGCTTCGCGCGCACGACCATGGAGACTTCCTTCCCGTTCAGCGCGGCCGTGCCGGCCCACGTGCTGATCGCCGCCGCGTCAAACGTGTACGAGACCGTCCGGGTCTTGCCCACGCTGTCGTCCGTGACCGTAGCCTTCACCGTGGTCCCGTCCGTGATCTCTGTCGTGTCGACGAAGATGTCCGCGTCCACCGCCACGTCGCCCGTCGCGAGCGTGATGCCGTACGGCATGATGTCTTCTATGACGATGGAAGAGAAGCCCTTCAGGTCCGCGACATCCGCCGGGAGGTCAAATTTGATCTTGTACTCCAGCGTCGTCGTGCTGTCCGTGATGTCGCGCGACGCGACCCACGAGGTGCCATCCGCGTCCTTGATCTTCTTTGCGAAGGAGGCCCCCATCTCATCGAGCACCGACTGCTTCGGCGCGCCGTAGCCGGCGTTGATCTCCTTCGTCTGCGGCACCGCCGCCGTATCCGGGTCGATGTCAAGCTCAATGCCTGACACCACGCCGGAGATCGGCGCGTACCCATTGCCCGAGGTCGTGATGCCCATCTTGCTCGTGCCGAACGGCGTCGGGAACTCGATCTGGTATATGCCGGCGGGCACATAGAACATATAATACCCGCCGATGTCCGTCGGGTTGACGACCGGGCCGTCCGTGACGGTAGGCGGCGTGTACGCCACATACGCGCTGCCGTCCCATTTCTTCAGCGTGACCGTCACGCCGGAGAGGCCCGTCTCCGACCCGTCCTTGACGCCGTTGAGGTTTGTATCCGTGAACGCCTGGCCGTAGATGCGCGCGACGTTCTGCTCGGTGTCCTCCTTGTCGTCCGGGCCCTGGCTGTTGTTGACGCTCAGGCGGCCCGTGTTTTTCACCTCCGTCGGCCAGTGGTCGGGGCCGTTCGCCGTCCCGGCCGCGTCGACCTTCGTCAGCTTCGCCGTGACCGTCATGACGATCGTCTTGCCGGCGAGCGAGGAGAAGTCGTAGTCGTCCGCAAACTTGTACGACGCGACCATCTTGCCCGCGTCCGTGCCCGTGCCGGCCGCGTAGGCCTTCGTGCCGCCCGTGACGGCCGTGCCGTCCACGGAAACGACGATGTTCGTCACGCTGTCATCCTTCAGCACGAGGCCCGCGTCCATGAGGTCTTTGATCTCGATGGCGTTGTAGCCCGCCGTGTTCGACGGCATGACGTATTTGATTTCATAGGTCAGATCCGCGCCCGCGTCCGTGATCGGCCCGGTCGTCGCCTCCGTGCCGACCTTCGCCAGCGTCTTCGTGAAGCCGCCGGTGCCGTTGTTCACTTCCACCTTCGCATAGCCTGCGTTCGCCGCTTTCTCGAGATCGGCGCCGCCGTCCGTGCGCTTCACTTCCAGCGCGGCGCTCGCGCCGTTGTTGCCGACGTGGCTGCCGTTGGCCACGGTCAGCGCCTGCTTCGTCGTGTAGCCGTATTTGTCGGCATCCGCGTCGCCCGCCATCGCGATGGTGGCGGACGGGGCGCGGATGACGTATGCGCTGCCGCCGTCGGCCGCGTCCACGATGAAGGAGAACGCACCGTCGGCGCCGGTTATGGCAGTGTTGAGCGGCGACGCGAACGCCGTGTCGGACGCCGCGTAGAGCGTCACGGTCTTGTTCGCGATCTTCGTGTCGCCGTCGCCGGCGAGGTATTTGCCGTCGCCGTTCGCGTCTTTGAACAGGTAGCCGCTGAGTTTGCCTTTGATGAGCACCTCCGGCTTCTTGTCCGCCGGGATCTCGCCGCCCGTGGGCGGCGCAGTGCTGCCGTTCAGGTAGATCTTTGCGTCGTTTACGGCCGAGGGCGGGTAGACGCCGCCCGAGGCCTTCACCTTGGCCGGCACCTCGATCGTGACCGTCTTGCCCTCGAGGCCTTTCATGACCGCGTCGTAGCCGCCCGCGATCACGACGGAGAGGATGCCCGTGCCCGCCGTCCACGTCTTCGTCACGCCCGATGTGACCGCCGTGCCGTCGGCCTTCACGGAAACCGCCGCCTCGCCGCCTTCCAGCGCGAGGCCCGTGCCCATGAGATCCTGGATCTCCACGCCGTTCCCTGCGCCCGTGTCCGTGCTGTACGGGTACAGGTCGTCCGGCATCTTCACGGTGATCGTGTACGTGATGACGTCCGTCTGCGGCGCCGTCGTCGTGACCGTCGTCTTGCCCGTCGTGCCGTCCGTCGCGATCGACGCCGTGCCCGTCACGGAGGTCGCCTTCTTCGTGAAGGCATCCGTATCGTTCGGGTTGATGAACTGCGCGACCTTGTAGCCCGCGCTCACCGCCTTGCTCTGGTTTGCGTCGAGGTCAAGCGTGATCTGATTGCTCTTGCCCGTGTTGTCCGCGACGTTCGAAGAGCCCGTCTTCACGAAACTGTAGTCCGCGATGGCCGGGTATTTGAGGACATACGCCCCCGCCGGGATCGCCGTCCCGTCCGTCTTTTTGTCGAATACAAATTTGCCGTCCGCGTCCGTCACCGCCGTCGCGAGCGCCGTCGACAGGGTCGTGTCGGAGGCCGCGTACAGCGTGACCGTCTTGCCCGCGCCGACGCCGCTTTCATCGCCGTCCATCGCGCCGTTGCCCGCGTTCGTGCCCGCGCCCGTGTCGTACCACAGCGTGCCTGCGATCTTTGCGCCGTCGAAGACTTCCGCGTCGGGGTCGGTGGCGCTCGAGTCGTCCGCCGAGTCGAGCCCGTTCTTGTCGGTGCCCGTGCCGTTCGGCAGCGGATCCTGCGACGAGGAGCTCACGTCGAGCTCGCTGTTCGTGTTGGCATCCGGCGCGTTGACGATCAGGTAGCCCGTGTTGACCACGTCATCCGGGTATTTCTCATTGCCGGCCGTCCCGGTCTTTTCAAGCTTCGCCTTGACATAGACGTTGACCGTCTGCCCGGCCAGCCCCGTGAAATCGGTGAGCTTGTACTGCACGACCCGCTTGTCCGCCGACACGGTGAGCGCGCCCGCCGCCGTCAGGTTCAGCACCGTCTCGGAGGCGCCGTACGTGATGGCGAGCGAATCCGAAGCATCTGCGTACACGAGCCCCGCCGGCATCACGTCCTTGATTTCGAGGGACTCGTACCCGGCAAGGCTGGCAGGCAGCGTGAACTGCAATCTGTATTCCAACGTCTTGCTGCTGTCTGTGATTGTTATTGCATCCTCCCACGTGTCGTCCGATGTGGCGGTCGTGCCATGATCGTCCTTGACCTTCTTCGTGAAGGACGATTTCAGGCCGCTCGTATCCGGCCAGGCGTAGCCGCCGTCGCGCGTGAAGATCGAGCCGGCCGCGGTCGAGTAGTCGACCGTCATCGTCGTCGAGCGCCGGCTGTCGTCGCAATTCGTCATGCCGTAGGACGAGAGGTCAGGGAAGACGACGTAGTAGGTCGTGCCGTCCACGAGCTGGGTGTCGTTGAAGCTGCCGAAGGTATAATGCCCGTCGGCGTCCGTCGTATTCGTGTCGACGAGCGCCCCGGCCTGCGTATAGAGTTTGACGGTCTTGCCGGCGCTGAACGTGGCCTCGCCCGTGTCAAAGGCCTGGTTGTTGTTTGCGTCGACGAAGAGCGTGCCTTCGATCAGGGCGCCCGTGATGTTCACGTCGACATCCTTCTTGATCGTCTGCGCTGCCCCGCCGTGCGGCGTGACCGTTATGCCGTACTCGAGCGGCACGAGCTTCTTCGCGGTCGCCGTGTTGATGTCCGTGATCTTCGTCGCGCTGTTTGTCAGGTCGGGCGAGACCTTCTCCACGGTGCCGTAGGTGCTGCTCGCCGGATCGTCGTCGATGAGGAGGACAAGGGCGTTCGTCCAGTTGTCGATCGCCGTCATATCTGTCGGCGTGGTGAGGTTGCTCTGCTTGTCGATGAGCTTCGCCTGCGCGACGACCATGTCCGCGTCGTCGGCGAGAAGCGCCGCTCTGCCCGGGATGATGACCGCGTCGTCCGGCAGGACATAGATCGTGACTTCCTTAGTGAGCGTCACGGGTCCCGTTTCGGTCGCGTTCGTATAGTAGGTGACCTTGTATTCGCGGTAGTGCTCCCCTTCCGCGAGCGGGGTGCCGAGCTTCTGCTTCGCTTCGGAGACTGAAATATTGTCCGTGAGGAACGGGCGGCCCTTGACGTCCGTCATCTTGTTCGCCGGGTCGGAGCCGCTGCCCCACCCGTAGATCCACGCCTTGATCTGGGCGTCCGTCTCATCGTCGACATGCGCCTGCGCATAGGACTCCGTGACGAAGGCCGCCGTCGCCGACAGCTCCTTGAGCGAGGTGAAGTCCGCCTGGATCACGAAGCTCTTGTTGTCGTCGCTCGTGTCGACCGGCGGTCCGTCGTGGAAGGTCCACGTCTTCGTGCGCGTGTCGATCGCCCCGGCCATATAGTCCTCGACGGTCTGCTCCGGGATGTCATGGTTCTGTTTGTCCGTGCGGTCGATCTCGACCTTGCGCACCCATTCGCCCGTCACCCGGTCGGGCCGGAACCAGAACTGCGGGTACGGGATCTGCGCCGTGGCATAGCTGTTGCCGCCCGGCATATTGGCCGAGGGGATGGCAAAATAGCCGCTCTTGACCCAGCCGGTCTCCCCGTCAAAAGTCTGCCCGCCGGCGGCGTCATAGTCGCCGTAGACGAGTATCTTGCCGCCGCCGGCCGGCGGTGTCGTCGTCGCCCCCTCGATGTTCGAGCGGATATAGCCGAGCGAGCTCCCGTCTGTCGGGTTCGCCCCCTCGAAATCGTCGATGACCGAGAAGTCGAAGAAGCTGCCTTCGATGGCCACCGCGTAGCCGTCGTTCAGCCCGTCCACGGTACCCGACGGCACGAGGTTGTCGCCGATATACGTCGTATTGGGACTGCCGATCTTCACGCCGCGGAAATTGGCCGGCGTCACGTTATACGCCTTGGTTTTGTCCGGGCTGAAATTGAACACGCGCCAGCCGAGCAGCTGCCCGAACCAGGTGGACGGACCGCCGATGTTCGAGTTTGCCGTGACATTGCCCGTACGCAGCCAGATCAGCGCCTCGCCTTGTGTCTCGTCCACATGGTAGTCCGTGACCGAGATGGACTTGTTGCCGCCCGGCCCGAGGACAAATGTCGGGCTGCCGCCGAACGAGTACATCTCCCCGAGGCTCATATAGCCGGTGAAGGTCGACTGACTGTCCGGTATGTAGATGCCGAAGCCCGCGCCGTCCCACTGGTTGTCCGGGTCGCCGCCGTGCAGGTAGATGTTGCCGTGCTCCGAATAGGTGGTGCCGTGGTTCGACACCGTCGCGCCGCCGCCGTTCACGACGGTCGCGCCCGTAGCCGTGCCGTCCACGACGAGCAGCCGCCGGTTCACGTTCAGCTCCGTGAAGTTTGCGAGCGCGCCCTTGACGATGATCGGCGCCGCGTAGCCCTTGAACGGCTGCTGCTCCGTGAACGCCGTGTCCTGCGGCACGACATTGTTCTCCCAACTCGTCAGGAAGTTGTAGGGGCTGCCGTCCGGGATGGTCGTCTGCTCCGTCATCGGCCCAAGCGCCTGCACCGTCGGGTTGTAGTATTTCGAATAATAGTCACCGTTGATGTCCGTATAGATCTCGAATCCCCCGCCCGAGAACGGCGAGGCGGCCATCGCCTGCGGCCCGACGTTGATGACGGCCTTGTTCGTGCTCGCCTTCGCGATCGCGCTCGTCAGATCGTCGCGTGTCGCGGTCGTCGTCCCCCAGCGCCCCATGGACGTCAGGCTCTGCATCGTGCCTGCCGACACGAGGTTGATTTCGACATCCTTCGCGATCTTCCCGTTCTTGATATTCGAATAATTGGTCGCGATGACGTTGCCGACGATCGCGTGCGGCGCGTTGATGTTGATGATGATCTTCCCGAAATAACTCTCTGTCGGAATCGTCACCGTGCCACCGCTCGCGTCGCCGAAGATATCGAGGTTGTTCATCGTGTTCGGGTTGGTGTTTTCGTCCGCGAAGATGTTGAGCGTCACTTTATTATTCGCGTCCGTGCCAAGCTCGATGTCCGCGCCGGCACTCTGTCTGCGGCCCGCGCTCACGCTGTCGCCGCTTTCGATATAGAAGCCGTTCCTGCTCCCTCGGAAGTCGAGCGTCAGGTTGCCGTCCCCGAAAACGCGCCCGTGGTTGGAATGCGCCGTGCTGAAGCCCCGAGCCTGCCCCGCCCGCGAGACGCCGCTGAAGTCGCCGCCGTGGATCGTGATATAGGTGCTGCCGCTGACCCAGTTCGGTTCGCTGTAGCCGGCAAGCCCGTAGTCGCCGCCCATCGACGAGTTGACGACGACGGCGGGGCCGGCCTCATCCGCCGTCGCGACGGCGGTGCCGGTCCGGCTGATATAGGTGCCGTCCAATGCCTGGCGCGGCGCGTCGAAGACCTCGACGATCGCGTCGCCATCGATGATGCCCTGGTCCCAGCCGCCGCCGGACAGGAAGTAGTCGACCTGGCCGCCGTAGACGTAGGCGTAGGCGCTGCCCTTCTGGTAGTGGCCGCCGTAGCCGGAGCCCTCGACCGTGTCCGCAAAGCCGTGCCACAGCTCATTGCGCGAGTCGCCGATCTGGTTCCCGAGGAAGACACCGCCGTACGTCCAGCGCGCAAAGACGTTGCGCATCGACAGGGTGGTGTTGCCGTTGATCAGGTAGGAATTGTACCCGCCGGCGATGACGCCGCCGACATTATCCTGCGCGCCGCCGGCACCGACCATGTCGTAGCCGGCGGGCTCGTTGCCGCGGCTGTTGACGGCGCTGCTGTACCAATAGGCGAGGTCGCCGTTCGGAATGGCCGGGAGCGTGCCCCGGTAGACGGTGCCCTCCGTGCCGACGGCCGAATAGGCGGAGCCCTCGACATAGCCGCCGCAGGAAGACCCGCGGAAATACCCGATGCCGGCATCGTTGGACAGGCTGCCGGACCGGATCAGGTTGGTCGTGTTGCCGTAGTGCTGGTAGTCCGCCACGGCCTTGATCGCCGCGATGGCGGCATCGGTGCCTTGGACATGCCCCGTGCTGTCGTAGGTGAGGTTGTTGACCCAAGTGGTGTTCTCGATATAGGTCAGCACACCGCCGTCGCCGGAGTATCCATAGACGCCGCCCGTCGTCGGGGTGGCGCCGGCCTTGTAGTCGTTGATGATGTCGCCCTTGACGATGCCGCCTTCCTTGCAGCCGCCCGCGAAGAGCACGTTGCCGTAGACAAAATCGCTCGTGTCCACGGTGTTTTTGATCGCCCAGGTCGTCGCGTTCATGCCCTGGTCGAGGCGCGTCGGCTCCATGTCGGGGTAGGCCGCGACCGGCGTCGTCCCGACGTCGCCGAAGTACGCGCCGCCGTAAAACTCCGATCCCTGGCCGGTTCCGTAGAAGGCACCCGGGCCGGTGAGCGTGTTTGTGACGGAGCCGTAGACATTGGAATAATAGCCGGCGCCGTAGAAATCGCGCAGACCACCGGCGAGGTTGTTTCCTATCGTATCCGTTTTCTTCACCGTGACCGTGACATCGCCGTAGAGCGTCGTGCGGTTTGCAGCGCTGGCGCCCTTGCCGCCGCCGTAGACATCAAAGCCATCGATGTTGCTCGTGTTCTCCACGATGATGGTCGGGTTGCCGTACATCGTGCTGCCGCCGCTGTCCATCCCGCCGTAGTAACTGTTGAAGCCGGCACCCGTCGACCAGACGGTGATGGTGGGGTTGACAGGGTTGCCCGCGGAGCCGAGCGTGCCGCTCTTCGCGCCGCCGAAGAAGTTCGTGCCGGAAGTCGCCCAGGCTTTGTGCCCGAGCGTGAGGTCATGCCCGTTCATATAGGCGTTTGCAAAATTGTATCCGATATTGCGCAGCACGATGTTGCACCCGAAGTCCCAGGCATCCGCGGCGCCGAAGGTTCTCGAACCCGCGTCAGCCAGCGAGGCGGCCGGCACCGGCGTCGCCGGGACGTCCGCGGCCGTTTCGTTCTTGCCCGTGATGACGAGCGTGCCCACATTGCCTTCGAGATCCTTGAAACCGCTCGTGCGGATCGTTGCGTAGTCGGTATTGACGTAGGTGACGTTCGTTCCGATATAGAGCACATAGTCCTGCCCGCCGCCGTTGGTTTGGAGCCAGGACAGCGCGTCTTTCACCGCCGTCGTAGCTGTTGCCACAGTGATGGTTCCGCTCGTCGGAAACGCCTGGTACACGCCTTCGCCGATGACGACGATCTTGGCCGTGTCCGTGGACTCGATGCTGCCGCCGCCGAGCGGGAGGTTGATATTGAAGCCACCAATGGGCGCAGGCGAGAAGACGACAATGCCGCCGGCGATCGCGTCGACGGCGGGTTCGGTTTCCGGCGTGGCCCCGGACGATCCGGACGATCCGGAAGACCCAGAAGACCCGGAAGACCCCGGCTCCACGGCCGGCTCAGGCTCGGCCGCCGGTTCGGGTTCGGCGGCTGGCTCCTCTGCAGGCGGCTGCCCGGAACCAGAGGCGCCCTCCGACCCGGAGGAGTCCCCTGCCCCGGAGGAACCCCCGGTGCTTCCCTGTTCTCCTTGCGGCGGCGTCTGCACGTCGCCCGCGGATGGTATCTCGTCTTCACCCGCGGCGCCCAGCGGCACGGAAAGCGTCGCCACCATCAAAAATGCCAGCAGGAACGCAACGCTCCGCCGGACTACCCTGCTCAGGACTCGGTCTTCTTTTTTTCGGCTATTCATTTTTTTCCCCAATACCCCTGCCCGGGCACCCCCCCGTCCCGGTTCCACTATAACTACCCCAAGTTATAAGAATAAATCTTGCACAGAATACGACAGGAAAAAGGAAAAATATATCAATAAAAATAATTTTATGTCATTCAAATACAAATTCTAAATTTTAATCAAAATAAAATCTTTATTCAAAAATATAGCAAACGTCCGAAAGGGGGGTAGGCTTCGGACGTCTGCATATCTATCGCGGAACCCGAAGATTCGCAGGATAGCAATACGGAAAATGATGCTCTTTCAGTGCTCTATCTCTTTTCGATTTGTTGGATGTTCATTGTACCCCACGCCCCACAGCAACCTCGAATTTCTCAAAGATTACGCCGAATGATGATAGAAATATATAATTTTCTGCATTATTTTATCATTTTCCGTAAATGTTCGCAATTTGTTATTGTATTTTATTTCAAAATATTCAATTCTTCAGCAAATGGCCCTGATTGTTGAAGTGGTAGGTTTTGCCGCCTATGTTCTGGTAGCCGGTCGCAAAGATCCCTTTGCCGCCCCACCAGAAGTAGTAGGTGCTGCCGTTCGCGTGCTTGAACCAGCCCTGCGGCGCCGCGCCGCCCTGCGCCGGGTCGAAATACCGCACGGCCCCGTTCACGTTCTGCCAGCCGGATGTCAGGTGCCCCTGGCTGTTGAAGTAGTAGGCGCGGCCGCCGATCTCCGTCAGGCCGGTCGCGAAGATGCCTTTGCTGCCCCACCAGAAGTAGTACCGCTTCCCATTGGAATGCGTGAACCAGCCCTGCGGCGCCGCGCCGCCTTGCGCCGGGTCGAGATACCGCACCTGGCCGTCGATCGTCTGCCAGCCCACGAGGGGCGTGCCGTTCGCGCCGAGGTAGTACCATTTGCCGCCGTCCTGCATCCACATGTTCTTCAGGATCTTCCAATGCGCGTAGTAGGTCGTGTTGCCGACCGCTTTGTAGATGGTCGACGCGGTGATCTGCGTCCCGCCGGACGCCGCGGTGTACCAGCCCAGGAAGGTGCGCCCGGGCTTCGAGGCGATGGTCGGCAGGGTGCCAAGCGCCTGCCCGTAACGCACCGACTTGCTCTTCACGCTCGGCGCGGGGCCGCCATTATTATTGAAGGTCACCGTGTAGATGTTCACTTTGTATTGCGCTGTCACGGTCAGGTCGGAGGTGATGCGCGTGAACGGCGTGCTCCAGCCGGTGAAGGTGTAGCCGACGCGGCGCGGGCTCGCGGGGGCCGTGGCGGCTTTGCCCTGGTACACGACCTGCGAGCTGAGCACCGCCCCGTTGTAGTCCTTGAAGGTGACGACGTGGTATTTCAGCGCTTCCTCGACGGCCTTCTTCGCGTCGACGAGGCCGTAGCCGTAGTAGTCGTCGCGGCCGGGCGCGCCGAGGTCCTGCGCGGTGCCTTTGAGGATCTCGGCGACCTTGGAGGCGGGCAGCGACGGGTTCGCGGACATCACCAACGCCGCGACGCCCGCCACGTACGGGGACGACATCGAGGATCCGCTCATATAGCCGTAGCCGCCGCCGTACATCGTGCTCTGGATGAACACCCCCGGCGCGGCGATGTCCTTGCGCGAATTGTGGTCGGAGTGCGGCGATATGACGTCGCTCGAATCCGTCCAGGTCACCGCGAGGACGTTGCTGTAGTCGGATGGGTAGTTGAGCTCCGTGCGGTTCTTGTTCCCGCCGGAAGCGATGACGAGGATGCCCGCGTTCGTCGCTTCGTAGACGACCCGGCGGAGGGTCAGGCTCTCCCCGCCGTCGATCGCCGGGTAGTACCCGAGGCTCATGTTGATGATCTTGCAATTGGTCTGGATGGCGTATTTGATGCCGCGCACCAGGTCGTCGATGTGGCAGCCGGTCGCGTCAAAGACCTTGATGGGGACGATCTCCGCCTTGTTGTTGGAGGTGCCCGCGACACCGACGCCGTTGTTCGAGTTTGCCGCGACGATCCCGGCCACATGGCAACCGTGGCTCGTCCCGTCCGTCTGGCCCGGGTCCGCGCTCACGTCCGTGTCCCTGCCCGAGACGGCCGTGGCGTCGTATTTGTACTGGGTGTTGAAGTTTGCCTTGAGGTCCGGGTGGTCCAGCTGGAAGCAGGTGTCCATGACGGCCACCCGCGTCTTCCCGGCGCGCGCGGGGAGCAGGTCCCACGCCTGCGCGATGTTCGTCGAGACGCCCTGCGCGAGCGCCCACTGCGTGCTGTACTGCGGGTCGTTCGGCACATAGGACAGTTCGATCTTGATGTTCCGCTCCGCGTACTCGACGTTCGGGTCGCTCTCGTACGCAGCGATCGCGTCGTCGACGTCGCCCTTGACATAGATGACGACCATTTCCTCGCCATCGCCCAGATCCGTGATGCTCTTGATCGTGTCGTCGACGGATTCCGCGAACATCACGTCCTCGTCGTCCTCTTTGATAACAACGATGATTTCCGAAGGTTCTTCGTCGTCCCCTTCGTCCTCGATGACCTCGTCGCCCATCGGCTCCACCGCCGGGTCATCGCCTGCGGACAGGGCCCCTGCCTTGTCCACGGTTTCGTCTGCTGCCATCTCCGGCTCTTCCGCCGCCGGCTCTTCTATCGCGGGGGTTTCGTCCGTGGGTGCTTCCGCTGCGGCGCCCTCCGCCGCCGCCTCCGAGGGGTCATCCGCCGCCGCCGCGCCGTCCGCCGTCCCTCTCTGCGCCCTGCCGTTCAAGCCCGGCGCGCCCGTGCCCGGATCCTGCGCGTCGCCGCCTGTTCCCGTATCCCCCGCTCCAATAACCGCTCCGCCGCCCGCTGCTCCGGGCGCGTCCTCCGCATAGGAGGCTACCGGTGTTATGACCATCGAGAGTCCTATGCAGAGTATTAAGACAGACGCCAATACCTTTCTCATAGTTCTATCCTTTCTCAACGAGAAACGCAGGGGGTGATTCCCCCGTTACATTATAATATACCATAGATTTTTGATACTTAAACAGAATGTTTACATTTTAAAGATTTTTTTTATAACACATTGCCGACGGAATTCTTGCCATTCCTCGTTGACAATATATTTGAATTGATATATAATATATTTGTCAGTCTTCCGCAGAAAGGAGGAAGTGAGGGGACATGCCAAGAAGAAGAACACAGGCCGCCGAATACGCCGTGAGGGCCTACCTGAGGGGGTACCAGAACACGCGTTGGGTGGCGAACAAGCTCGGGGACACGAGGCTCCTCGACGAATACAAGTCGTTCCAGAAAAAGGTCAGGGCCGATCTCGACTCCGGCGAAAAGGACATCGACGCCTACCTCGGCACCTTGAACGGGTGGCTCACCGCCCACCGCGTCTCGCCCGTCGGCATCGGCGACGCCCGGGCGAAGTCGCCCGCCGTGAAAGTGGGGGACTCCGTCCTCGGCAGGACGGTCATCGGGGAGGCCGAGCCCATAAACGGGCAAAAGGCCTGGCTCGTCCGGTGCAACCAGTGCGGGTTCGAGCACCCCGCCTCGTGGTCCATACTCAGACTGGAATGCCCCCGCTGCAAGGAGATGGAGCGGATCAGGAAGGAAGCGAGGGTGGCCGAGTACAAGCAGTTCATGGAAGGCAAACTGGAGGCGGTCGCGCAAATGCGCGGGCGGGCGAAGCCCCGCCGCGGCGAGAACCCCTGCAAGGAGGCCCTGGACAGCGTCATGGAAAAAACGGGGCGCAGCCAGGACTCCGTCATGGAGGAGTTCAGGAAGGCTGTGACGGAAGGCCGGTATTTCGTTTTCACGAGCCGCGCCATCCTCGGGAAGAGCATCCCGGATCTGCAAAAGGAGACCGGCAAGGCGCGGCAGGGCCTCTATTTCAGCGAGTCGAAGGCCGCCGCATATTTCAAGAGCCTTTTCGAAAACCCCGTGAAGGAGGCCGTCCTCGCCATCGCCGGCAAGGAAGGCGTCGCGCCGGAAGACGCCCTGGCCTCGCTTTTGCCCACGCTCACAGAGAGGGAGAAGGCGTGCCTTTCCCTGCGCTTCGAAGGCAAGCCGTACTACGAGGTGGGCGAGGCGATCGGCTCGACCCCCCGGGTGGTGATCGAGCTCGAGCGGGCGGCCATCGAGAAGCTGGGCTTGCCCACCGAGGGCATGGTCGGCGTCCGCCCCGAACGCGTCGCGGCGGAAGGCGGCGGGCAAGGCGAGCACGTCTGGTCAAGGGACTTTATGGACGAAATCCTCGGCGAGGACCCGGACGAAGCCGAGCGCAAGAGGATCCTGTCCATCGTGAAGAAAGAGCTCGGCCGCAGCGCCAGGCTGCACAAAATCAACCGGTACAAGATTTTCACGATGCGGCTGAAAGGGAAGAGCTTCCATGATATATCGAAAGCGCTCGGCATCCCGGCAGGAAACGTGAGCGCTTACGAGCGCAACATATACAAGCGCCTGAAATACCTACAGATCGTCGAGCCGGAGACATTCCGCGCTTGAACGGGGGCGCTGGGCTGTAATATTCCTCGCTGCTGCCGCCCGGCTGCGGGGAGGCGCGCCCCGCAATCGATATCCCCAGTCGCACCGAAGCCCAGTCTCTCATACAGGGGGAGGGGGCTCGCCTTGCACGGATTATCTACATTTGTTCTTGAAATTTTGTTCGTATTTCTGTATATTATTCGAAGGGGGGGGATTGATGAAACGAAAGGATTTTGAAAATGACCGACTTTCTACCCGCAAATGAGATTATACTTTATCAGCCTGACGAGTCGGTGCACCTTGAGGTGATTGTTGGCGATGAAACTGTATGGCTGACGCAAGCCCAGATGGCGGAGTTGTTTTCTGCATCCAAGCAGAGTATCAGTCGTCATATCAACAATATTATCAAAGATGGAGAATTGCAAGCCGGTCGAACTGTCAAAGAATCTTTGACGGTTCAAATTGAGGGCGGTCGTAAGGTTCAGCGCAAGGTTTCCTACTACAACCTGGATATGATTATTTCCGTGGGCTACCGTGTAAAGTCACAACGCGGCATTGATTTCCGCATCTGGGCAACCAATGTGTTGAAGGAATACATTCTCCGAGGTTACGCCATCACACAACGTTTTGAGAGGTTGGAAAACCGTGTCGCTGAAGCGGAAAAGCAAATTGGCTTCTTTGTTCGGACTACAAAGACTATTTCCGGTGTACACGACCGGTTTCTCATCGTCGACAACTGCGTCTACCACATTGGCGCTTCTGTCAAGGATCTGGGCAAAAGGCTGTTCGCGTTTTCCAAGATGAGCGTTCCGGCGACAGAATTTTTGAGGCGATTAGGGCTGTGAAGTGACTCGTCCGGCATTCCGGGCTGCGTACTCCTGTAGGAGTTTTCTTCCGACACGCTGGGCTGTAATATTCCTCGCTGCGGACGGGTTTCCTGTATAATGAAACAAGGAGGCGCACGCATGAAAAACCCCGTCACCGCTTTCAACCGAATAACGATCCCGGCCTGTGCCCTGCTCCTCGCAGTCTCGCTGCTGCTGCCCGGCTGCGGGGAGGCGAGCCCCGCAATCGATGGCGGCGCCAGCCCGGATAGCGAATCCGCTGGCAACGTCGACCCCGCGATCATCTCCTACATGGACTACGCTGTCGGGGAAGGCGCCTACCGCGTCTCCTATGAGGCGGCCGGCTTCAGCATCATCCCGAGGAGCGGCCCCGCAGGGTCTGTCGAGATCCGCTTCCATGATGAAAACGGGGTGGAGCGCACCCTCCAGGTGACCGACAACCCCGCCACGCCGGAGGGTTGGAATCTCCGGGACGGCGTCGTCGAATACATCCAGGTGAGGCTGGACGAGCGTTACCGCGAAATCGTGGGCCTGGAAGAGCGCCTCCGCGAGAAGGGACTGGAGGGCTTTGAGGCGGAGACCTACGTACTGATGCGATACGGCCAAGACGGCAATGCACAAGAGGGCCCGGAAGAGGACGTCCCCGCTCTCGTCAACCCGGAAACCGGCATCCGCCTCAACGAGGCGCCGGACCCGAAAACGCTTCAGGAGGATTTCGGCATGGCCTTCCCCTTCTATATCAACGTAGACCCCCCGCTGGACGAGGACGCCCTCGAGGCTTTCACCCAGCTCCGCGAGGAAACGGAGGCCGCGCTGGAGGAAGCGCTGGGGTGCGACATCCAAACCGTGCTCGAGTACCACGAGGAAAGGAAGGAAGGCTGGCTGACGATCGGCTGGGAAGATGCCGCGCGGGGCGATTCGACGAGGGCGGGCGGATCGCTGGAGTTCAAGCAGGGGGATGCCGACATCTTGGATCTCGTGGATCAGGAATACATGCTCATCGGATTCGATTCGCAGGACATCGAAGAGATATGGTACGCCGACAAGACGATCCACCAGAGACCCATCCCGCCTGGGCCGACCGACTACCGCTGGGAGGGCTGGCTCGTGCTCGACCCGGCCGCGTTCGAGAGATACACGGATCCCTTCGAATGGTCGGAGGCCGACGTACGGCATACGCCGGGGGACATCCAGGAGCTGAAGGATCTCGGCTGCGAGGAATGGTTCTTCTCCTACGATTTCGAAAGAGACCACCAAATGGGGGACAGGAACGCCACCTATGCCATATGCCCGGACCAGCACATCATCTACTTCGACGCGGTCCGAGGCTGAATGCCACCTGCGGCTGATCACGGTTTTTCAGTTTCTGCAGTAGCCGCCCCCCTTTGTCTCCGCCGTTATGGCTTCGCCCAGTTTTCGGTCGCAACCCCGTGCATCTTTCCAAAGTCCTTTTCGTTGTTTGTTACAACGACACCCCCTCTTGCCATTGCGGTAGCCGCTATAATCATGTCGTTCGCGCCGCACTTCAGTCTTTTTTCAAGAAGGCCCGAACGAATCCTTCCATAGCTTTCTGCGGCGTCTTCCCCAAACGGCACGATCTCGAATTGCGAAACGAACTTTTTTACGGCAACAAGGCTCTTTTCAGGGGCACTGCTCTCTCGCGCCCCTCCAAGGAGCTCGGCGTAGACGATAGAGGCGATTTTTATTGTCTGGTGTTCTGTAGCAAGAACCTTGGCCGTCAGCGCCGGGTACGCGTTCTTCAGCAGATAGATGCAGCTATTCGTGTCGAGGAAATACATCACAATTTTTCTCTTTTCGCGCCGCCTTCCAGTTTTGGCTGTTCAGGCCTTTTGATATCCACGTCCTTGAGCGACCCCAAGGTCGCAATGAACTCCGGCGAATATTCGCTGCCGAGACGCGCTTCCACCGACTCAGAGATATATCCAGACACGGAGACGCCTCGCTCTTTCGCGGCGCGGCTCACCCGCTTCGCCAGATTGTCATTGAGGTACAGCGAAACTTGCATCTTGGTTTCCTCCTTCTGCAAGCAGTAACATATAATATATGTTATAACATCTTTTCGCCTCGAAAACAACGTGTTTTCGATTGCGGCAAATCGTTTACTCGCGTACGGTTCTCCAAAATGATCGCCGTCCTTTTTTGTCCGCGCGCTTGAACGGGGGCGCTTTCGCGCCCCCGCCCTGTCTGCATCCCTGTACCCTGGGTGTTTCCTTGTGGGTCAGATCGCCCTTGCGCCCTTTCCGCCTCGGCGGAAGCGGGGCTTGCGCTCCTCCGGGACCGCGTCGCGGTACTGCTTCGGCGTGTAGCCCGTGAACTCGCGGAACACCTTCGTGAAATAGCTCTGCGTGCAGAACTGCAGGTAGTTTGCGATGTCCGAGAGGCTCATGTCCGAATACTTCAGCAGGTATTTGGCCTCCTCGAGCTTCTTGTGCACGATGTAGTCCTTGACCGAGTAGCCCGTCTCCAGGCGGAATTTTTTCGAGATCGTGTGCGAGGACACGCCTGTGAGCTTCGCGAGGTCCGACAGGCTGATCTCCTTGTGGAGATTGTAGGAAATATACGTGCAGCATTTCTTGACGGCCGGCGAGAACCGCGTCTGGCCGAGCCCTTCCGCGACCTTGTTGCAGAAGTGCAGCGCCATGCGGTAGCAGAGCGCCGTGATGTCGGTCACGCTGCGCATCCCGTCCGCCTGGCGGCAGTACACGTCCGCCAGCGTGCGGGCGACCTCCTCCTCCACGCCGCCGCGGATCGCCGCGCGCGACGCCATCGTGACGAGCGCCACGAACAGGAACTTCTCCTGCTGGAGCGAGTCCTCGGACAGCTCCCCGACCCGGCCCGGGATCGGCGCGCGCAGAAGCTTCTTCAGCGCGTCCGCGTCGCCGGCCTCGATCGCTTCCATGCCGAGCTGCTCGAAACTGTACGGCGTGTGGAACTCCGACCGCTCGCGCGCGTCGAAAAGCTCCTCCGTCATCCGCGCGTTCACCTCGGGAATCGCGTTCTCGTTGACGCACTTCCGCACGAAATCCAGTGTCCCCAGATTTGCCACGGGCATCGAAACAATCAGATCGCCCGTATCGCTAACTATATCCATCCTCATAATAAGCACCCCCTAATGCCCTAAAATGACTCCCCCCTCTATAATTAAAGGATAGAATACAGCAGATATGGCACAGAAATATATCAATAAAAGACAAAAAATAATATTATTCCGCTTTTTCTTTCAATAATTTATAAAAGTTTCAAATTTTGATATCGCCGCCGCCCTCCCGGAACTTCCTCGGCGTGACGCCCGTGATTTCCTTGAAAATCTTCGTGAAATAGCTCTGCGTGCAGTATTGCAAGTAGTTTGCGATCTCCGAAATGCTCATATTGGAATGCCGGAGCAGGGACGCGGCTTCTTCGATTTTCTTCCGATTGATATAATCCGTGATGGAATACCCGGTCTCCGCACGGAACTTCCGCGAGATGGTATGGGGGGAGAAGCCCGAGACCCCGGCGAGCTCCGGGAGGCTGATCGCCTTGTGCAGGTGCTGCGAGATGTAGGTCCGGCACCTTTCGATGGTGGGCGAGTACTGGGGCCGCCCGGACGAGCGCGCGACCATGTGGCAGAAATGCATGCCCATCTTGTAGGAGAGGTCCTGGATCTCCTGCACGCTGCGCATCGCGTCCGCGCGGCGGCAGTAGACGCCCGACAGCGCGCGCGCCACCTCCTCGTCGAGCCCCCCGCGAATGGCGGCCCGGGAGGCGAGCGTGACCAGGGCCACGAAGAGGAATTTCTCCTGCTGCAGGGGGTTGAGCGACAGCTTCCCGAGCCTGCCCTTGATCGGCATTTTGTAAAATCGCAGCAACGCCTCCGGGTCGCCGGCCTCGATGGCGGCGATGGCGATGTTCTCGAATTCGGAAGGTGTATGAAAGTCCGCATGCTCGCGCGCTTTGAACACTTCCGCCGTCAGCAATACGGCTTCTTCGTCAGGCATTTTCTTGTTTTCCATACTTTCTTACCCCAAGTAAGGATAAAAAAAGAGAGCCATCAAATCTATCATTATGACGATAATATTGTCATTCTTCGAGCCATTCCGCCACGCGGGGAAAACGCGGATTACGGGGGGCGGCCCCGCTGCGCATAGACTCAGGGCATAAGTCAACACCGTAGCAAACAAAAAGGAGGTAACACAATGAAAAAACTACTGGTCATGATCCTGGCGGCCTGCATGGGGCTCTCGCTGGCGGCGCCTATGACGGCCCACGCCGGGGAGACGCCGCCCGCGGCAGCATCCGCCACCGCAGCCGAGCCCGGGGACGAAGCGCCGCCCGACGGCGGGGGCGGGCCCGCCACCGGGGAGGAAGCGCCCGCCGCGCCGGACGAGGCGCAGGCCATCGAAAGCGAGGCGCCGGCGGAAGCAGCGGAAGCAGACGCAGCGGAAGCGCCGGAACCGGCGGAAGCGACCGACCCGGCCGCAGCGACCGAAGAGCAAACCGCGCCGGAGGCGGACGCCCCCGGGGAAGCCCCGGAGGACCTGCCGCCCGCCGGCGAGCCGTCGGAGATCCTCGTCATCATGAAGACGCAGAGCGACGAGAAGCTGGTCGTGGAGACGATGGGCCTTCTGGGCGACGAGGCCTTAGGCGTGACGGAGCTCGGCGACGGCGAGAAGATGGTCGTCGTCGAGACCATGGGGGACGTCGACGAGGCGATCGCCGCCTACGAGCAGGACCCGAACGTGGCCTACGCGGAGAGGAACTTCCGGTGCGAGCTGGACTACATGCCGAACGACCCGATGTACACTTCGCAGTGGGCACTTGCCACCAGCGCCGCGACGAACATCGCGCAGGCCTGGGACCTGCTCCCCGCGGGCGCCGCGAAGACGCGCGTGGCCGTGCTGGACACGGGCTACCAGATCGGGCATCCCGACCTTGCCGCGAGCTTCAACACGACGTACATGTTTGACGCGACCGACCCCACGGGGCGCGACACGGACGTGAGCATCGACCCCGGGCAGACGAGCACGGTGTCCCACGGGAACCACGTCGCCGGCATCATCGCCGCGAACACAAACAACCGCATCGGCGTCGCGGGCGTCTCCAACAACAAGGCCGAGATCGTCCCGATCAAGGTCTTTGACGCCGACGGCTGCACCATAGACGACCTCGTGCGCGGCATCCTGCACGCGATCAAATCCGATTGCCGCGTCATCAACATGAGCCTCGGCACGTACAGCGACAGCATCATCCTCAAGGACGTCATCGACAAAGCAACGAATGCGGGCATCCTCGTCGTCGCGGCGGGGGGCAACTCAAACCGCACGGACACCCACTATCCCTCCGACTTCGACAACGTGCTCGCCGTGACGTGGACAGATGCAAACAATGTGATCTCCCCGCACTCGGACCACAACGCGAAAAAGGACATCGCCGCGCCGGGCGTGAACATCTACAGCACGGTGCTCGGCAGCAGCTATGGCACCATGAGCGGCTCGTCGATGGCGTCGCCCTACGTGGCGGGCGTCGCGGCGCTCGTGATGTCGGCGAACCCGTCGCTGCCCTCGGCCAAAATCGCGGAAATCCTCAAGAGCAACGCCATCGACCTCGGCGCGCCCGGCAGGGACAATTATTATGGCTATGGCCTCGTCGATGCGAAGAAGTCCGTCGAGGAGGCGATGAAATACCACACGGTCACCTTCCTGGACTACAACGGCACGCTGCTCGGCACGCAGTGCGTGTACCAGGGCCAGGCCGCGGCCGCGCCGAAGATCCCGGCCCGGGCCGGCTACACCTTCACCGGCTGGAGCGCCCCGATCACGAACATCACGGCGGACCTGACGGTGACGGCGCAGTACAAGCTGAATCCTTATAGAATAACATTCGACGCGAACGGCGGCGGGACGCCTGCCGTGACGACGAAGACCATCTCCTACGGGCAGACGCTGGGCGTGCTGCCGGTGGTGAAGGCGAAGCCCGGGCGCACCTTCCTCGGGTGGTACACGGCCAAGGCCGGCGGCACCAAGGTCAGCGCGGCCACCGCCTACCGGACGTACGGCAACACGACCTACTACGCGCACTGGCGGTCGGTGAAGAACCAGTGGGTGAAGGACGCCGCCGGCAAGTGGTACTACATCGGGGCCGCCGGCGAGGCCCTGCGCGGCTGGCACACCATTGGCGGCGCGGTGCGCTACTTCGACCCGGCGCAGGGCGGCGCCTGCCCGCAGGGCTGGTTCGTCCACTCCAACGGCAAGAAGTACTACTTCTGGTGGGGCGGCAAAGGCGTCTTCGCGACCGGCCTCACGGAGATCGGCGGGCGCGCCTACTGCTTCAACGACCAGGGGCACCTGCAGTCCGGCTGGCGGACCGTGAACGGCCACGTGCGCTACTTCGACCCGGCGCAGGGCGGCGCCGCGCCCCGGGGCTGGTTCAAGCACTCCAACGGCAAGACCTACTACTTCTGGTGGGGCGGCCAGGGGATCTTCGCGACCGGCAGGACGCAGATCGGCGGCCACACGTACTACTTCAACAATCAGGGGCATCTGATTCGATAAATTTATAAAATAATGTTGATTTTCTAATCTATTTATTATAAAATGAATTCGATATTTCTGATCTAAGTGGGGGATATCGCGAAAATATAGCCTTGAATGAGGGGAAAACCGCTGTTACAGCAGCCTTCCCGTGCTGCGGTATGATTTGAATATGAAAGAGATTATGGAAGCAACAACTCAAATCCTGCGTTTCCCGGGCCACGCGGCGGTGAGCCGCGCCGGCCGGGTGCGGACGCAGAACCAGGACCGGTTCTGGTGCGCGGGGGGCGCGCAGCCGAAGGCGTTCGCCGTTTTCGACGGCATGGGCGGCGAGCGCCAGGGGGACGCCGCCGCCCGGATCGCCGCAGAGGCGTTTGCCGGCTGCGCCCCCCGGCTGCTGCAGATGCTGGCGGACGCGGACGCGAGCGGCGGCGCCGGGCGGGCCTTCGGGGACGCGGTGCGGCGCATGAACGACGCGGTCTGCGCGTACGCAAAGGCGCACCGGGTCGCGTCCATGGGGTCGACGGCCGCCGCGCTCGTTTTCGCCGGAGGGGCGGCGCACCACTGCAACGTCGGCGACAGCCGCGTCTACCGGTACCGCGGCCGGGAGCTGCAGCAGCTGTCCCAAGACCACCGGCGCACCGGCCAGGGCGGCGCCACCTTCCTGACGCAGCACCTCGGGGTGCCCGAGGAGGAGTTCCTCCTCAGCCCCCACACCGGGTCGGTCGCGCTGCGCCCAGGGGACCGGTTCCTCCTTTGCACGGACGGCCTGACCGACATGGCCCCCGACAAAGAAATCGCATCCGTTTTTTCCAAACACGAGACGCCCGCGGACATCGCCGAAGCACTGTCAACCATGGCGTTTGACAGAGGCGGCAAGGACAACATCACGGTGGTTGTCTGCGAGGCAGGGAGGTAGAGCATGGAGATACAAAACCTGAAGGCAGTCTGGCCGGACTGGGAAGTGGAGGACCTGATCGGGGAGGGCTCCTTCGGCAGCGTCTACCGCGCGCGCCGCGAGGTCGGGGGCATCATCTCGCACGCCGCGATCAAGGCCATCCGCATCCCGCAAAACGAGGGCGAAGTCAACCGGCTCCGCTCGGAAGGCTTCGACACGGCGGCCGTGCGCGAGTACTACCGCGAGATGGTCGAAAACTACAAACGCGAGATCAAGGTCATGCAGGCCATGAAAGGCCAGACCAACATCGTGAGCGTCGAGGACTTCCACGTGCAGGAGGACCCGGGCCAGATCGGCTACCGCCTCTTCATCCGCATGGAGCTGCTCACCTCGTTCGTCGACTACATGGCCGGCGCCGAGCTGTCCGAGGCGGACGTCGTCAAGCTCGGCATCGACATCTGCAGCGCGCTCGAGCTCTGCGAAAAAAACAACGTGATCCACCGCGACATCAAGCCGGAGAACCTCTTCGTGACCGACTTCGGCGACTTCAAGGTCGGCGACTTCGGCATCGCGCGCAAGCTGGACCGCCCCGACGCCTCGCTGACGCGGACGGGCACCCGCGACTACATCGCCCCGGAAATCGAGTCCTCGCAGCGCTACGACGCGACCGTCGACATCTACTCGCTCGGCCTGGTCCTGTACAAACTTCTCAATAACAACCGACTGCCCTTCCTCGACGCCAACGCCCGCCATGTCTCGCACACGGAGCGCGCGGAGGCTTTCGAAAAGCGGATCGCGGGCGCGCCGCTGCCGCGCCCGGTCAACGCGAGCGCCTCTCTGGCCAACATCATTCTGACCGCGTGCGCGCACAACCCGGCGGAGCGCTTCCAGCACGCCGCCGCCATGAAGCGGGCGCTGCTGTCCCTTTCGGCAGAAGGGGGAGGCGCGGCGGCCATGGCCCCGGAAGCGGCGGCGGCTCCGGCGCAGGCTGCGGCGGAACCGGTAGCGGCGGCCGTTGCGGAGGAGGCGCCTGCGGCCGAGCCCGTGGCCGAGCCCGAGCCCGCGCCGGCGCCCGCGAAAAAGCGCGCGTCCAAGCGCCCTGTCGTCGTCGCCTTCCTCGTCTCTATCGTCTGCGCGTTCGGCGCGGGCGCCGTCCTGTCGCCGACGCTGCAGGGCTGGGCCGAAGACCTGCTCCCGGGCTTCGCGGGGGAGAAGCCCGCAGCCGAAGAGGCGGAAGCCGGCTCAGGGCCGATCGGCGACATCGGGCTGCCGGTCGAAGAACCCGCCGGCGGGAGCGCCACGGGCAAGGCCCCGGACGGGTTCGTGGGCGACGCTTTGGATGCGGACGACGCCGTGGATACGGGCAATGCCCTTGCGGCCGATCTGGGCCCCACGGATGAAGACATTTTCCCCGACAATGCACCGACGGCGCTCCTATCCTCCATGTTCCTGGTCGATTCGCAGCGGTATGAGTACAAGACCGCGCCGCTCACGGATTCCTTCGGCGACGAATACTATGACTTTCATGAGTTCATCCCCGTTGGGCGATCTGATAGCGCAAAGACCATCGAGGAGATGTATGAAAAATCCACAGCCGCCTATGCCGTTTTCAATCTGAAGCAGCAGTACCGGCAGTTTTCGGCGGATCTCGTCGTCCCAACCGGCACATCGTCCGACGCCTATTTCCTCGTTGAAGCACTGGTCGACGACGACCCCGCCCCAGTGGCCATCGTCCGGGATTTTACAGTTCGGACCGGCACGGTTCATATCGACGCAAATGTGGATGGCGCACAGAAGTTGACCATCCGGGTACGCAAGGTGATGACCGACGGAAGGTCAAACGATTCCACTGCCGCCTGCCTGGTGAACACGGAACTGACGCGATAGGAGCCCCGCGATGTACGACTTTTCAAAGACCTACGAATTTACGATCCGCAGCGAGGAGGCCTTGGACGCGGCGCTCGGCAAAAACGAAATCGTCGCCATGGACGCGGAGAGCCTGCTCGCCCTGCTCCGCACGAAGACGCGGCGCGTCTCCTTCGGCGACCACCTGAAGCGGTATATCTACGAGCACATCATCCGGCAGGGCGATTTCTCCGCGATCGAGACGAAGCGCTTCCAGCGGGAGATCCTCGACCACTTCGCGGAAAACCGCACGCCGCTGTCCTTCACGCCGACGAGCGCAAAGCCGGCAGCCCTCGCGAAAAACTGGCTGACGCAGGCCTCCGTGGGCCGCCCCGTCGTCTTCCTGCTCGGCTTCGGGCTGCGCATGACCGTGGAGGAGGTCTCCGACTTCCTCACGAAAGCGCTCGGCGAGCAGAGCTTCTGCTTCAAGGACCCGCGCGAGCTCATCTATTGGTACTGCCTGAAAAACAGCCTCCCGTTCGGCCGGATGCAGGCCCTCCTGGCGACGTGCGAGGCGGCGCTGGGTGCGGCCGCCAGCCCCGAGCTTGCGCTCGAGGGGACCTGCGTGCTGCAGGACCAGGCCAGCCGGGTCTCGCTGCCCGCCGAGCTGATCGACCTGATGCAGGGGCACGGGATCGGCTTCACGCCCGGCGGCTTCAGCGCCACCGCCAGCGCCACGTTCGAGGCGCTGTACGAGCGGGCCAAGGAGGCCGTCGCCGGCGCGCGGGCTGCGGGCGGCGCCGGGGCCGGCGCACCCGTCTCGGAGGCCGAGGTGGAGCTGTGCCTGTACGCGGAGACGCTGTTCGACGAGAGCGGCAACCTAAAAAAGGCCTCCGCGTCGACCCTCGCCGCGCAGTTCGGAAGCAAGCGCCTGAGCCGCCAGCGCCTGCGCGACCTGCGGCTGAAAAAGCAGCCGGTCAACCGTTTCGATCTCATCACGCTCAACTTCCTGCTCTACGCGCTGGACGACGGGCGTTTTGAAACCCCGGCCAAGCGCTACCAGGCCTTCGTCCGGGACACGGACCGCATCCTCACGGAGTGCAGGATGTGGCCGCTGTACACACCGAACCCCTACGAATGGTTCCTGCTGGTCTGCCTGCTCTCGCCGATCCCGCTGGAACTGTTCTGGGACGTCATGGAAGCGTCGTTTTCACAGGAGGAACAGCCATGATGCAAAAGCCATTGTACTGTACGAAATGCGGGACGCGGCTGAAAGAGAATATGTCGTTTTGCACCAACTGCGGCGCAAGGGTCGAAACCCCGCAGGCGGCTATTGCAAGGCCCCAGTCGACCGCCGGGCCGGAGCCGCAGGCCGTGGATCGCGAAAAATGGATCACGTTCGCAAAAGACGTATACCGCGACTTCCAGCACAACGGGGGCTATACGGGGATGCAGGTCCGCGTCCCATTCCCGCCCCGGTTCGACCGGAGCGAAAAGCGGATCACGGTCGTCCCCTACCAGCGGATGGTCTACTGCGCAACGGACGTCGAATACACGAAGCACTACACGGGCGCGGTCTTTGCGGGGAGCGTCAGGGGCACCTTGGGGATCATGGCCACCCTGGGCGCCGTCAACCTCGCCAGGAACTACTACAACAAGCGCAAGGCGGAACGGGAAAGCGCCGCGCAGTGGCGGAGCCTGGATGCCGGCGACATGACGGTGACGGACTTCGGGGTGTACCTGAACAACGGCCAGGCCCACACGGACAACTGGTATTCCGGGATCAGCGAGGCGGTGGTGACCGGCTGGAACACCCTCGAGATCGTGGCGCATTTCGAATCCGGCCAACAGCGGCAGGTGCTCATCACGCCGGCCGCGCTCACGGTATTCGTGCTTTGGTGCCTTGCGATGTACCCGGAGCACTATCAGCTTGAGGATCTTTTGCGGTAAGGAGTGAGAGAAATGGAACACAGCAGAGAAGAAATCATCACGAAGCGGGTCATGGGCGCCATCGTCCTTGCGGCCGTGGCGGTGATCGCGCTGTACATGGCGATGGAGACGCACGTCTTCCGGGACGCCGGCGCGGCGCTGAAACAGATCAGGGGCACGAAGGCCGTCGCTGCGGAGAGCAGCCCTATGGCAGACGACGCGGACGCGGCGATCCTTGTGGAGGAAGCGCCGGCCGCGGACGAAACCGCCCCGGCCGAGGCCGCCGCAGCGGAGCCGGAAACGGCCGGGGCGCCGGAGCCCGCAGAGGAGCCGGAGCCCGCAGAAGAGGAGCCGGCCTACGAAATCCAGCCCGGCACGGCCTTCGTCATCGACACGGAGGACGGCTACAGCATGTACATCCGCAGCGAGCCGGTCGTCAACGGCGACCCGAAAAAACTCGGCGACGGCAACAAGATCGGCTACATCCCCTACGGGAAAACGGACGTGGAGCTCACCGCGACCGGCGTCACCACCAGGGACGGCGAAGGCTACCTCTGGATGCAGGTGGACATCCCCGAATGGTACCGCGACTTGAAGACGCAGGCGCAGTACTACGGCGGCAAGACGCTCACGGGCTGGGTGCGCGAAGACGTCGTCCGGCAAAAATGATCGTTATTTATATAGAAGGAAAGAAAGGAAAAAAGAAAGATGAATAACAGTATCGGAAAAAAACCCTCGATCGTGGCCGCCGCGTACGGCGCGTTGATGGTCATCTTCCTGCTCTGCCCGTGGGTGAGCGCGGGGGCATTCGGGTTCAGCATGTCGTTCTCACTGCTGACGCTCAAATCTTTGTTCAACATGGCCGGGGGGTACGGGTCCATGTTTGATGTCCCCGGGGCTTCCGAGGCATCTGCGTTCGGCGTGCTTTTCACGCTGCTCTTTGTCATCGGGATCATCACCAGCGCAATGCTGCTGCAGAGCGTTTTCACGGGGCGGCTCAGGAGGCTCGCGGCAAAGCTGGCCCCCATCGCGCTCCTCGTGATTTCTCTCTTGTTCATGATCATGGTCGCGGGGGTATCCGCTGCGATGGATGACTTGCTTTCCGGGTCGGGTTCCCTTGTTTCGCTCACGGCGGCGCCGGTGCTGATCCTCGTGCTCTCCATCGTGTTCCTCGCGGCTTTCTCCAAGAAATACGCCGCGGAGGCGGGGGCCGCGCCCATCGCCGTACCGGCCTTCCACGGCGAAGCCGGCAACAGCCAGATCGCCCGGCCCGCCACGCGCACGGTTGCCAAAAGCGCGGCCGTGCCGGATTTCTTCGGCGAGGCGGCCTCCGGCGGGCAACGGTTCTGCCCGGCCTGCGGCGGCGCCAACCGGGAATCCAGCAAGTTTTGCGAGAGCTGCGGGGCCCAGCTGCCGGAGGTTGCCGCGCAAAACCCTACTGAAGCCGCTGCTGCCCCCCAAGGGCAACCGGCAGCAGCGGCGGCGGAAATGCATGCGGCGCCCCGGAAGGCACCCAGCAAAGCGAAGGCAAGGCGGATCGTGAAAATCGCGGTCACGGCGGCATCGGCGGCAGTCTGTGTTATTGTAGCCATTTCTGTGATGCAGTGGCTCGGCAGCCCGGAGAAGACGGCGGAGGATTATTTCAAGGCCATCGCCTCGCAGGACTACGAGAAGGCCTATGGATACCTGGACGTGAAGAGCGACGATTTCATCAACGCCCAGTCCTTCGCGGCGAGCATGTCGGAGAAGTACGGGGACGCGGAGATACGCGAGCTGCGCTTCGGGAAAGAGGCGGTGCAGTCCGCAGAGGACGCGGGCTACGCAATGATGGTGGCCAAGTACGGGGATCCCATGAGCTATGGCCAAAGCGCCCCGGACGAAAACAGCGGCCTCACGAAAACAGTCACCGTTTCCTACCTGACGCCCGGCAGCGACAAGGCGCAGACGGAGGAGATCCGGCTCGTGAAGGGGGGCGAAGGCGCGAAGTGGCTGCGGAAATACAGCGTGTCCGCAGCGGACAATATCGAGGAAGGCGTCACGATCTCCGTGCCGGTGTGGACGACTCTGTATGTCGACGGCGTAGAGGTGAGCGATAGCAGCACGACGCCGTCGTCCACCTCGGACAGCATGGACAGCAGGCATTCCAGGGAGTATACCGTGCCCCGGCTATTCAAAGGCGCGCATCACATCACGACGGAGAGTGCCGTCTTCGCCGCGAAGGAAAGTGACTTTGAAACCGGCGGGTACTACGGTCCGGTGTCGGCGGACAGTGAGCCCCAGCTCAAGCCGGAAATCGCGCAGATGCTGAACCAGCGGGCGGTGGAAGACGCCGGGAAGATCTATGAAGGCCTGCGAGACGGCAAAGCGTTCGGCGACCTGGGCCTGGCGCTGGCGGACCATGCCGAATCTCTGGAGAATATGACCAGCTGGTACGATTCCATCCGCAAAGACACCATCGGCGACGACAATTCAAACTACCACACGACAGGCATCACGGTCACGAGCCAGGAGCTGAAAGAGGGCGAGTACTATCCCGGCTACGATACGTATGCGACGTTCGTCGTGACGAAGAGCGACATCGTCTACTCGCACACAAATTGGAATGACGAGCGCACCGACGGCAACACCGCTTCCAACGAGACCACCATCCATCTGGACTACGCCTACAACGGGGACGCGTGGGTCTTGCTGGCGCTGGAAAGCAACGGCTTCGGCCAGTACTCGTGGTATTGACTCCGATTTTCCGGAATCTTCGCGGGGCTTTCGTTGAAATGCCCCGCGAAATACGGTATGATACACATATCGGCAGCATGCACCATCAAACAGGAGAGGCAGATGGGCCAACGTCCCCGCGCACGCCGGATGCGCCCATCCAGGGGTCCTACATCGCTTGAGAGAAAGGATTTGAGCTATGGCGTTTTTCAATGAACTCGGGAAGAAAATTTCAGAGACGGGGCAGACGGTCGTGCAGAAGACGAAGGACACGACCGAGTCCATGCGCATCAACGGTCTGATCTCCGAAGAGGAGCAGAAGATCGACCAAGTATACCAGCAAATCGGCAAGGCCTACTACGAGGGCTTCCGGCAGAGCGCCGACCCGAAGTTTGAGGAGCCGATGGCCTGGATCGACCACGCGAAGGAGCGGATCGCGGGCTACAAGGAGCAGCTGAACCTGCTCAAGGGCCTGGAGATCTGCCCGACCTGCAACGCGGCGGTGCCGGCCGACGCGACGTTCTGCAGCGCGTGCGGGTCCAAGATGCCGCCCAAGCAGCCGCAGGCCGCGGCCGGCGGCCAGCCCGCCGGGGAGACAAAATTTTGCGCGCAGTGCGGCGCGCAGATCAGCAAGGCCGCGACGTTTTGCAACCACTGCGGCGCCAAGCAGGCCTAAAGCACAAAAAGGAGGATAGGAGAGATGAATAGCAATTTCGGGAAACAGCCTTGGATCGTGGCGGTAGGATACAGCGCGTTGATGATCGTGCTCTTGCTTTGCCCGTGGGTGATGACACAGGCGATTCTGGGCGCGAACGGCTTCTATTCTTTGATCTTGTTCGACAGGATCATCGCTGTTGAATTGTCGGGGGGCAGCGGGCTTTCCACTGTGCTGTTCTTCATCGGGATCGCCGCCGCCGTGCTGCTGCTGCAAAGCGCTTTCACGGGATTGCTCACGAAACTTTCCGCGCGGGTGACCCCGATCGCATTCATCGTCATCACCCTCCTCTTCCTGACCGTGGTCCGCACAGAGGTCACGCAGATGAACGATTATTATTCGGGGCTGATGGCCTTTACGATCACGATGGTCCCCGTGCTCGTGCTGATCCTCTCCGCCGTGTTCGTGGCCGTGTTCGCCAAGCCCTACATCGCGCTGGGCGCAGGGGCTGCCCCGGCCACCCCGGCCTTCTCCGGCGAAGCCGCCCACGCCGGCGCGCCAAGGCCCCAAGCGCGCCCCTTCGCCAAACCGGCGGCCCCGGACTTCTTCGGCGAAGGCGCCGCGCAGCCCCGGCAATTCTGCACAGCCTGCGGCGCCGCCAACAAAACGGACAGCAGCTTCTGCGAACAATGCGGCGCCCCCCTGGCAGGAACCCCACCCCAGAATACGTAGGCGAAAGCAACAGCAGCAATACCCGCGAGATCCTCTTCGACCTTCATCAGGCCGCCAGGTCACATATGGCTTTCTCCCTCTTTGACCAGACGATTGGATGGATTGCATACTGCAAAAATGCTTCTTCAACGCCCGAGCGAATCGCCTGGTCGCTGTCATTCAGAAACACGTACATGGAGGAATCATTCTTGCGCATATCCCTTGTGTCGCTCCACGAAAACAGAACCGCCTCTGTCTTTTCCCTTGTCGGCGTATTAATTGCCCGTATCAGACGCTCCGGTTTCTGTTTTGAAGCGGGTATCACGAAATCGTACGTATGTTGAAAGCCGCTTTTCCCCGTAAACTGCACTGAAGGCGTAAACCGCACATCATTCTGGTTGAAATAGACTTCCACGTCTTCCAGAAACACGCTGGAAACGCGGCTTTGCGCTAGCATAAACATATCGCCCACGGAAATCACCGCCTGTAGAAGCGCGTGCTTCTTTTGCGGATAGTTCTTCTCGTTCGCCTCCACCACAAGCTCTTTGCCCATTTGCTTGACGCCAAACCCATTTAGAATCCCCTGAAGAATGTCCTTCCTTCTCTTGGAGGTCAAATCGCACCCAGACATGATCAAATCCGAAATGGTGTAACCATCATCTGAAATCACAATCCTGTCGTTCTCCTGCTTCAGATACAATTGTATATAGTCATTGTGGCTATCCAGAAATGGCGTCGTGATTTCGGTATAATCATCCACCTTTTCAAAAGTGATTTTCTCGCGAAGCCAATTCAAATACGCCTCGACAAAATCTCTGCCTTCTTTCATCTTAGATCGCTCCTTGCATGGGCAATGCGTCGATATTCTCCACATTGCAGTATTTTAAAAACTCGATCAATTTCGTTATAAGGTTCTCGTCAGCGGTAAACCCTGCGGGAAGGGCATACGCCCATCTGTCCTCATACCCCTCTTTGTAGATGTGGAGATGCGGACAATCGACGGAAGACCCATCAGGATTGTTATGCGGGCCCCTTCCGATGTCCAACCGAAGCAAGACGGTATCCTTCCGATACCGATTTTGGTATGTGCATTTTGATAGTTTGATATGCGAACGATTGACATCAAAAAGAAACCGCTCTCTCCCGTCGCCCGACACAGCATCCACGGTTTTCTGCTCGCCTGCAAGAGGAAACCGAAAAGCCGTTGGTCTTTCGATAGTCTTCAACATCGCAATCAAATTGTCAGCTTCCGCCTGTGTCAGCATGGCCACCTCCTCATGTTGAATCTATTATACTCCATCCGGCACAATACTTCACATACAGCGAGCTCTTTTTATGGCATGGCAGTGTTCATTATTCTTCTTTATTCATTCTTGTTTGTTTCAATATGTTCTATCTGGACAGATCATTCAGCAATCAATAACCGCTTGAATAAACTCGCGAAGCTTTGACAACTTCGGATCATCGCATAGATTTTCTCTGCTGATTATTTCATATACCCATTCCTTCTTCTCCTTCTTATAGACGGTCTTGTCAAAACACTCCATTTCTCCAACCGGCACAATAAACAGGCCTGCTTGAGCACATATGCTTTCAACCAATTCATACTTAGCAGGCGCATCACCATCTAAAACAGATTTACCGCCTCGTTTTATTCCTTCTTTTTTGCTTTCATCCGCATTCAGCCAGTCATAGATGGTTTTCATTGCCTCGTCTATTTGATCGTCCCAAACAATGTCAAAAGCTTCAACCAATGGTCGGAATTCGCGTTTGTTATTAATAATATCAAAATCAGGAATGGCCATAACGGGTACGCTTAGAGCGCGTAGAGCCTCGACAACAGTTGCCATTCGGCCTTTTCCTCCACAATGAACAAAGAGAATGTCTGGTGATATTTCATTTCTGTTTTCAAATATCGAATCCATAACAGCATGGTACAGCAAGCAATCGTAGTCGCTCTCACATACCACCACCTTTTTGTGAAAGAGCCCACTCAATATATTCGAATATCGCAACAGAGGATTGCTCCACAGCTCTCGTACCTTAGTATTTTCGAGCTTACGTATGGGATTAGTATTGCCAGAACGCTCTATGCGTATAATTGTTAGATTTTCATTTTTTACATCAAGCAGTCCTTGTAGAAAATCTACACTGTGTGTCGAGATAAACAATTGCCTTTCATTTGAGTGTGTTTTAGAGAGAGTCTTGCCGAGCATTCTCGCTTGTGGAGGATGAAGGAATGCTTCTGGTTCATCAATAAGCGTGACGCTATACTCAGATTTAAAGGTATCCAGAAGAATATTTGCAAAAGCAATCATTCCATCCCCTTGCTCGTCTAAGACGGGAAGAGCCGAAAGCTCTTTGTAGTATTCAAATTCTTGTTCCATCGTATAACTTGTTCGATCAGGAGCAGTTCCAACATGAAGAGAAATGCTGTCGCCGTTTCTTCGGTTCATAGCGAGTGGTATATCGAATGCTTCTTTGAACAGGGTTGATATAGTACGCTCAAACTCATTGTCCTGAAATACTTTATAAAGAGGGCTATGTATCATAACAGAAGGATCCCCAAGCACTGTAGACTTAGACGCCCCTAGTCTTTGCCTAGTATCAAGCCTGTTGATAAACAATTGATGGAGTTGTTGTAGTTCCTTGCTATTCCACATGTTATCCAAATTGTCTTTTGTACAAAGAGCACCTTTGCAATGATAAAATCCATCTACCATATTAAAACCTTGCGATAAGAACTCGTCTGACAAAGCACCCTCTGTGTCTACCATGAGTTCCTTGGCTATCACATAGCTCTGGTTTTCTTTTGAAATAAGATGCTCTATGTCCCTTAAAACTTGGCTTTTCCCGCAATTATTCGCTCCAGTAAAAACGACAATACTGTTATGCGTCAACTTAAGCGGAGTCCCGTCGTTGAATGTGATGTTGGTTATAAACACTTTTGCTTCGGGCATTATCGTCCTCTCCTATTCTTAATACCTTCATAGGATAGTATAGCATATAGTCATGGTGTTCCCGTCAATGCGATACCGTGCCGGCGCTTCATGATCTCCGCAACCACCATGTTTTCAAACAGAAGGCCTTTCATATAGTGCGCCTCGAGCACGGACAGCCACGACTTCGTCGTCTGGATGTTGATGTCGCAAGCATTCGCCAATGCGGACATGTTGATTATCTGGCCCGCATGACCCGCGCTGGTTTTCCCCAACCGATTTTGCATCGAGTTCGCGAGTATGCACGCCAATCCGCGTACTCGATTGAATATCGGTAGCAAAACCCGCCTCTACACTACCAAATCGCAATCGAGTTCGCGGATTGCACGCTAGCTCGCGTACTCGATGCAAAATAGGGGACGGCCGTGGCCGTCCCCTTTTCGATTTTGCTATATCCTGCTTTGCTGCCCGCTCAGCTATCGGCCTTTAGGCCTCCACCGGGTCCTCTGCCCACTCGTCCAGGCCTTCTTCCAGGATCTCCTCGTCCTTCGCCCGCTTTTGGTTGAGCGTCGGCACGAGGGCCCCGATCACGGCCACGACCGCGAGCAGGAGGAAGACCAGCGTGTATTGGTCGGTCAGCTGCATCTTGCCCGAGAAGTCCTGCGTCATGAGGAGGATGACGATGGCCGCCGCCGTCGGCAGGATCGTCAGCACGAGGCCGAGGGCCTCCTTCCCGTCCAGCTTCCGCTTCGCGTCCTTCTTGCGGCTGATGGCGACGATGAGCATCACCAGCATCGCGGCCGCGAGGATCGTCAGCAGCAGGTCGAGCAGCGCCCAGTTGGTCTCCGGCATCTCCGGCGGCGCGATCGGCGTAGGATCATCAATGATCTCCACCGGCGGCTCCTCGACGGGCTCCGGCGGTGTCACCACCGTGCCGTTGCCTGCCGGCGCGGGCGTCGTGACCGTCTGCACGATCGTGCGCGTCGTCCCCGGCACGTACACCGTGGTGGTGCCGCCACCGCCGCCGCCACCGCCGCCACCGCCTCCAGGCGGATTGTACGGCTCTGGGTCGTCCGGATCGTCCGGATCCTCCGGCGGTATGGCCTTCCAGATCGCGTAGAGGTTGATGTTGCCGTTCACGAGGATCTTGTTGCCCGCCACGTACTGCGCCGCCGCCGCCCCGCTGTTTGTGTTCCAGCCGAGGAAGCTGTAGCCGCTGCGCGTGAGCGCGCCCTTGCCCGCGACGGTCACCGTCGTGCCGGTCACCACCGTCTGTGCCGCGGGCGGTGTGCCCGTGCCGCCGTTGGCGTAATAGGTCACCGTGTAGCGCGGCCGCGTGTCGAGGACACGGATCGTGCCATGCCCCTCGACCGTATTGTCGTCCGTGTCGGTCACGCGGTAGTACACCTCGTAGTCGCCCGGCACGGAGGGCTTCACGATCTTGTCCACGACGACGAGCACGAGCTCGCTGTCGTCGTCCTCGTTGTCGTACGCGTAGACGCCGTCCATGTAGTTGCTGTCCTTGAACACGTTCATGCCGTACTCGCGCAGCTTTGGCACCACGAGCGTCGGCGGCTCGCCGTTGTCCACGACAAACTTCACGACCACCTTCGCCGTCGGGTCCTCCTGGACGTAGAACGTCGCGAGGAAGATCATGCCGTTTTCAAGCTCGGCCTCGGAGAACGGGACATCGTCGTCCTGCCTGAGCACGCTCTCCAGCACGATCGTGCCGGCCGGCGAGAAGCTCGGGTCTTTCTTCAGGAAGCTCTGCACCGCCGCGCGCTCGAGGAGCTCCTCGAGGTAGTCCGGGATGCCGATCGCGAGCGGCACGATGGCGCCGGACTGCACGTCGGTCTTGTTATTCATCTTGTCCTGCAGCGCCTGCGCATCCTTCTTGCTGATGCGGAAGTCCGAGCCGATGATCGCGTAGTCGTCGCCGTTCTCGTACTTCTGGTCGGGGCCGCCGGGGCCGTTCGTGTCGTCCGGATCATCCGGATCGTCGCCCGGGATCACCTTGTCCGTCACGTCGTCGATGACTTTTGCAATAATAGCCTTCGTCAGCTTCGCGTAGCCGTCGATGCCGATGACCGGATTGTAATCGCCTACGACGTTCGTGTAGCCGGCCGTCTGGCTGACGATGGCCGTCGCCGTCTCGCCCTTCGTCGTCCAGGCCTTCGCCTTGGAGTATTTGAGGATCTGCGCTTTCGCGCCCGCGACGTTGACCTTGCTGACGCCGATGATGAACGACTCTGCCGAGATGATGTACTCCTTGTCCACGACGATCGTGCCGTCGTCGACGATGAGCGCCGTCTTGTCCGTCACCTTGTTGCCGTCGCTGTCCGTGACCTCCGCGATGACCTGGTACACGCCGCCCTCATCCATCGGGATGTCGGCCGGGTCGATCTCCTCGCCCGTCTCCGGGTCGATGACGGTGATCTCGATGTCGTCCGTCAGGTCGCCGTCCTCGGGATCCTTCGCCGCGATGGTCTCCTTGATCTCGTCTTCCGTCAGCCCGTCCTTGTCGTCCGGGTCGGTGTCAAATGTGATCGGCAGCAGCACGCCGTCGCCGTCTTCGTCCGTCTCGTCGGGCTTCCCGTCGTGGTCCGCGTCCGTGTAGATGTCCGGGATCTCGCCCTTCGCCACCGTGATGGTGAGCGACGCCGTGACGTTGTCACCCTCGTCCGCGATCACCACCGTGTACACGCCGACCTTGTCGGGGAACGTCGCGGCCGTGTACGTCTTGGCGTCCGGCCCCGTGATGCTCACGATCTTCGCGTTCGCATCCGTGACGGCGCCCGTCGTCGCGTCAGCCTTGCGGGCCCCGGCCTCCAGCGCCTCGATGATCTTCGCGTCGGTTGCGAACATGTCGTCGTCCGTATTCACTTTCAGGTCTTCCCCGCGTACGTCGGCCGGCGAGACGACGATGTTGTTGCCGAACGCGTAGTAGTCGTCCACGCCGTAGTCCGGGTCATCCGGGTCGGCATCCTTGTCGGGCTCCTTCTCGAACACATCCGTGTCCACGACCTCGGCCGTGATCGGCTTCTCGAGCACCTCGCCCGTCTTGCCGTAGCCGCTGACGATGACGTCGTAGATGTCCACCTCGTTCGTGTAGCCGCCGAGGCCTTCCTCCGTCACGAACAGCGCGTCGACCTGCTGGCCGGTCTTGCCGTCGTAGAGCACCGCGCTCGACTTGTTGAGCACGTCGGCCTCGAGGTCGCTCACGAGCACGTCCTTCTTGTTTGTCACGAACGACTTCGCATACAGGATGCGCCCGTCGTCCACGATGAACGGCCCGTCCGGCCCGTTGATCACGACCACGACCGTCTTCGTATCCGGGTTGCCGTCGCTGTCCTCGACGTGGAGCGTCGCGACGTAGAGGCCCGGCTCGTCCGTCGGGATCTCCGTGGCCGTCTTGCCGTTGATGTCCGTGAGGCCCGTGATCTCGATCTGGCCGGTCAGGTCGCCGTCTTCCTTGTCGTCCGCCGTGATGTCGTCGTCCGTCGTCGTCGTCTTGCCGACGAGGATCGTCTGCACGTCAGACGGGTCATCCGGGTCGAGCGCCGGCGCGCCCTCCGCCTGCAGCGGGAGCTCGATCGGCCCCGGCACGTGGATCTCCGGCAGGCCCTTGTCGTAGACCCGGCCCGTGATCGTCACGCTCAGCTTGCTCTCGGGGATGATGTCCCCGCCGTCGGGCTTCGCGCCGAATTTGATCGGGTAGGCGCCCTCCACGGCCTTGAAGCCGCCCTTGTCATGCACGATCACCGTGGCATCCGGCGACGCGTCCACGAGCTTGACCACGCTGGCCTTCGCCGCGCTGACGAAATGCGCCGTCGACGTGATGCCTTCGGCCTCCGCCACCGTGACCGTGAAGTTGTATGCGAGCACCGCGTACTGGCTGTCCTTGGTGCCCGGGTCCAGCTCGTCCGCGTCGGTGACCCAGCCCTTGATCGTCTTCTCGCCGCCATTCTTGTCGCCCGGCACGATCCATGTGAACTCGTACGGGTTGTCGTACGGGTCGACGTAGTTGACGACCGCGTTGCGGAAGCCTTCCGGCACCGCGCCGGACAGCTTCACCTGCGCGGGGTTCGCGTCCTTGTCGTACGCTTCCGCGTAGGACAGCGAGCGCGCCTGCGGCTCGTCGCCGACGACGTCCGCCTTCTTCACGATGAAGTCGCGCGCGCCGATGATATAGCTGCCGTCTTCCATGATCGGGTCGTCGCCGTCGCCGTCGTTGTCGCCGTCGCCGTCGTTGTCGCCCGGGATGATATAACGGCCGTCCTGGATGACGACGGGCCGGTACTCGGTCGCCGTATTGCCGTGGCTGTCGGTCACCGTGTATTTCACGCGGTAGACGCCCACGTTCGCGCGGTCGATCTGCCCCGTCACCGGCGTCGCCGTGACGTCCGTCTGGGTGCTGTTCGTATCCAGCGCGTTCCAGGCCGCCGCCGTGATCTGATCGCCGCCCGTGTCTTCCGTGTCGAAGACGAGTAGCGCGTCAGTCAGCTGCTCCTGCGTCAGATAGTTTGAATTGTTCGGCGTCTGCTCGAACACGAGCGGCACACGCGTGAACGTGATGATCGGCGTCTCGCCGTCGTCCACCGTGACCTTGACGGTCTTCTCCGTCGTGTTGCCGTCGCTGTCCGTCACCTCGTACGTCGCCTCGTAGTCGCCCGGCGTGGCCGCCTTGCCGTCCGTCAAAGGCACCGTGTTGCCCGTAAGCTCGACGTCGCTCGTCAGGTCGCCGTCCTCCTTGTCGGTCGCCGTCACGCCCTGCATGAGGCGCCCCTCGATGTCGGCCTCGGGCGTCCCGAGCGGGATCACCTTCGGATCCGCGTAGATGACCGGCGCGGAGCCGTCGCTCACGAGGATCAGGAATTTGACCTTCGCGCTCTCGTCCTCCGTCACGGAGAACTCCGCGTAGAACTTGTCGCCCTCCTTGAAAGAGCCCTTCGCGGCCTTGAAGCCGCCGTCGCTCTCCAGCTTGATCGTGCCGGCCGGCAGCAGGTTGCTGCCCGTCCGGAGGTAGCTCACGGCCTCGGAGCGCTCGATGAGCTTCGCGAGGTAGGGGCTGGCCGCGAGGCTCGCGATGTCGTCGGCGTCCGCGACATTGACGCGGAAATTGTACGCGAGGATCGCGTAGCTGTCGCCGTTGCTGTAATGCCCGTCCCCTTCGTCGTCGTTGTCCTCGTCGCCGTCGTCGTCGTCGTCATCCTTCGTGCCCGTCTCCGTGCCGTCGATGACCTTCGCCGTGATCTCCTTCGTCGTCGTCGGGTGGACGACCACGCCGATGATCGGATGGTAGTCCCTCTCCTCCGCGTGGTAGCCGCCGGTCTCGCGCACGTACGGGTCGGTCTGCGCCTTGTCAGGATTGTACTTCCAGCCCGCCGCCTCGCTGTAGTCGAGGATCTGCGCCTGCGCGCCCGGCTCGTCCACCTCGGTCACGCCGATGATGAACGACTTCGCCTCGACCTCGTACGTGGCCTCCGGTTGGTCGCCGTCGTCGATGACGGTGCCCGTGATGTGTTTCGTGATCTTGCCGCCTTCCGCCTGCGGGTCGACGCCGCCGATCACGATCGGGTACTCGCCCTCTTCCGCGTGGTAGCCGCCGCGGTCGTCCACGGTCACGTCGGAGATGACCTGCCCCGTCGTGCCGTCGTAGAGCGTCGCGCCGGAGCGCGCCTTGATCTCCGCGTCGAGCTCGGCCTCGACCGTCGTGACCTCGCTCTTCTTCGCTTCGAAGTCCACGGCCTCGAGGATGCGGCTCTTGCCGACCACGTAGCGCCCGTCGTTGACGCACACGATGCGCGTCGCCGTCGCCACGTTGCCGTCGCTGTCCTCCGTCTCGTAGGAGACCTTGTACAGCCCCGGCTCCGTCTTGTCGTAAGGCGCGCCCACCGCGGCGCTCGTCCAATCGAGGATGCCGTCGTCCGCGTCGTAGGCCGTGACCCTGTAGGCGTCCTTGTATTCCTGGTACGCTGCGTCGGTCTCGTAGATCGGGTTGTCGTCCGCGTCATATCCAGTGATGATCCTGCCTGTGTCGACCTCGACCTCGATCGGCGTCGAGACGCTCAGGATCGGCACGGTGCCGCCGCCTTCGACGACGCCCGTGACCTTCGTCGAGATCTCAGGCACCGCCCTGCCGTCCGCGTCATAGGTGGCCGCGAACACGACCGGGTAGGAGCCCTTCGCCGCGCGGAAGCCGCCGTTGTCGCGCACGATGAGCGACGCGTCCTCCGACCGGTCGACGAGCTTCACCAGGCCGGCCCTCGCCGCCTCGATGATCTTGCCGTCCAGGTCGCCGGACTTCACCATCGCCTCGGCCTCGGCGATCTTCTTGCGGAAGTCGTCCGCCACGATCGCGTACCGGCTGTTCTTGCCGTCCGGGTCGATGTATTCGCTGCCCGTGATCCAGCCGCGGATCGTCGTCGTCTCGTCATAGTCCGTCACGCCCCACGTGAAGCTGTAGCCGCCGTTCGGGTACTCGTCCGGGTAGTTGATCACGAGGTTCCGGTAGCCGGTCGGCACCTGGCCGATCAGCTCCACGAGCAGCTGCGTGCCGTCCTTCGCAAAGGCCTCGGCGTAGGACAGGCTGCGCGCCTCGTCGGCGGTGCCTGTCGCGTATTTCTGGTTCACGATGAAGTTGCGCGCGCCGATGATCATCGAGTCATCCGGCATGATCGGGTCGTCGCCCGGGTCGTCGTTGTCGCCGTCATTGTTTTTGTCGCCCGGGATGACATAGCGGCCGTCCTGGATGACCACAAGGCGGAACTCCGTCGTCTCGTTGTCGTTGCTGTCCGTCGCCGTGTAGCTGACCTTGTAGACGCCGATGTTGTGCGCGTCGATGAGGCCGGACGGGTCGACCGTCAGGGTCTTGTACAGATCCTGTTCCTGGCCGTCTTCGTCGGAGACCCACTCGGGGTAGTCCTCCGCGTCGGTGACCTCGAGCGCGGCCTTCAGCTCCTCGTCCGTTACGATGCGCGAGAAGTCCTCCTGCGGGATCACGAGCGGGTAGCGCGTGAACGTGATGACCGGGCTCTCGCCGTTGTCGATCGTAAACTTGACCGTCACGGAGACGCCCGTCACATCCTTCGGGATGAACGTGACATCCCACTCGGTGCCCATCCCCGGGTTCTCCGGGATCTTGTTTTCCGACACGTCGACATCGTAGTCCGCCGTTCCGTTGTCGTCGATCTTGAAGCCGACCGCCGCCGCCGCCTCGATGAGCCGCGCCTTCACCTCGTCCGAGGTGCCTTGGTATTTGCCGTTCTGCGCGTCGAGGTATTCGAGCGTCACGTTGTTGGCCGCCACGACGTAGTGCGCGTCGTCGCCAGGCTCCGGATCGTCGTCTGTGCCTTCATCGATCTCGTCGCGGTCGATGACCTTGCCGTTGATGCTGGCCACCGGCTTCTCGACGTCGCGTTCGTCCTCGATCGAAATCTTGATCGGGTAGCCCGGGTCGTCCTTCACGGCATTCGTGTAGCCGCCGTTGTCCGTCACAACGAGGTCGTCTGAGACATCCGTCTTCGTGTTCTGCGTCTCGTCGCCGCTCGTGACCGTCGTGATGTACCACGCCTCCGCGTAGGACGCCTCGAGGATCTCCGCGTCCGTGCCCGTGACCTCGTCGACGATCTTCACAAAGTCGAGCGCATGGATCACGTAGCCGTTCTTCTCGTCCCACGTCTTGCCGTTCTTGACGACCACCCAGCCGGTCGCCGTCGTCTGGTTGCCCTGGCTGTCCTCCGCCGTGTAGCTGACCTCGTAGAGGCCCGGCGTCGTCGTGATGTCAGCGTCGTCCACCGGCACCGGCGAGGTGTGCGTGATCGAATCGGCCGGCAGCGTGCCGTCCTCGTCGTCGGTCGCGATGACGCCCTGCATATAGCTCGGCGTCGTGTCCGCGTACGCGCCCTCGGGGAACGCGTCTCCGACCGGCACCGTCTTCAGCGCGGGCACCGTGAGCTTCGGCCCGTCCGAATCGTAGATCGTCGCGCGGATCTCGATCTTCGTGGCCGGTTCCTCCTCCACATAGAAGGTCACTTTGAAGTAGCTGTTCTGCACGAAGCGGTTCGGGCTGCCCTCTGTATTGTTGCCGTCCTTGAAGTCGGCAGGCCCGCCGAGGAAGGTGTCGTTCGGCACCGCGTCATCCATCGCCACCGTGCCCTGCGGCACGAGGTAGCTGCCCGTGCGCCGGAAGCTCTGCGCCTCCGCCCACTCGATGAAGCCCTGGGCATAGGCGTCCGTGCCGTATTTGTCCGCGAGCGCCGCCGCCTCGTTTGCCGAGATGCGGAAATTGTACGCGAGGATCGAATAGACGATGCCGTTGTCGTACTCGCCGCCGCCCGGCCCGTCGCTGTCGTCGATGACCTTCGCCTGGATCTGCTTCGTGAGCGGCGCGTAGCCGACGACGCCGAGGATCGGGCTGTACTCGCCCTTGACGTTCGTAAAGCCCGCCGTCTCCACGACATAGGCCGTCGCGTCAGAGCCGTCCGCCTTCCAGGCGTCCGCCTCCGACCGATCCATGATGAGCTGCGCCTTGTCGCCCGTCACCTCGCTGACGCCGATGATGAACGACTTGCCGCGCAGGATGTAGTTTTCGTCGTAGACGAAGCTGCCGTCGTCGACGATGACCGCGGCCTGTTTCGTCGTCGTGTTGCCGTCGCTGTCCGTGACCGCGTAGGTGACCTGGTAGACGTCCGGCTGGTCCGTCGGGATCGACGGCGTCACTTCGTTGCCGCTGCCGTCCGGGTCGAGGACCACGTCGTCCTTCGTCAGGTTCGGGATCACGTTCGGGACATCGTAGTTGTCCTCGAGGTCGTCGACCACCACGTCCTTGATGAGCGTCTCGCGCGGCACGTCGCCGCCCTCCGGGTTGTACGGGACGACGATGGGCGAAGGCACATCGAGCGTCGGGAAGTGGTTCTCCGACCCCGGCGTGCTGTCCTCCACCGTGATGAGGAGCACGACCTGCACGCCCGTCGCCGCCGGATCCGCGTTCTTCACCGTGACCTTGTACTGGCCGACGGCCTTCGCGAGCGCCGGGTCGACGCTGACGATGGCCACGTCGGAGGACGTGATCGCCCCGTCCGGATCCACCTTGTCACCGCCCGCGTGGAGCGCCACAAGGATGTCGTCGTCGTCGGAGGCGCCGTCCGTCAGCGCGTCGAGCGCCGCCGCGTCGGCGCTGTTATTCAAATCGTAGGTCTTGTTGTTGCCGTATACGTAGAAGCGCGGGTCGCCCGGCACGTAGTCGTCCGGCCCCTCGTCGATCACTTCCGCGTCCACGACCTTGCCTTTGATGTCCTTGAGGATCTTGCCGATGGGTTCATCCGCCGTCTGCTTCGGGTCGAGCCCCGCGATCTTGATCGGGTAGGTGCCCTCGGCCGCCGTGTAGCCGTCCTTGTCATAGACGCTCGCGCCGTCGATCGCCGCCGCCGTCGTGCCGTTGTAGAGCTTCGCGCCCGACTTCGCGAGGATGTCGCCGTCGAGGTCGCTCATGTTCACGTCCACGACGCGCGTCACGAAGGAGTCCGCCTTCAGCACGTTGCCCGGGCCGACCGTGTACGAGCCGTCGTTCACGACGACGACGCGCTCCGCCTTGGCCCAGTTGCCGTCGGAATCGTAGACGTTGTAGACCACATACGTGAGCCCCGGCGTGTCGTAGTCGATGCTGCTGTCGGCGATCGAGGTGATGATGCCGTCGAGCAGGTCGCCGTCGTCTTCGTCATACGCCGAGACGCGGTAGTCCTCGTAGTAGATGACCTCGTTGCCGTCCTCGATGACCGGCTCGTTGTCCGCGCCCAGCACCTTCTTCGTGTGGATCTGCACGTTGATCGGCGTCGCCACGGTGAGTATCGGCAGCGCGCCGCGGTAGACCGCGCCCGTCACCGAGACCTTCAGCTCGTTCGTGGGCACGCCCGACACGCCGAACTGGATCGGGTAGTTGCCCGCCTCGTCCTTGAAGCCGTCGCTGTTGACGACGCGCGCGAGGTTCGGGTCGCTCGTCAGGTCGGCGAGCTTGACAGAGAACGCGTTCGCCGCCTTGATGAGCTCGGGGTTCAGGTTTTTCAGCATCTCCCGCGCTTCCTCCACGCTCTTGCGGAAGTCCGCCGCGTACAGCGCGTATTTGCTGTCCTTGTCGCCCGGATCCACATAGCCCGGGGGCGTCACGAGGCCCTCGATGCCCTTGATGACATCCGGGAACTCGTTTGTCTTCCATTCGAACGGGTAGATGTCCGGCGTCGCGTGCTCCTTGTAGGTGTCGCCCGTCTCCTTGCCTTCGACGTCGAGTTGCACGAGCTTGACCGACAGCGGCTTCAGCTCCTGCACGTCGAACGCCTCGGCGTAGGACTTGCTGCGGACCTGCGACTCCGTGCCGTCCACCTCGTTGGTCGGGATCACGAAATTGCGCGCCCCGATGATCACGTCGTTGTTGCCGTCCTCGTCGTCGTCCTCGATGACGTAGCGGCCGTCGTCGACCACCACGTACCGCGATTCCGACGCGGTGTTGCCCGTCGAGTCGGTGACCTCGTATTCCACGAGGTAGACGCCGACGTTCTTCGTGTTGATCTGGCCGCCCTCCGGCGAGGCCGTCACCGCGTCGAACAGATCGCCTTCCGTGACCCATTCGCCGTCCGTGTCCTCGTCGTCGCGCACCTGCAGCTCGTCCTTGAGCTCGTCCTGCGTCAGGACGTGCGACACGTCGTCCGTCCACTCGACGACGAGCGGGTTCTCGATGAAGCCGATCTCCGGCACGCCGCCCGCCGAGATCGTGTAGGTGACCGTCACGGAGACGCCCACGCCGTCGATCTCGAACGTCACCTCAAAGGTGTCGCCCGCGCCCATCGTGTCGGCGTAGGTGTTTTCCGAGACGATGATGTCGTCGTCCGTCAGGGCCTGGGTCTTGTCCGCGCCCGCGCCCGTGATCTTCCACGCCAGCGGCGAGGAGGCCGCAAACAGGTTGGCGACGGTCGCACCCGTCGTGCCCTTGTACTTGCCGTCCCGCGCGTCTTCAAGGCTCACCGTCGCGTCGTCCGCCGCGATGTAGTAGTGCGCCGTGTCGTCCGGGTCGTTCTTGTTTGTGTCGGACGGCGGGTCGTTGATATGGTCTTTGTCGACGACCTTGCCGATGATCTCCGCCAGCGGCTTGTCCACGTCGGGGCCCGCGCCGATCTTGATCTCGTAGTCAGCTACTTCGTTCTTATAGCCGCCGTTGTCGCGCACGACCGGCGTCGCGTTGTCCAGCGTGCGGTTGCCTTCCGAATCCTCCACGACATGCTTCGCGTCCGCGTGCGAGCGTTCCAGGATCTCCGTGGTCTTGCCGCCGTCCGTGGTCGGCACGTTGCCGACGATCTGCACGAAGTTCACGGCGCGCACCGCGTAGTCGCCGTCGATCTCATAGTCCACCGCGAAATAGCCCGTCTTCGTCACGCGGTTGCCGTCGCTGTCCTCCGCCGTGTAGACGACGCCGTAGACGCCCGGCTTGCTCGTGTCGACGCCCGACGCGTCGTAGGTGACCGGCACCGTGCCGTCCTCCGCGTCCGTCGCGTAGACGCCCTGGCGGTAGCTGACCGTCTGGTCGTCCGTCGCGCCCTCGGGGATCTCCGCCCCGAGCTCGACCTTCTTCAGCGCCGGCACGTGCAGCACCGGTGCGTTCCGGTCGTCGACGAGCACTTTGATCGTGACCGTCGTGCCCGGCTCGGCGACGACGTTGAACGTCGCGTCGTAGATCGCGCCGTTCACGAAGTCCGTCGCGGAACCGTCCAGCGTCCCGTCCTCAAAGGAGTCCGGGCCGCCCGTCGTGCCGCCGGTGTGCGTGACCGTGCCTTTCAGGTCGACCGCGCTCGGCGTCAGCCCCGTCGCGCGCAGGAAGCCCTGCGCCGCCGCGTTGGTGACGAAGTCCTGCTTGTAGCCCGCAGCGTCTTCCGCGTACTTCGCCGCGATCGCCGCCGCCTGGGCGCGCGACACGCGGAAGTCGGTCGCCATGATCGAGTATTTCTCGCCATCCGTGACCTTCGTATCCGGCTCTTCATCGTCCGGGATGATCTCGTCCGTGACGTCGTCCCACACCTTCGCCGTGATCGTCTTGCTCACGGCCGGGTGCCCGTAGACCTGCGTGACCGGGAAGTAGTCGCCCACGACGTTCGTATAGCCCGCCGTGTCGCTGACGATCGGCATCGCCGTGCCGCCGTTCTTCGCGTCCCAGGCCTTCGCCTTCGACTTCTCGATGATCTGGTTCTCCGCGTCGGTCGGCGTCACCTTCGACACGCCGATGAGGAAGGACTCCGCCTTGAGGACGTATTCTTCGTCATAGATGATCGTGCCGTCGTCCACGACGAGGACGCCTGTCTTCGTCACAACGTTTTCGTCGGTGTCCACCACCTCGTAGTCCACGAGGTATACCGCGCCCTTGTTGGCCGGGATCGACGTGACGGTGTTGCCGTCCTCGTCCTTGATCGCCTTGATCTCGATCTTGCCCGTGAGGTCGCCGTCCTCCACGTCCCACGACTTCATGCCGTCGAGGATCTGCGCGTCCGTCAGGTTCCCCGGCGCGTTCGAAGCCGCGACCGCGATCGTCTTCATGCCGTAGACGTCGTCGTTCTTGTCCTCCGTGCCCTTGTCGTCGATGTCGTTGCCGAGCTGCGGCACATGGTTGTTCGAACCGCTGTCGTTGACCGTGATCGTCAGGTCGATCGACACGGAGTGCTCGTCCTTCGACCGCACCTTGACGTCATAGGTCCCGACCGCCACCGGGCTGCCGAGCGCCGGGGTGATCGACACGATCTCCACGAGCGCCGGGTCGTCCTTCGGGTCGATCGACGTGTCGGGGTTGACCTTGCTGCCGCGCGCGTTCAGCGCCGTGATCACGTTTTCGTACGGCGCCACAGCACCCGCGATCTGGTCGAGCGTGATCCCGTTGTTCGTCTGCGCCGGCGTGGCCTTGTCGTACGTGATGTTGTTGCCATAGACATAGTAGAGCGGGTCGCCCGGCTCCGGATCCGGCTGGGGCCCGTCCTTCTCGTCCGCGTCGACCACCTTGCCGATGATCTCGCGGTCGACGTTGCCGCTCGGCGAGTCGACGCCGCGGATCGTGATGTAGTACTCGCCGACGACGTCTGTGTAGCCGCCGTTGTCCGCGACGCTGATCTGGTCCGCGCCGATCTGCGCGCCCGTCGTGCCGTTGTAGAGCTTCGCGCCGGACAGCGACAGGATCTCCGCGTCCGTCCCCGTGACTTCCGACACGAGCACGACGAAGGAATGCGCCTCGAGCACGCGCCCGTCGCCGACGGTGTAGGTGCCGTCGTTGACGACGACAAGCCTGTCTTTCTCAACCTTGTTCCCCGCTTCGTCCTCCACCGAATAATGGAGCGGGTAGAGGCCGACCTTGTCGGTGTCGACGGGCAGCCCGTCCACGACCACCTGGTCTGTGATGTCGAGCGGGGTGCCGCCCGCGCCGCCGTCGGGGTCGGTCGCCGTGACGTCGTAGAGGCCGTCCTCCGTCCAGTCGTCCGGGTCGATCGCCTTCGCCGGCTTGTCCGTCGAAAGGCCCACCCAGATTTCGACCGGCGTCGAAACCTCCAGCTCCGGCGGCTCGCCGTCCGTGACCCTGCCGGTCACCTCGACGCCGAGCTCGTTGTACGTGTATTTGTCCGTGCGGAACTGGATCGGGGCATAGGTGCCCTCTTCATCCTTGAAGCCCGCGTTGCTGACCACGACGGCGCTGGCTGCCGGCTGCGAAGCCGAGATGAGCTTGAACGTCTTCACGTCCGCCGCGTCGTAGGTGTGATCCGCCGGCGCGTACGGCGCGCCCGTCGTGATCGCCTTGTTGAGGCCGCCGGCCTCGCGCATCATCGCCGTCGCCTGCGTCGTCGTCTTCGTGAAGTCTTTCGCGGCGATCGCGTATTTCGACAGCTTGTTGCCCGGGTCGATGTGGTAGTCGTCGGACAGCACCGTCCCGGTGACCTGCTTCTGGTTCTTGGCCTGCTCGTACCCGACCGCCGTCCACGTGACCGGGTAGTCGCCGAGCGCCGTCGGCAGCGCGTCGTAGTTCGCGCCCGAGCCGCCGAGCTGCGGCACCGCCGTCCACTTCACGGTGAGCGGCGCGCCCTCGCGCGTGTACGCCTCCGCGTAGGAGAAGCTCGCCGCCTGCGACTGCGAGCCGTCCACGAGAGACTGGTTCGTCACGAAACTCTTGGCGCCGATGATCGCGCCGTCGCTGTCCATGACGCCGTCGTCCGGGTATTCATCGTCGTTCTCCGGGTAGTCCGGGTAGTGGTATTCCGGGTGAGCCGGGTCGTAGTAGTCGTTGTTGGGGTCAAACGCTTCGCCGTTGGGCCCTTCGTTTCTGTTTTCGTCAGGGATCACGTACCGCCCGTCCTGCACCACGACCGCCCGCGTGACCGTCGTCGTGTGGTCGTCCTGGTCCGTGGCCGAGTAGCGCACCGCGTACACGCCCGGCACGCTCGCGTCGATCGGCTCCAGCCCGACCGGGACCGCGCTCACGTCGGAGTGCTTCGGCCCCACCCGCGGCACCGTCTCGCCGTCGGCGTCGACGATCATCTCGTTGGGCAGGTCGTTCCAGTCCGCCGCCGACAGCTCCACGACGTAGTCATAGAGGTTGATCTTCGGCTGGTCGTCCTCGTGCAGCGTGTCGCGGTCGTCGGAGACCGTCAGCATCGCCGTCAGGTCCTCGTAGTCCAAGAGCCGCGAGGCGTCCTCCACCTCGATCACGAGTGGGCTCTCCTGGAACCGGATGACCGGCCCCTCCGCGTCGATGCGGTTGATCATGTCGTGGTCCAGGACCTTGTTCGTGTTCCCCGGCGACTCCACGGCCGTCGGATTGTCGTTGATAAAGACGCGGCCCCGGTTCGTCACGACCTCCGGCCAGATGATCGGCGAGCTCGTGTCGCCCGAGACCTTGTGCACCTTCTCGAGTTCGCACTTGATGTACAGCGCGACCGTCTCGCCCTCGTGGCCCACGAGGAGCTCGCCGATGGCCGTCGCGTCGAACGTATAGGAGAATTTGTGGTTCGTGTCCGACGCGGGCACGTTGAAGTCCGCGATGTCGGCCGTGATGACCTCGTCGCCGATCTCGAGCTTCAGCAGGCCCGTCCAGTCGCCCTCGTTCGCGCGCGCCTCGCTGGCGAGCACCAGGCCCGGGATCGTGTCGTCCATGATGATCAGCTTGGAGAGCCCCGCGAGGTTCGAGGGGATCGTCATCTCCAGCTTGTACTCGAGCATCTGGTCAAACTCGGTGACGCGCGTCGCCTTCGACCAGGCCGCCGGCTCGTGCCGGAGGTAGTCCTTCACGTATTTCTGGAAGTTGAGCTCGTTGACGAATTCCGCGTTGATCTTGTTGTAGCCGCGGTCCAGCGTCACCGTCTCGCCGAGCTTGACCACGACGCCCGTGTTGACGCCGTCGAGGGGCATCACCGTCAGCCCGTAGGTGTGGGTGATCGGGTAGCCCTCCGACGTCTTCATCTCGTTGGTCTCGGCGGTCGAGGCCTTCGCGTCCGTGCCGGCGTCGTACTGCTCATTGCCGTTGTTGTCCAGATAGTAGAAACCGCCCACTTCATCCTTGAAGAAGCGCGTATCGGAAGACGGCTCGTAGATGTCGTTGTTGCGCGTTTCCGTATAATACACCGTCGTCGCGATCGTGATCTTGTACGGCGTCTCGAAGACGACATCGTACGCCGTGCCCGCTTCCGTCGCGTCGAGGCCGGAGAAGGCGTACAGCCCCTCCGTGTCCGTCACCGTCTCGGCGACCAGATTGCCGTCCGCGTCGAGCAGCTTCACCTTCGCGCCCCCGAGCGCCGGCTCCGCGTCCTTCCCGGCCGCGTCCTTGTCCCAGACGCCGTCGTAGTTTGTGTCCGTGAAGACCGTGCCCTGGATCGTGCCTGTGTCGGCCTCTTCTTCAAGCGGCTCCCACTGCGCGTAGACGGTCACGCCGCCCGCCGGCATCTCTTCCTCGTCCGCGGGCTGCTCGCCCTCGGCGTCGAGGGTCCAGCCCGTGAAGGTGTAGCCTTCGCGCGTGGGCTCCTTGGACCAGCTCGGGGCGGTGCTCAGCAGCGCGCCTTCCTCGATGCTCTCGCTGGGCTCGCCCTCCCCGCGCTCCGCGGTCCCGTCGCCGCCGTCGTTCAGGTCATAGGTCAAAAGGACGACGCCAAACGGCGTGATCGGCGCCGGGGCCGGGGCCTTCAATGTGACCGCCGGGCGGTAGCCGACCTTCTCCTCCGTGTCTTTCAGATCCTGCGGGTAGGCTGCCTTCCCCCCGTCCCATGTAATGGCGGCGGCCTGCCCCTCGGCGCCGTCCGCCGGCGGGCCGCGCAGCCACCACGCGTCGTATTTGTTCGTGTTCGGCGCCGTCCCGGGCTCGCCGATGCCCAGCAGCTCGGCGCTCTCCTCAGTGATCGGGTCGTCCTCTGCCAGCAGCCAGACGAAGTCCGTCGTGTCCTCCGTGTCCCCCTCCCCGCTGCCGGTCTTCGTGGTGAGCTTCTGCTCGATGATCAGGTTGTAGAAGTCCTTCGTCTTCTCGTCCGCCTTCAGGCTGGCGTAGAACGCCTCGGCCCAGCTGCGCGCGGCGCTCTCGCTCCAGAAGCCGCCTTCCTCGGTCGGCAGCAGCGGCGAGCCTTCGTAGTATTTGCCGGCCTTCACAGGCGCCTCGGCGATCGCCGTGACCTGCGTGCCGTCCGCCGACTTCGCGAGCACGACCCACTTCCGGCCAGACCCGTCGTCGAACGTGCCGCCGACGGCCACCTTCTTGATCGTATCCCACAGCGCGTTCGCGCTCAGGAGCTCCACGTCCCCGAGCGGCTCCACGGTCGCGGGCTTCTCCCCGGCGGCGTCATCCTTGTCCGCGTCGGATTTGTCCCCCGCGCCCCCCTCGGCGAGCGCCGCTATATTTTCCGGTGTGTCATAGACCGCCGTGTAGACGGTGTCCGCGGTGACCGCGAGGCCCGCGATATTGCCTGGGTCGATGAGCTGCACGTCCCCGTTCTCCAAGGCGACCTTCCAGCCCCCGAAGGTGAGGCCGTCTTTCGGCTCCGGCGCCGTAGGCACCGCTGCCGCAGGGACTTTCTCCCCTCCCTTCACAAGGATGGAGTTGACCGTCCCCTCTTCAAAGGCGTAGCCCTCCGGCAGATTGAACAGTACTTTGAACAAAGCCTGCTCCGCAGCGCTTCCATCCCCGGCACCAGATGCCCCCGATGATTCTCCTTGCGGCGCCGCCGACGCGGCGCCAGACGCTCCCGTCTCCGTGCCCCCCGTCGTGCCCATCGCGCTGATTGGCACGACATACACGGCGACCGTCGCGATGGCGAGCACCAAAGTCAGCGCCTTCGCGAGCTGTGTGGAAAAAGAACCCCGATTTTTCCCGATATTCATCTTCAAATCCCCTGTACTGCAAACAATAGCGAAGTCGGCATTCATGCCCCAACAACACAAAAGCCAACACAATGCGGGATGCGCGCTCGGTTCATTCCTGATAATTGAAGAATATCAACGAAAAGCACTCCCCACCAATAACGATATTTATATTATCAGGCGGGTTTTTGCTAAAGTCAATTCAATTTTTTAATGTTTTTATAAAAAAAAGATTTATTACGGTTTCTTTACAGCTGTTCCTCCGGGGCGTATTCGCGGTACTGCTTCGGCGTCCGGCCGGTCAGGCTCTTGAAGATTTTCGTGAAATAGCTCTGCGTGCTGTACTGCAGGTAGCCCGCGATGTCCGAGATGCTCATGTCGGAATGCTTCAGGAGGTACATCGCTTCTTCGATTTTCTTTCTATTGATATAGTCGGGGATCGTGAAGCCGGTCTCCTCGCGGAATTTCTTCGAGACTGTGTGCGGCGAGAGCGCGCAGTGCTCGGCGAGCTCCATGAGGCCGATCTCCCGGTGGAGGTTGTGCGAGATGAAGGTGCAGCATTTCTTGATCGTCGGGGAGTAGTGGGCCTTGCCGATGTTCTCCGCGACCTTCGTGCAGTAGTCGACGCCCATCTTGTAGGCGAGCGCCATGATGTCGGTCGGGTTGGAGAGCGTGTCGACGTGCTGGCAGTAGAGGTCGAGCATCGTGCGCGCGGTCTCCTCGTCGAGCCCGCCCTTGATCGCGGCGCGGGACGCGAGCGTGATCATCGCGACGAAGACGAATTTGTCCTGCTGCAGCGAGTCGTTCGACAGCTGCCCGACGCGGCCCTGCATCGGCGTGCGGTAGAATTTGTCGAGCGTGTCCAGGTCGCCGTTCTCGATCGCGGTGCAGGCCATCATCTCGTACTGCGTCGAGGTGTGGAAGTCGAACTGCTCGCGCGTCGAGAAGATCTCCTCCGTCAGCTTCGAGTAGACGTCCGGGTCCCAGTGGCTGTCGGACGCCGAGAGCAGCACGATGTCCTCGCCGTTGATCACTTTGTCCACGAGCAGCTGGATGGCGATGGAGAGCGACTGCGCGAATTTGTGCTGGTACATCGCGGGCGCCTTGAGCAGGACGGTGCGGAAGTCCTCGTTTCCGTAGAATGGGTAGCCGTCGATCCTAAGCGCCGCGAGCGAGTCCTCGTTGTTCTCCACGTTGCGGACGGGCCCGAAAAACAGGATCTGCCCGTTGCGGAGCTTCGCGATCCCGACGCAGAGCCCGTGCTCGAGGATGATCATCAGCGGGTGCTCCTTCGTGCGGATGTAGCCCGCGTAGTCCTCCATGCATTTTTGGTAGAATTCCTGCGGGAACGCCTCCGCAGGCGGCGCCGAGTACAACGGCCTGCCCGTGTCATCGAGCACGCATACATTGATCCCGCTGAGCCCAAAGATTTGCTCAACAACGTTTTGCCTGACCATGGTCCTAGAGTTCCCTTCTCATACCCTTTGCCGATCCCCCCCGTGGTATCGAACTTATCTTCGTGATTATATAGTGCGTTTCCTCAATAATTATACCACTTTTTTCGAATAAATAACACTTTTGTGCATAAAATAGCACATTTTACTTCTTTTTAACGTTTTTTAGCCGTGCCCGATCTATGCTAAAATATAGTCCATGGAATTGACAACTTTCATCATGATCCTCGTGGTTGCCATCGTCTTTTCGAACCTGCTGGACAGCGCATTCCCGAAATTCCCGCTGCCGCTCGTGCAGATCGGCTGCGGCGTGCTCATCGCGCTCACGCCGCTGGAGACGCGGATGACGATCAACCCCGAGCTGTTCATGGGGCTGCTCGTCGCGCCGCTGCTGTTCCGCGAGTCGGAGGAGGCGGACATGCTGGCGCTGTGGAAGATCCGCAAGACGGTGGTCTTCATGGTGTTCGGCCTCGTCTTCGCCACGGTCTTCGTCATCGGGTTCGCCGTGCACGAGCTGGTGCCGGCCATCCCGCTCGCGGCCTGCTTCTGCCTCGGCGCGGTGCTGGGGCCGACGGACGCGATCGCCGTCTCGTCGGTCAGCAACCGGATCGAGATCCCCGACCGCATCATGCACATCCTGAAGGGCGAGTTCCTCATCAACGACGCCTCGGGCGTGATCTCCTTCAATTTCGCGGCGCTCGCGCTCGTCACAGGGTCGTTCTCGCTGCTCGACGCGGGCCTTGCGTTCCTGGTGCTGTGCGCGGGCGGGTTCGCCGTCGGCTTCGTCATCGCGCTCGTCAAGCGCGCCGGGATGCAGGCGCTGAAGCGCGGGGGCATCCACAGCACGGCGGCCTTCATGCTCATCGAGATCCTCACGCCCTTCCTGAGCTTCTTCCTCGCGGAGGAGATCGGCGTGTCCGGCATCATCGCTGCGGTCACGGCGGGCAGCATGCAGGCGTTCGGCCTGCGCAAGCTCGAGATGTTCGAGGCCGAGTTCTCCACGCTGAAGAAGTCGATCTGGGAGATGATCACGGTCGTGTTCAACTCCTTCATCTTCATCCTGCTCGGGCTGCAGCTGCCGTCGATCATCCGCAATGTGACGGAGATCCCCGCGTACTCCATCGGCTTCGCGATGCTCGTCGGGCTGTTCGCGACGGGGGTGCTCTTCGCGGTGCGGTTCGTCGGCGTCGTCTTCGGCGCGCGCGACATCCGGGAGAAGTCCCAGGTGGAGAAGCTGCGCAGCTGGGCGATCCTCACGCTGTCCGGCGTGAAGGGCACGGTGAGCCTCGCGACCGCCTTCTCCCTGCCGCTCGCCTTCGCGAGCGGGAAGGTCTTCGTGCACCGCGACTTCCTGCTGTTCGTGACGTCGTGCGCGATCATCTACTCGCTCGTGATCTCCACCCTGCTGCTGCCGGTCATCGCCAAGCCGAAGGCGCCGAGGAAGCGCAACCGCGTCATGGTCCAGATCATCCGCGAGATCATCCCCGTCGTCGAGGCGTCGGAGGGCACGTGCGCCGGCTCGGTCGCGCAGCACCTGAAGCGGCGCGCCCGCGCGCTCGAGTACGAGGACCTCGGCACGGCGGAGAAGCGGCTCGTCGGCGTGCTCCGCCAGGACTTTTTCCGGCACGAGCTCGCGCTCATGGAGAAGCTGCGCAAGAAGGGCGAGGTCACGCACGAGGAGTACGCCGCCTACTGCAGCCTGTTCGCGGTCTTCTCCGCCCTGCAGGAGGGATCCCTTTTGCGGCGCCTGCTGAACCGCATGCGGTTCTCGTTCCGCCTGCTCGGGAGGACGGCGAAGGCGATGCAGAGCCTCGCGGGCGGCACGGTGGACGGGCGGCGCATGCAGGAGATCTTCTGGTCGAACACGGGCCATATCTCGGAGATCCTCGACCGCAAATACGGGAAGCGGGACGACCCGATCCTCTCGCGCGTCGTCGAGGAGCGCGTGGACATCGCGACCGCCGTCTTCGATCGCGCTTTCGGCGAGACGCTCGAGCACCACCTGCACGAGGAGTACGACCGCGAGATCAAGCGCTGCTTCGGGCTCGAGCGCGAGATCCTCTCGCGGTACGAGATGGAGGGGCGCATCAGCGAGGACGAGGCGGACATGATCCGGGTCGAGATCAACAAGCTCGAGACCTACGCCATCGAGGAGGTCCATTCCGACGTCTCCAAACGCCTCATCGTCAGCCGCGCGAACCGGCGCAAGACCGCCGTGAAGCGCCGGCTCGCCGCGAAGCGCAGGCTCCCGGCAAAGAAATCCTGACCAGCCCCCGCCGGGAAACATGTGGTATACTGGCCTTTATGAATACGACGATTGACACAAAGGGCCTCAAGGGGCGCAGCTTCCTCACCCTCATGGATTTCACGCAGGAGGAGATCCGCACCCTGCTCGACCTCGCGAAGGAGCTCAAGGCCAGGCGGGCGGCGGGGCAGGCGGGCGGCCTGCTCGCCGGCAAGAATATATTATTGATTTTCGAGAAGACGAGCTCGCGGACGCGGTGCTCTTTCGAGATCGGCGCGCTCGAGGAGGGGGCGCAGGTCACGTACATCGGGCCGGGCTCGTCGCAGTTCGGCAAGAAGGAGAGCGTGCGGGACAGCGCGCAGCTCTTCGGGAAGTACTACGACGCGATCGAGTACCGGGGGTTTGCGCAGAAGACGGTGGAGGAGCTGGCGAAGCATTCGGGCGTGCCCGTGTGGAACGGGCTGACGGACGACGACCACCCGACGCAGATCCTCGCGGACCTGCTCACGATCGAGGAGAAGGTGAGAAAGCCGCTCTCTGAGGTCAAGGTCGTCTTCGCGGGCGACATCCGCAACAACATGAGCTACGCCTGGATGTACGGGGCGGCGATCATGGGGTTCCGGTTCGCGGCGTACGGGCCTGAGGAGCTGGCGCCGTCGGAGACGGTGGTGGCCAGGGCCGACGCGCGCGCGGCGGCGAGCCGGTCGGGCGGCGTCATCGAATGGGGCTCTGACCCCGCGCTGCTCGAGGGCGCGGACGTGATCTATTCGGACATATGGGCGTCGATGGGCGAGGAGGACAAGATCCCCGAGCGCGTGAAGCTGCTCACGCCCTACCGCGTGACGGAGCAGATGTTTGAGAAGACGGGCAACCCGGACGCCATCTTCCTGCACTGCCTGCCGTCGTTCCACGACTTCGACACGGAGATGGCGCGCGACCAGTTTGCGCTCGGCTATGACATCCGCGAGGTGACGGACGAGGTCTTCAGCGGCCCCCGCTCCGTCGTGTTCGACGAAGCGGAGAACCGCCTGCATACGATCAAATCTGTGATGGTGGCCACCATCAGCGACGTCCTCTAAGGACGCGCGGCGCGCGGGTCAGCCCGCGTTCTTCTCCTTCAGGAGGTCGCGGATCTCCGCCAGCAGCTCGGCCTCGGTCGGACCGGCGGGGGCTTCTTCCTCTTTCTCCTTGGGCATCGCCTTGTTGACCGCCTTGACGATCAGGAAGACGACGAAGGCGATGATGAGGAAGGTGACGACGGCCTGGATGAAGACGCCGTAGGTGATGGCGCTGGAGCCCTCCGCCGCGTTCGGCGGGAACGTCCAGTGCGTGAAGTCGATGCCGCCCGTCGCGAAGCCGACGATCGGCATGATGATGTTTTGCACGAGCGCCGTGACGATCGCGGTGAACGCGCCGCCGATGACGATGCCGACGGCCATGTCCAGCACGTTGCCGCGCATGATGAAGGCCTTGAATTCATTGATGAAACCTTTTGCTTTTTCCTTTTCCACTGTCTTACCCTCCTATCGGATTATCACAAAGCGAAATAAAATACCAGAGGTATTATACCAAATCTAAGAAATATTTCTACTATTTCTACTCTATATCATCCAATGTGAAGGGGCGGTCCGGGGGCGGCCCGTCGCCGTTCGGCTGGATCGTGTCGTCCACGCGGCGCGCGCCGACGCCCTGCCCGTGGATGAGCGAGGCCCGCCCGTCCACCGGCGAGTACGGCACGGCCTCCTGCTGCTGGCGCTGCAGGCGCTCGCGCTCGGCGCGCTCCTGCTCGGCCCTCCGCTTCCGCGCGGCGGCCTTCGCGCGCTTCTCCTTCTCTTTGTTGGCCATGGAGATGAGCACGGCGACGATGACGATGACGATGACGAGCGCGATGGCGTAGGGCAGGATCCGCTTCCCGTAGACGGCGAACAGGTTCTCGTTCTCCGTGATGCGGAAGGTGATGCGCGCGGACACGCCGTCGATGGTCAGGACGAGGTCGGTCTCGCCGGCCCCGGTGGCGATGAACTCCTTGCGGCTGTTGTTCCACGTCGCGACGTCCGGGTTGCTGAGCGACCATTCGGGCGAGCCCTGCTGGCGCGCGCCCGCGGGGATGAGCTCGTAGGAGAAATCGTTGAAGACGTCCCCGATCTTGATGTCGAAGACCGTCTTGCCGCTCTCGAGGCCGCTGAGCGCCGATTCGTCGCAGAGGATCTTCACGCCCGTCGGCGGCGGCTGGTTGACGGTGATCTCGATCTCAGAGGAGCGCACCTCCTCGGCGATCGCCCGTATCCAGGCCTCGCCGGGCGCGACCGCCGTGACCAGCCCGTTCTCGCCGACCGTCACGACGTCCGGGTCGCTCGACTCCCAGTAGATGACCGAGCCCTCCGGCAGGTTCGTGTCGAGGTAGAGCACCGTCTGCGTCCCGACGTCCATCGTGGCCGGCGGGGACGTGATGTTCAGGAAGGGCGCCTCCGGCGCCTCGGCCGCTTTGATGGGCTCCCCGTTCGCGTCCAGGACGCGCTGCCCGTTCGCGTCGACGTAGTAGCCCTCGTCGTCGACGCCGAGGTCGATCATCCCGCCGCCGCCACGCCCGTCGTCCTCCGTCGCGTAGGCGAGGTCGGCGATGGACAGCACGTACGTGCAGGTCAGCGCCGCCACGAGCACGACGACCAGCACGATCACCCCTATTCTCAGCTTCTTGCGGTCTCTCATAGTCTTCAACCTTCTGTATTATACACTATGCCGATGTCGCTGCGGCAGTAGGCGCCGTCGAAACGGATGCAGGCCACGCCCGCGTACGCCCGCGCCCGCGCCTCCTCGTGCGTCGCGCCGCTGCCCACGACGCCGAGCACGCGCCCGCCGTTCGTGAGGGTCTGCCCCCCCTCGCCGGCCTTCGTCCCCGCGTGGAACACGAGGATATCCCCCGGCACCTGCTCGAGCCCGCAGATAGCGTCTCCTTTTGAATAACTGCCTGGATAGCCGCCCGCCGCCATGACGACGCACACCGTCTTCCGGTCGTCCGCCCATTCGATCTCCTTCTGCGCGAGGCGGTCTTCCGTCGCCGCGAGCAGGATCTCGAGGAGGTCGGTCTTGAGGCGCGGCAGCACGGCCTGCGTCTCGGGGTCGCCGAAGCGGTTGTTGAATTCGATGACCTTCGGCCCGTCCTTGCCGAGCATGAGCCCGACGAAGAGGACGCCTCGGAAATCCAGCCCGTCCTTGCGGAAGCCCTCCAGCGTGGGGAGGAGGATCTCGTCGTAGACGCGCTGCATCATGCCCGTGCCGCCGGCGAAGAGCAGCGACGGGGAGTATGTACCCATGCCGCCGGTGTTCGGCCCTTTGTCCTCGTCGTAGATGCGCTTGTAGTCCTGCGCCGACTCCATCGGCACGATCGCGCTGCCGTCCACGAAGCAGAGCATGGACGCCTCGGTGCCGCGCAGGAATTCCTCGACGACCACCTTGTCGCCAGCCTCCCCGAAGGCGCGCGCGCCCATCAGCTCCTCGGCCGCCCGCTCGGCCTCCTCCCGCGTCTGCGCGATGAGGACGCCCTTGCCGGCCGCGAGGCCGTCGGCCTTCAGCACCATCGGGAACCCGAAGACCCCGATGTCCGCCTTCAGGGACGCGAGGTCGGTGTACTCTTTGTAGCCCGCCGTCGGGATGCCGTGCCGCGCGAGGAAGGCCTTCGTGAAGGACTTGCTCGCCTCGAGCTGCGCGCATTTCCGGTTTGGGCCGAAGACGCGGATCCCGCGCGCCGTCAGGGCGTCCGTGAGCCCGAGCGCGAGCGGCACCTCGGGGCCGACCACACACAGGTCCGGCCGCTCCGCCTCCGCGAGCGCCACAAGCGCGGGGATGTCCTCCGCGCCCACTGCCGCGTTTCGGAGTTTGGACGCGCCTCCCGGCGCACCCGGCGCACCTTGCGTCCCGGCGTTCCCGGGCGCGCAGACGATTTCCGCCACGCGGGGGCTCTGCGCGAGCTTCCACGCGATGGCGTGCTCCCTGCCGCCTCCGCCTACGAGCAGTATTTTCATCAATGCTTGAAATGCCTCATGCCGGTGAAGACCATCGCGATCCCGAACGCGTCGCATTTGGCGATCGACTCCTCGTCCTTCAGCGAGCCGCCGGGCTGTATGATCGCCGTGACGCCCGCCGCGGCCGCCAGCTCCACGCAGTCGGGGAACGGGAAGAACGCGTCGGAGGCCAGGATGGCCCCGGCGGCCGGCTTCAGCGGGAGGACCCAGTCGCTCGCGTTGCCGTCGTCCGGCCCGGCGATCGCGATGCGCGCCGCGCCGATGCGGTTCGTCTGCCCCGGCCCCACGCCAAGCGTCTGCCCGCCCTTCGCGATCACGATCGCGTTGGACTTCACGTGCTTGACGACCTTCATGCCAAACTGCATGTCGTTCCACTCCTCCAGCGTCGGCTGCCGCTGCGTGACGGTCACCAGCTCCGCCTCGTCGAACATCGGCTGGTCGACGTCCTGGATCAGCAGCCCGCCGTCGACCTTCTTGAGGTCGAGGGCGCCGGCCGGCGCCTGGCGGTCCATCTGCGGCAGCTTCAAAAGCCGGATGTTCGGCTTCTGCGTGAGCACGGAGAGCGCCTCGTCCGAGAACCCTGGCGCGATGACGATCTCCACGAAGATCTCCGCGATCTTCTCCGCCGTCGCGAGGTCGATCGGCATGTTCGCCGCGATGATGCCGCCGAAGATCGAGACCGGGTCCGCGTCGTACGCTTTGCAGTACGCGTCGTAGATCGTCGCCGCGCTGCCGACACCGCACGGGTTCGCGTGCTTCACGGCAACGACGGTCGGCTCCGAAAACTCCCGCAGGCACGCGACGGCGCCGTTCGCGTCGTTTATATTATTGAAGGAAAGCTCTTTTCCGTGGAGCTGCCCGGCGTTCACGAGGGCGCCTTTCCACGCGCGCACCTCGCGGTAGTAGGACGCCGCCTGGTGCGGGTTCTCGCCGTAGCGCAGATCCTGGATCTTCTCGAAGGTGAAGGTCGGGTTGTCCGGCAGCGGGATGCCCTTGACGCTGCGCAGGTAGTCCGCGATGAGCGCGTCGTAGGAGGCCGTGTGCTCGAAGACCTTCAGGGCGAGGCGGTATTTGGTCTCGTAGGAGACGGCCTCGGCGGTCTTGGCGGAGCGCAGCTCCATGATGACCTCCGCGTAGTCGGCGGGGTCGCAGACGACGATGACGTCCTTGTGGTTTTTCGCGGCCGAGCGCAGCATGGTCGGGCCGCCGATGTCGATGTTCTCGATGGCGAGCGGCAGCGTCACGTCCTCGCGCAGGATCGTCTGCTTGAAGGGGTAGAGGTTGATCGCCACGACGTCGATGGGCTCGATGCCGAGCTGCATGAGCTGCGCCATGTGGTCGGGGTTGCCGCGCATCGCGAGGATGCCGCCGTGCACCGCCGGGTGCAGCGTCTTCACGCGCCCGTCGAGGCATTCGGGGAAGCCCGTCACCTCCGAAACCTGCACGACGGGGACGCCGGCCTCCATGAGCGTGGAAAACGTGCCGCCCGTCGAGAGGATCTCGAAACCCAACTCCCGCAGGGCGAGGGCAAATTCCACGACGCCCGTCTTGTCCGAAACGCTGATCAAAGCACGCATCAAACCACCAACTTTCTTCTACTCAACATCCAACACAATCCAAAAAACATCTTCCACGCCAACACCCATCACCAATCAACAATCCTCAATCCTCAATCCTCAATTCTCAATTCTCAATTCTCAATTCTCAATCCTCAATCCTCAATCCTCAATCCTCAATCCAAAGAAGCCACCGTGACCGCGCCGCTGGACTCGAGCAGCGTCGTCGCGCTGTCCGGGTCCTCCACGCGGAAGACGACGTAGGCCTGCCCCTCCTCGCTCGCGACGAAGGCGTACATGTACTCCACCTGCACGGCCGCGTCGGCGAACAGCTTCAGCACCTTCGCGAGGCTGCCCGGCTTGTCCTCCATCTTCACGGCGACGACCGGCGTCAGCGACGCGACCCAGCCGCCGGATTTCAGCAGCGCGAGCGCTTTCTTCGGCGCGTCCGACAGGAAGCGCAGGATGCCGAACTCCGCCGTGTCCGCGACCGTGAACGCCTTCAGGTCGATGCCCGCCTCCGCGAGCTGCGCCGTGATCTCCGACAGCGCCCCCGGCTTGTTCTCCACAAATACCGAAACTTGATCCATGATCATGGTAGTCACCTCCTAAATCTTCCGCTTGTCGATGACGCGCACGGCCTTGCCTTCGCTGCGCGTGATCGTCCGCGGCGCGACGAGCGTCACCTTCGGCGAGATGCCGAGCATCGACCGCAGCGCGGCCAGAAGCTCCGCCTCCTTCTTCTCGATGACCTTGACCTCGTCGGAGAACACGTCCTCCGACATCTCCACCTGCACCTCGAACGTGTCCGTGTGGTGCTCGCGGTCGACGATGATGAGGTAGTTGGCCGGGTAGCCCTGCCCGACGAGCACCGTCTCGATCTGCGACGGGAACACGTTGACGCCGCGGATGATGAGCATGTCGTCCGTGCGCCCCATGAGCCGCTTCATCTTCGTGAGCGTCCGCCCGCACGAGCACGCGTCGCGCGAAAGCAGCGTGATGTCGCGCGTCCGGTACCGCAGCAGCGGGAACGCCTGCTTGGTCAGGCACGTGAAGACGAGCTCGCCCTTCGTGCCGATCGCCTGCTGCTCGCCCGTCGCCGGGTCGATGATCTCCGGGTAGAAATGGTCCTCGCAGACGTGCATGCCCGTCTGCTCCTCGCACTCGAACGACACGCCGGGGCCGCTGATCTCCGTCAGCCCGTAGATGTCGTAGGCCTTGAGCCCGAGCGACTTCTCGATCTCGCGCCGCATCTCCTCGCTCCACGCCTCCGCGCCGAAGATGCCGGACTTGAGCTTGAGCTTGCCCGTGATCCCCGCGTCGTGCGCCGACTCGCCGAGGAACGCCGCGTACGACGGCGTGCAGCAGATGATCGTCGCCTCGAGGTCTTCCATGAACGTGAGCTGCCGCTCCGTGTTGCCGCTGCTCATCGGCAGCGTGAGGCAGCCGACCCTGTGCGAACCGCCGTTGAGCCCCGGGCCGCCCGTGAACAGCCCGTAGCCGTAGCAGACGTGGCACACGTCCGTGTCCGAGCCGCCCGCCGCGACGATCGCGCGCGCGCAGCCGTCCTCCCAAAGGTCGAGGTCGTGCTGCGTGTAGAACGCCACGACGCGCTTGCCCGTCGTGCCGCTCGTCGACTGGATGCGCACGCAGTCCTTCAGCGGCAGCGCGAGGAACCCGTACGGGTACGCGTCCTTGAGGTCGTCCTTCGTCGTGAACGGCAGCTTCGCGAGATCCTCGATCCCCTTGATGTCGCCCGGCTCGACGCCCGCGTCCTGCATCTTCTTGCGGTACGGCTCCACGTTGTCGTAGACGTGCCGCACCTGCTTGACGAGCCGCTCCGACTGCAACGCCGTCATCGCGTCGCGGCTCATCGTTTCGATTTCTTCTTGATAGTACGCCAATTTCCCTCTCCTCTCTTTTGTTGTTATTTCAAACGATCTCCACTCCACTTATCTATCTTTTCAGGCGTCTGCACGCCCTTTTCGATCATATAGGAAACGAGCCGCCCGCTGCCGACGTACTCCTGGTTCACCGTGAATAACCGTTTGGCGCCGGCCCACACGCCGATGCCGAGGGGTTCCTTCGTGAGGTGCGTCACCTCGCCGACCTTCCAGCTGCGCGGGCTGCCGAGGAAGGGTTTCAGCGTCAGGTCGTCGCCGCTCACCGAGAGCCGCCACGTCGGGGCGTGGACGACAAAATGGAGATGGTTCTCAAGGCCCGCCCCCCGCAAGGCCCTCTCCCGCAAGCACCTGTATAAGACCGTCAGCGCGATGACGATAAGCGCCCCGCTGCAATACCGCAGAATATCCATAGAGTGAAGTATACCACATTGGAGGCGAACTCGTCGGTCTGGAAACGACGGATTCGCCCTGTGACTTCGGCAACTGCCTTATACCACATTGGAGGCGCGGACGACCGATTTGCAATCGAGTTCGCGGGTTGCACCACAATCCGCGAACTCGATGCAAGATTGGTAAGAAAACGCGCCCCTGGACGACCAAATTTCAATCGAGTTCGCGGATTGCGGTTCAAGCCGCGAACTCGATGCAAAATCGGTATGAAAGCGCACCCCCACCCGGGGCCACTGCCCACGGTGCCCGGCTGCAGACGGCAACCCATCGGTGAACGAGTTAGTACAGCGTTTATCGCGATTTCTGGCGGACTTTTCCTTGAAATCGCTATAAACGCTGTACTAACTCAATTTCTTGATCTGCCGGTCAGGCTGTTTATTCTGCGGCGTCGGTGGCTTGGTCTTCCGCCTCGTTTGTCACTGCTGCGGTGGGCTCGCCCGCTGCTGCCGCCTCGTCCGCCGCCGCATCGTCCGCTGCTGCTGCTTCGTCCGCAGGTGCCGCCTCGCTCGCTGCCGCTGCTTCGTCCGCCGGCTCCACCTCCGTGGTCACCGTATTTGAGTAGACCGGCTCCTCCGTCTCCGTGCCGCCTTCCGCCTCGGCGGACGCGCCGCTGCCCGCAGCGTCGGCCTCCTCCCCGCCCTTGTCGCCGCAGCCGAACAGGCCCACGGCGAAGGCGAGCATGGCCGCCAGGGCCGCCATCGTGATCCATCTTTTCTTCATCTGATATGCACCTCCATATAAACGCTCTGCTTTACAAAACAACTTCACTGCCCGCCGATTTCCGGGGGTTCCTCCGCCGGGAGCCCGGCCTCGGGCGTCTTCACGGGGCCGGCGTTGCCGCCGTCGGCCACCGCGACGTTTCCGATGTGGGTGCCGGGCGCCTCCGGGCCGAGCACGGCCTCGAACGTCACGACCTTCTGCTGGCCGTTCGCGATGTCGCCGAGCCTCACCATGAGCGTGCCGCCCGTCAGGCTCTTGTCGCCCGCTGCGACCGGGGCGCCGTCCACCTTCACGCTCGCGAGCGTGCCCGTCGTCGTCAGCGCGGCGTGCAGGTCGTCTGTTATGGAAACGCCCGCCCAGGTCCCGGCTGCCGCGGCGTTGTTTCTCACGACCACCGTGTAACGGATCGTGTCGCCTACGAGGTTTTCCAAGTCGCCCGGGTCGGACGCGCCGTTGCTCAGGTAGCGCGCCGGCGCCGTCACGTTCGCGACGCTCTCCGTGACAGCCGGCACCGGGTCGGCCTCGTCGTCGGGGATGCCCGCAGGGCCGTCGGCCTCCGGCGCGCTCCCGTGGGATTGCTCGATCCGCTTCACCGGACCCTTCACGCCGGCGATGACGCCGGCCGCGCTGGCCGCCACCGTCAGGCCATCCGTCGTCACCGCGATGTCCTGCACGCGCTCTCCGGGCGTTTCCCCGTCGGCGCCCCGGCCGGGTGCCGCATCCGCCCCGCTCATGTTGAGCGCTTTCACGGGGTCGGCCTTGTCGACGGGGATGCCGTCATCCTCCGTGCCCTCCGTGCCGTTGCCGTCCGCTGCCGTCGTGCCGTCCACCGCGCGCGCGACGCCTTGCACGGTCTGGCCTGCGGACGCCGCCTTCAGCACCACGCGGTATTTGATCACGGCTTTGTGGTGCGTGCCCGGATCCGTGTCGCCCGGCCCGCCAGTGATGAGCTTGCCCCGGTTGCCCGCCTCGGCGTTGTCCGGGTCGATCGGCACGGCCAGCACGCCGCCCGTGAGATCTGCGCCCGGCACCGCCATGGGCGCGCCCGTGCCGTCGTATTGGATCGTGACGGAGGCGAGCGTCGCCGACAGGTCAAACCAGTCGTGTCCGCCGAGCGTCAGGTCGTCCATGATCGCCCCGGCATCCCATGTGGATTTGCCCGTCTGCGTGTTTTCGAGCGTCAGCGTGTATTCGATCTCGTCGCCGGGCTTTGTGTTTGCGCGGCCCTCCGCGTCCGCCGTGACATTGAAATGGCTCTTCGTGAAGCTCTTGATCGGCTGCAGTGCGCCGGAGGGGATCGCCTCGTCGTTCGACTCCGCCTTCACCTTGCTATCGTCGTCGCCCTCCTTTGCGTACGCCTTGCTGTGAATCGTGTTCCCGGCCGCTTCGCCCGTCAGCTGCACATCGAAGGTGATGACGCGCGTCACGCCGCTGTCGATGCCGCCGAGCCTGACGACGAGCTTGTCCGTGTCCCATATGTCGAAATACACCTGCCCCGGCTCCGGCGCCTTCCCGTCGATGCGCAGGGTCTCGAGCGTCTGGCTGTGGTCGAAGGCGCCGATATACACGCTGTCGCGCAGCACGTCGGTGACGACGACGTCTTCCCACGTCGAGGCCGCTGTTGCGCTGTTCCAGACGGTCAGCGAGAAGCGGATGGTGTCGTTCTCCCGGTTGGCCGGCGGCACGCTGCCCGTGTTCGTCAGGTTCAAATGCGCCTTCGCGATGTGCGGCACCGGGGCAGCCTTCTCGACCTTCACGCCCGGGTCCTCCGCCTCGATGCCGTCGGGCGCCGTATGCGCCTTGTTGGCGATCGTCTGCCCCGCCGCCGCCGGCTTGACCTTCACCTCGAAGGTGATGACGACCTTCGCGTAGTCGCCCGTCCCGCCGTGCGCGACGAGGTCGTCCACGTACAGCGTCAAAAGCCCGCCTGTGAGATCCGCCTCGGTCTCCGCCGCCGCCGCATGCGGCGTCTCGAGGGCGGCGCCGTTGCCGTAGGCGACCTGCACGCTCGCGAGCGTGCCGCCCCAGCCGTCGTCGGCTGCCGTCTCGAACACGTCCTTGCCGCCAACGGACAGGTCGTCCACGATGCTCGCGATGTCCCAGGTCGACTGCGCCGCCGCCTTGTTTTCCGCCGTCAGCGTGTAGCGGATGATGTCGCCGATGACCGTCTTGCCTTTGTCCACGTCGCTGTTTGCGCGGGCCTGATCCGTCAGGTTCACGTGCGCCTTCGCGAGCGACTTCACGGGGGGCGCTTCCTCCGCGCCCGCCGGGGGGCTGCCCTGCTCCGGCCCCGCCGAAGCGGTGTTGGTCACCGTGGCGCCCGCCGCCTTCTCCGACAGCACGGCCTCGAAGGTGACCACCTTGCTCTGCCCGTTGGCGATGTCGCCCGCCTTGACGTACAGCGTGCGCGCATCGCCGGCCGCCGTGCCGAAATACGCGTCCCCTTCGGCCACGGCAGACCCGTCAACCTTCACGGTTGACAGCACATCCGTGATCGTGAGCGCTTCGTGCAGCGGGTCGCTGACGAGGACGTTTTTCCAGTTGGACGCTGCCGTCTGGTCGTTGGATACCGTGATGGAGTAGAGGAGCGTGTCGCCCACCCTGCTGTCCGTGCGCGCCGGGTCCTCCGCCGCCGCGGTCTTGTTGGACACCGCCTTGGCGACGTGCGGCACCGGGTCGGCCTTCCCGACCGTGAACCCGCTGTCCGTGCCCTTCACCCGGGCGTCGCCCGTCAACCCCGCCACGTTGACGATGCTTGCACCCGCTGCCGCGAGCTTCACCTTCACGTCGAAAGTGATGACGGCCTTGTGGTGCGTGTCCGGATCCTGGGCCGCCCCGTCAACGACCAGGCCGCCGACCTTCACGAGCAGATGGCCGCCCGCCGAAACGCCGATGTCGCCCGGGGCGAACGCCTCCGCCTCGGCGGACCCGTCGTAATACAGCCGGATGGAATCCTGCGTCGCCGACAGGTCAAACCACTCATTGCCGCCGACCGACAGATCGTCCGTCACATAGCCCACGGCCCACGTCGATTGGCCCTCCGCCTGGTTCTCCAGCGTCAGCGTGTAGCGGATCGTGTCGCCGACGACCGTCCTGCCCTTGTCCGCGTCGCCGGGCGCCCGCGCGCTGTCCGTGGTGTTTTCGTGCGTTATCGTGAACACTTTCACGGGCGGATCCACGTCATCGCCCGACGGCGCCGCGCTGCCGTCCGTGCCGTTCGCGGACGCCGTATTGCGGATCGTCGTGCCGGCCAGGGGCCCCGCGACGACCGCCTCGAACGTCACGGTCGACGCATCGCCGCTGCCGATATCGCCAAGCTCCACATAGAGCGTACGCTCCTCCGCCACGCTGCCCGTGCCGTAGTAAGCCCGCCCGGCCTCCGGCGCCGCGCCCCCGACTCGCACGCTGCCGAGCGTGTCCGTGAGGACGAGGCCGGCCGGCAGCGCGTCCCTCATGACGACGTCCGCCCACGTCGAGGACGCGCTCTGCGTGTTCGCCACCGTCACGGTGTAGACGAGCGTGTCGCCCGCCTTGCTGCTGGCGCGGCCCTCGGCCTCCGCCGTCTTGTTTGCAAACGATTGCACGACCTGCGGGATCGGCGCCGCCTTGTCGACCGGGTAGCCGTCGTCGCCCTGCTCGTTCGGCGTCGCGTTGTTGTCGTCGCGCGCCTGGCTGCCGTCCGTCGTTTCTGCGACGTTCACGAGCTTCCCGCCCGCCGCCGCGGGCAGCACGACGACCTCGAACGTGATGTCGACCGCGTCGTACGACGCGGGGGAGCGCTCATACGGGCCGCCGTTGCACAGCTCGAAATAGCCATTGCCCGGTACGGTCAGCAGCCCGTCCGCAAGCTTGGCGCCCGCCGCCGGGTACGAAGCGGTCGTCGTCGTGCCGTCGTTCCAATAATATTTGACTTTCAGCGACGCCAGCGTGCCGCTCGTGTCGAAGACCTGCCGGCCGCCGATGTTCAGGTTGTCCGTGATGCGCACGTTTTCCCACGTGGATATGTCCAAGTTGGCGTTGCCGGCATGCAGCGTGTATTCGATCGTATCGCCGGCCTTCGTGTTCGTGCGCCCCCCGTCCAAGGCCGCCGTCTTGTTCACGTGCGTCTTCGTGAAGACCTTCACCGGGTCTTCCTCCTCCACCGGCAGGTCGATCGGGTCGCTCGCCTTCGCGGCGTTGCCCCCGGTCGCCGTCGCGGCATTTTCAATCTCCAAATCGGCGGCCGCGAGGACGGCCTCAAACGTGACGACCTTCTCCACGCCGCTGCCGATGTCGCCGAGCGCCACCGTGAGCTTGCGCTCGTCCGGGTCCGTGCCGAACGAGGCCGCCGCGCCCGCCGGCGCGCCGTCGACCGCCACGGTCGCGAGCGTGCCCGTGATCGTCAGCCCGTCCGGCAGCACGTCCGTGAGCACGACGTCCGTCCACGTCGAGGCGGCGGTCGCGTTGTTCTTCACGCGCACCGTGTAGCGGATCTGGTCGCCGGGGTTGTTCGCAAGGCCGGAGGTCGTCGTCAGGTTCTCCGCCGCCTTCGTGACCTGTGGGACCGGGTCTGCCTTCTCGACCTGCACGCCCGGGTCCGTGCCCTTCGCGGGATCGTCCGTCAACCCCGCAACGTTGACAACATTTACGCCCGCCGCCGTCTCCTTGATGACGGCCTCAAACGTGATGACCACCTTGCTGTGCGTCGTCGGGTTCGTGTCCGAGATGCCGTCGACGGTCAGATCGCCCACCGGAAGGGTGAGCAGCCCGTAGGTGGGCGAGGCCGGCGCCAGGTCGAGCGCCGCGAGCGGTTCCGTGCCCGGCGAGCCCATCACGGCGCCATTGCTGTTGCCAAAGGCGACCTTCAGCGAAGCAAGCGTACCCGAAAGGTCAAAGTACTCGTTGCCGCCGATCGTGAGCGTGTCCACCACGCTCCCAATATGCCACGTCGATTTCGTCGCGGCCTGGTTTTCGAGCGTCAGCGTGTACCGGATCGTATCGCCGATCCGGTTCTTCCCGTCCCGCGACGTGAGGTTCACATGGCTCTTCGTGAAGCGCTTCACGGGATCCGCCTCGCCGGTGTCCGCGTCGGGCGACTTGCCCTGCGCGCCGTCACCAGCGACCGCCATGTTCTCGAGCACCGCGCCCTCCGCCGAGGCGTTGATGATGACATCGAAGGTGATCGTGCGCGTCTGCCCGTTGTGGATGTCCCCGACCGAGACGGAGAGCTTGCGCGCGCCCGGGCCCGTGCCGAGCGTTGCCGCCGGGCCCGCCGCGATGCCGTTGATCTTCACGGTGTCCAGCGTGCCGTCGATGTCGAAGCCGGTGGAGAGCTCGTTGTCGATCACGACGTCCTCCCAGACGGAGGCAGCCTCCGAGGTGTTCGAAGCCGTGATGGTGTACGTCAGCGTGTCGCCGACCCTGTTCGCCGCACGGTCCTCCGCGGACGCCGTCACGTTTGTGACGGTCGTCACGACGGACTTCTCGGGCGCGACCCTCTCGACGGAATACCCGCCGCCGGTGCCGCCGTCCATCGCCTCCGCGCCGTCGCTGGTGACCGCGACGTTCTGCAGGTTTTCGCCCGCCGCGGCCGGGAGCAGTATGACCTCGAAGGTGATGTCCGCCTGGCAGTGCGTCGAGGGGTCGGTGTCCGAGGTGCCGTCCACGACCAAGTCGCCGATGGGCACGCTCAGCACGCCGTTCGCCAGGCCCACGCCCGTGACCGGCGTCGCCGTGGCCGCGCCGTCGTAGAAGACCTTCACGGAGTTGACGGTGCCCCCCCAGATGGGATCCGCCGTCACCGCCGTGCCGAACACCGTCCGGCCGTTCAGGAGCAGGTTGTCCGTGATCGTGATGCTTTCCCACGTGGATTTGATGATCTGCGCGTTCTCGATGTGCAGCGTGTACAGGATCCGGTCGCCAACGCGGTATTTGCCGTCCTCCGACGTGAGGTTCGTATGGCTCTTCGCAAACACCTTGACCGGCTCGCCCTCGTCCGTAGGCAGGTCGACCGGGTCGGTCTGCACGGGCCCCGCGTTGCCGCCATCCGCGGCCGCGACGTTGCGCACCGTCAAGCCGGCGGCCGCCCCCGTCACGGTGACGACGAACGTGACCGTCCTCGTCACGCCGTTTGCGATGTCCCCGAGGTTCACGGACAGCTTGCGCGCATCCGCGCCCGTGCCGAACGCCGCCTGGCCGACGCCCGTGCCCGCCGGGACGGCGCTGCCGTCGATGCGCACGCTCGCGAGCGTCCCCATGAGGTCAAGGCCGGCTGGCAGCATGTCTGTCATCACGACGCCCTCCCACGTCGAGGCGTCGGCCTGGTCGTTCTTGACCCGCACCGTGTAGCGGATCTGGTCGCCGACGAGGTTCGTCGCGCGCGCGGGGTCCGACTGCTCCGCCGTCAGGTTTTCGACGGCCTTCGTGATGACCGGCACGGGGGCGGCCTTCTCGACCGAGACGCCGCTGTCCGCCGCCGCCGCCTGGTCGTCCGACAGCGAGGCCACGTTCCTGATATCCGAAACGCCGGCCGCCGCGCCCTTCACCTTCACTTCAAACGTGACGACGGCCTTGCTGTACGTGCCGTCCCCGCCGTTCACCTTCAGGTCGTCGACCGGCACCTCGAGCTGCCCGGCGTTCAGGGTCGCGCCCGGCACCGTAGCCGCCACCGCCGTCCCGTACCGGACCTTGACGGAGCCCAGCGTGTCCGTGAGGTCGAAGTAGCCCGCCCCGCCAAACGTCAGGTCGCCACGGATCGAGCCGATATGCCACGTGCTCCGGTTCGTGGACGTGTTCTCCAGCGTCAAGGTGTACTTGAGGACGTCGCCGATGACGGTCTTGCCTTTGTCCCTGTCGCCCGCACCGCGCGCTGCGTCCGTCAGGTTCGTGTGCGCCATCGCGAAATTGCCGACGGGCTGGTCCTCGTCGACGTTCGTGCCCGGCGCCGTGCCGTCCTCGCCGCCCGCCGTCGCCGTGTTCGTGATGGCCTGGCCCGCCGCCGAGCCCGAGATGACCGCCTCGAAGCTGACCGCCACCGTCGCGCCGCTCTCGATGTCGCCGACGTTCACATAGAGCGTGCGCTCCTCCGCGTCCGAGCCCGAGCCGTAGGAGGCCTCGCCCTCGCCCACGCCGCCGCCAGGGGAGGCCGCCGCCGCCATGCCGTCGATCTTCACGCTGCCCAGCGTGTCCGTGATCGTCAGGCCGGCGGGGAGCGCATCCCGCACGACGACATCCTCCCACAGCGAGGGGGCCGTCGCGTTGTTCGACACGGTGATCGTGTAGACGAGCGTGTCGCCGGCCTTGTTCGTCACGCGCGGGGGCCACGCCTCCTGCGCGGTCTTGTTCACATAGGATTGCGAGACGGACTTCACGGGGTCTACCTTCTCGACCGTGAAGCCGCCGCCGTCCGTCGCCGTCGTGCCGTCGTCCGCGCGCCCGGCGCTCACGATCGCCGCGCCCGCCGCGCCGCTCTTCAGCACGGCGGTGAACGTGACGACGGCCTTCTCGTGCCCGCCCGGCCCCTTGCTGAGGTCGTCGAGCGGGACGGTCAAAAGCCCTGTGGGGGACAGCGCCGCGCCCGCCGGATCCGCCGCCGGCGTATAGCCGCTATCCAAAACGCCATCTTCGTAATACGCCACCGCCAGCGAATCCAGCGTGCCGCTCGTATCGAAATAATCATGCCCGCCGGCCGTCAGGTCGTCCATGACTTCCGCCAGCTCCCACGTCGACGCGTAGCTGCTCGTGTTCTCCAGCGTGAGGGTGTAGCGGATCGTGTCGCCGACCTTCGCTTCCGAACGCCCCGCGTCTGCGGCCGTCACATTCGTATGGGATATCGTGAACGATTTCACGGGCGGCGCCGCGGCCGGGATCCAGTCCGCGTTGGACGTGGCCGTCACCTTGCCGTCGTCGTTGTCCTGCTTCGCGTACGCCACGTTCCAAAGCAACTGCCCTTCCGCGCCCGCCGTCATCACGAGCGTGAACGTGATGGCCTTCGTGCCGCCGCTGTCCAGGCTGCCGATGTCCACGATCAGCGTGTCGTCGGCAAACGACGCCCTGTCGCCGGCGGCCGTGCCGTCGATTTTCACCGTCGCGAGCGTCGCCGCCTTGTCCGTCAGGTCGAACGCCGCGCTGTTGAGCGGGTCGGTCACGATGACGTTTTCCCACGTGGACGCCGCCGTCTGGCTGTTCCACACCGTCAGCGTGAACGCGACCACGTCGCCGGCCGCGTTCCATTCCGCCGCCCGGCCCTCCGCGACCGCCGTCTCGTTCACGTGCGATCCCGTGATATGCGGGGCCGGCGGCTCCTTGCCCACCTCAAAACCGGTGCCGCCGCCGTCCTCCGCCTGCGTCCCGTCCGCCGTCTTGCCCACGTTCACGATGGACGCGCCGGCCGCGTTCGCCTTGACGACGACCTCGAAGGTGATGACCGCTTTCGCGTGTGCCCCAGGGCCGCCGCCGACCTTCAAATCGTCGACGGGCACCGTCAGCGCGCCGTTCGTCAGCGCCGCGCCCGGCACGGCCGCGGGCGCGCCCGCGTCGTCATAGTCGACCCGGAGGGATGTCAACGTCGCCGACAGGTCAAACCAGTCCTGCCCGCCGAGCGTCAGGTCGTCCGTGACGCTTTCGACCTCCCACGTCGATTTGCCCGCCGAGCCGTTCCACAGCGTGAGCGTGTACTCGATCACATCGCCGACCCTCGTATCCGCCCGCGCGCCGTCGCCCTCCGCCGTCAGGTTCCGGTGCGCCTTCGTGAAATGCTTTTCGGGCGGCACCTCCTCGGCGCCCGTGCTGACCGGCTCCCCTTCTTCCCCGTCCGCGACCGCGGCGTTCGTGATGGCCCGGCCCGACGCCGACGCGTCGATGGCCACTTCAAACGTCACCGTCTTCGTGTCGCCGCTCTCGATGTCGCCGAGCGCCACGTACAGCGTGCGCCGCTCCGCCGGGCTGCCCGTGCCGAACGACGCCGCCGCGCCCGCCGCCGCGCCGTCGATCTTCACGGACGCGAGCGTGCCGGCCAGCGCCTGCCCCGCCGCGAGCTCGTCCGTGAGCACGACGCCCGCCCACGTCGAGGCCTGCGCCGCGTTGTTCTTGATGGTGATGGTGTAGCGCAGCTTGTCGCCGACGCGGTTTTTCCCGTCCTTCGACGTGATGTTCGCCGCCGCCGCCGAGACGTATTTCACCGGGTTCATCTTCTCGACGTAGACGCCGCCGTCGTCGCCCGACGCCGACTTCGTCCCGCTGGTGTTGTCGCCCTTCATGTACGTGCCGCTCGCGGAGGCGCTGTTCGTGAGCGTCGTGCCCCAGCCCGCCGTGATCGTCGCGTCGAACTCGAGGGTCAAAGACTTCGCCCCGGCCACGTCGCCGAGCGTCGACGCGTCGCCGAGCGCGACATCCGTCAGGTTGTCATAAACCAGACTACTGTTTGCCTTCACGGTTCCCGGCACGAGCTCCAAGCCGGGGGGCAAAGCGTCGGAGGCCAGCACGCCTGTGTACAGCGAGTCGGGCTTGCTGTTCGTGACCGTGACCGTGTAATGCAGCACGTCGCCGACCTTGTTCGTGGCGCGCCCCTCGCCGGACGCCGTCGTGTTCACATACGCCTGCGACAGGGTGACGGACGGCTCGATCGCCTTCACCTCGGCGTAGGCCCAGTCCGTGATATGCTGCGCAGGCAGGTCGCCGCCCGGCTGCGGCTCGAAGGTGTTGCCGTCGTCGATGACGCGGATCTTCAGCGTGCTCCCCGGCGTGAGCGTCGCCGTCTGCTCCGGCGTGAGCACGATGTCGAACGCATTTTTCCCGGAGGCGAGGTCGCCGAGCGCAAAGCTCCCGAGCGCATGGCCGCGCGCGTCCTCGACGTAGACCGTCGCGGGGTTCGCCCCCGCCGACGCGTACGTGCCGACGCGCGCAGCGGAGACGCCCGAGAAAGACAGCTTGATGCTCCCATCGGCCTGCGTGCGCTTGTAGACCGCGAGCTTGTCCGCCTGGCTCGTCGCCTGCGGGCCCGCGCCCGCGTCCTCGGCGTCGATGAGCAGCGGCTGGTTCTTGTTCCAGACCACGGCCTGGCTCTCGGTACTCGTCGTGCTCGGGCTGCAGAGGAAGCCGTCCTCGCCGGCCGCGCCGATCGACGCCTGCGCCACGAGCTTCGTGCCCGCGGGCAGCGGGCTGTCGAGCGCGATGCTCCATTTGCCCCAGCCGTCGGTCGCCTTCGTCGTGCCGAGCAGCACGCCGCCGCCCGTGATATATCCGTCGCCGTTTGTCACAAGTGTACCGTCATCAATGTACACTTTGACCACAGCCGCCCCATCGCCGACCGGGATGTCCGTGCCCTCGGACACATAGGACGGGCCGTACGCCGTGCCCATGATGACCGGGCTCTGGTCGCTCGGCGCCGTCATCGCGCCCGTGCGCGCGTGGCCCTCCCGGTCGAAATGCGCGCCGAGGCCGTCCTGCGTCGCGGGCGGCGTCATGTCGATCGACACGTAGGGGTCGGGCCTCTCGTCGTAGAGGCGCCCGTAGTCCGCGCCGGGGCCGTCCTGCCAGGGCGTGATGTCGTACGCCTTCGCGCCGCTGATGTTGACCTCCGCGTCCGTGCCGGTGCCGAGGTAGATCGCCGGCTCCTGCTCCTCTTGCGACCGCAGGATGACGACGGAGTCCTTGCCGATGTTCAGCGCGGCGTCCGGCGCGCCGTTGAAGGCGAGGACCGGGCTGCCGGCGCCGCCGGCCTCCGCGCGCAGCGTCGAATAATGCCACGCCCCGTCGGCGTCCTTGGCCTTGCCGCTGACGTTCACGCCTACCGTGTCCGACGGGCGCAGGGGGGTGGCGCGCCCGAAGCCGACGGCCGCGCCAAGGGCGGCGCCGCCGCGGCTCCAGTCCGCCATGATGTCCATCTTCGCGCCGTTTTTCACGTTGATCGCCCACTGGCTGCCGCTTGCGCCCGGCTCTATGTCGAGGCCGCCGTACATGCCGTGGCTGCGGCCCGTGAACGAGGACGGCGTGAACGTCCCCGCCGGCACGCCATTGTTATTCACGTATCCGTCCACGTTGAGCGTGAACGTGTCCTTGTGCATGTAGAACGCGCTCTCGAAGTCGGACTCCATGGTAAGCTGCCCGCCGTTCGTGACGTCGATGTACGCGCCGCTGCGCTGGGACCCCGCGTCGGGGGCATCCGACGTGAAGGCCCAGTAGGCGCCGTAGGCCCACAGGCTCGACGGCGTGCCGTCCGCCGCGGAGCCGTCGACCTCGATCCACGCCTCGCCGCCCGCGACCGCGACGCCGCGGGCCCCGAGCGAGTCGACCTTGACGCTTCCGCCGTTCTTGACGCGCAGCTCCTTGCGCGCGTAGTGGCCGGGCCCCGTGTACAGGTCGATGCCGGCGTACTCGCCCGCCGCGCCGTACTGGCCGCCGACCTCGTTGGTGTAGTTGTCGCGCGTCTTGTTCAGATTGTAATAACTGTTGTCCACGTTGCGGCAAAGCACGTCGACCGTGCCGCCGTCGCAGACCAGCGATTTGTAGCCCGCCGTCGCGTGGCCGAACGAGATGCCGTTCGCGTTCCACGAGTCGATCCTCAGCGTGCCGCTGACCTTCAGGTATTTGCCGTCCGCGCCCGCGCCCGAGGTGTCGCGCGTGTCGCCCGTGATGCGCAGCGGCGCGGGCATGTTGCCGAGCTCCGCGTACCGGTGGGCGGATTTGTCCGTGATGTCGACGGTGCCGCCGGCCTCGATGACAAACTCCACCTTGTTCCGCCCCGCGTAGTTGACGGCGCATTCGAAGGCGCGCGAGCCCGCCGCGTTGTCGTCCGTGCCGCCGAAGGTGTTGCCCATCGTCACGTTCAGCGCCGCGCCGCCTTGCACGGTCCACAGCTGGTTCCCGTAGGTCGCGCCCGTGCCCCACTCCGAGGACATCGCCGCGTAGGCCGTGTCGAACGTCGTGGTGGACCCCGCCTCCATCGTGACGTTGCGGAATTCCTTGAAGACCGCGTAAGGCCGGTTCGTGTTGCCGGTGCCGGGGTCCTGCGGCTCGGCCGCCGTGCCCTTGAAGCTGTTCGTGCCCCGGAAGACGAGGTCCAAGATGCGGTCGCTGTTGTTGTGCCACTGGCGCGCGTCCGCGAACTCGCCGTTCTGGCCCGTGAGCGCGCCGAAGCCGCTCGCGTACGCGAACGTGCTGCCGCCCGTCATCGTGACGCCGTTTACGATGAGCGCCCACGTGCCCGCGTTGCGCAGGTTGAAGATGCCGCCCTGCGTCGTCGCGCTGTTCGCTTCGTTGATCTGGGAGACGGTGATGTCCGCAAACTCTATTGTACCTGTAGACCCTGCGGCGGGCACGAGGTGGCTGCGCTTGAAGTTGACCGTGAAGCCGTTGCCGTCGATGACGAGGTTCCGCGTCGCGCCCGCGATGGGGACGTCGTTGTGCGCGGCCGCCGCCGCGGCCGAATCCGAGCTCAGGTCGGCGCGGATGCTGATGCCGGTGACGGACGCGTTGTTGAGCGCCGCCTTGAAGTCCGCCCACGTGCTGACGTCGACCACGTTCGGCCCCGCCGGGGCCTCGAGCGGCGCGGCCTCGCCGCCCAGCAGCGACAGCCCCCCGGCCTCCGCCGCGCGCGCCGCCGCCGAGGCTGCGCCCGCCTCGCCGGGATCCATATTGGAAGCGCCGCCCGAAGGCGTATCTTGCATACCCCCCTCTTCGGGCGGCGCGTTTCCGGCTCCTTGCCCCACACCGGTTTCGTCTTCTCCTTCCGGCGGCACCTGCGCGTCGCCAGAGGTCGGTATTTCTGCGGAACTCCCCCCTTCCGAGGCTGCCTGCGCGGACGCGGGCGCCTCCAGGCCCGATGCGCCGATCGGCACTGCCGCCGTTGCAACCGCGGCAATAGCAAGAACCAATACAAGAGCCCTCTTTGCTGTGCCGGAGAAGAGTCTACCCCTTTTTTTCATCCGTGTTACCCCCTGATGCGGGACACCCCGCTAACATCGTATAAAATTGTAAAGATTAAAGTAACTATATACTTTTTGTCATTGCTTGTCAATTCTTATTTCGTTAAAAATTGAATATTATTAACAAATAAAAAAAACGGGCATTTTGCCTCGACGTGTGCATGATTTACACAAAAGAAAAGCGCCGTCCGAAGATGTGTTGTTGGGAAACCCCCTACTTCGAACGGCGCATTGCCGGTAATTTTGCTTTGGACCAAATCCAAAGATTAAACCCACTATATACTTTTTTTGGCCCCGTGTCAACCTTTTTTTGAATAATTTCTTGCAATTATTTAAGGCGGAAAAGGGCGGGTCAGGATTCATGTCGCATGAATGATTTGCCTTTCTTTCCGAAGATTTGGCGCAGGGCCGCCCCCGTTCTGGCCTCCGCCGTCTTCCCCGGGGCTCTGTCCTGGGGGTTACAGCCCGGGGGGCATCGGCCTAAAGTTGCAAGAAACGGAGTCGGCCCGCGCCTACCTTGCAGGGTTTAGCCTGGTGGGCTTTCGCCTGCGACTGCCGGGCGGAAAAGTGGGTTGTTGTTGGGTACAGGGGTTTCACTTTTCGCCGGTATGAATGGAAAGCTGGAACCGCGGGGTTCCATGGGGATACAGAGAAAACTCATGCTCCCTGCGGCCAGCAACGGATAGCGTTTCAATACGACACCCCCCGCGCAACGTTCGCAAACTCGTCTGCGATCTTGTGGAAGACGTCCACGAGGGCGGGGTCGAAGTGCGTGCCCCGCCCTTCCTCGATGATCTGCTTGGCCTCTTCCGTATTGAAGGGCCGCTTGTAGGGGCGCGCCGAGATGAGCGCGTCATATACGTCCGCGATGGCCATCAGCCTGCCCTCGAGCGGGATGTCGTCCCCTTTGAGCCCGAATGGATAGCCGCTGCCGTCCCACTTCTCGTGGTGGCTTCCGGCGATGCGCGTCGCGTATTTCAGGAAATTGTGGTCGGGCGCGTCCTTCTCGATCTGCTTGAGGGCGCGGACCCCGATCTCCGGGTGCAGCTTCATGATGTCGAATTCCTCCTCGGTCAGCTTGCCCGGCTTGTTCAGGATCAGGTCGCTGATGCCGATCTTGCCGACGTCGTGCAGCTTCGCGGACGAGATGAGCGTCTCGAGGTCCCAGCCGTCGAGCACGTCCTCGTACACGCCCTCGTCCTTCATGTTGTGCACGAGCAGGTCGACGAAGCGCTCCGTGCGCTCGATGTGCCCGCCCGTCACGCCGTCGCGGAACTCCACGAGGTTGGCGACCGTGCTGAGCACCGCGTTCTGCAGCTCCAGGATCTGGTCCGTCTTGCTCTTCACAAGGTCCTCCAGGTGCTCGTTGAACTCCTTCAGCTCCCGCCGCTGCATCACCATGCCCAGGTGGTTCTCGATGCGCTTCAGGAGGAGCGGCGCCGAGAACGGCTTCGTCACGTAGTCGATCGCGCCGAGGGACAGCCCCTCGAGCTCGTCGCCCTCGCCGGTCATCGCCGTCAGGAAGATGACCGGGATGTCCGCGAACCGCGCCTCCGTCTTCAGTTTCTTGATGGCCTCGTACCCGTTCATCTCCGGCATGTCGATGTCGAGCAGGATCAGGTCCGCCTCGACGTTCTCGAGGATGTCGAACATGATCTCGGCCGACGGGATCGGGTAGACCTTGTACTGTTCCTTCAGCATGGTCTTCCCGGCCGTCAGGTTGGTTTCGTTGTCGTCAACGAGCAGTATTGTTTTTCTGCCATTCACCATTTTTTCTTACCCCCCAATAAGTAATATATAGAGATCCCCCCCCTATATGTATCATGCACTTTTTTTCAGCTCCTCTTCCAGACGGGCGGCGACTTTTGCGAAGCCCGCCCGATCGAGCTCTTCGCGAAGCCAGATGATGAGGTCGCCCCCGGTCTCGTAGGAATAACATTCGAGTTTCGCCATTGCCTCGTCCGCGCCGTCGATGTCGAAGACCCTTGCCGCCTCGAGCAGCTCCTCGAGGGCGTCCGCGTCGGGCGCGGGTTTCTTTTCCTTCGCGCTTGACGCGTCGGCCTCGTCCACGAGCTGCTTCAGGGCGCCCACGACGTTCGCCACGCGCTCGAGGAAGCCCTCGTTGCTGTGCGCCACGAAGGTGTAGTCGTCCGCCTTCGCCGCCGTCTCGAGCTCCTCGGCCTTGTCGCCGAGCGCCGCGGCCCCCACGTTGCGGCTCGCGCCCTTCAGGCCGTGGACGACGATCGCGTAGTCGCACAGGTTCTCCCGCGTGACCCCCTTCGCCTTCTCCGCCAACTCCGGCGTGTTCTTGATGTAGGAGCGGATCACGCTGAGGTAGGCCTCCTCGTCCCCGCCGAAGCGGGCCAGCCCCTCCGCGAGGTTCACGCCCTGCGCCGATTTTCCTTCAAAATACCCCGAGTAGGCGGACTCCGCCGCATCCGCGCCGGCGCCCTCCCCTACTTTTTCGCCTTTGGCGGCCAGCTCCTTCTCGAGCGCCTTGTCGCGGACCCACCGGTTGATCGCCTCGTCGAGCTTGATGATGTCGATCGGCTTGCTCAGGAAGTCCTGGAAGCCGTTCGACAGGAACATCTCGTCGTTGCCGACGAGCGCGTTCGCCGTCAGCGCGATGACCGGTATGTTCTTTGCGTAGTCCGTCCCGATTTCGTTTTTGATGATGCGCGTTGCCTCGATACCATCCATCTCGGGCATCATGTGGTCCATGAAAATCGCGCTGTATTCCACTTCCCGGTTTTTGATGAGGTCGATGGCGGCCTGGCCGCTCATGACCGTGTCCACCTGCATGCCGTACGGCTTGAAGAGGCCGCGCGCCACGTCGAGGTTCGTCGCCACGTCGTCGACGACGAGCACCTTCGCGTACGGGATGAAGGCGCGCACGAAGCTCGCGTTGCGGTCCCGCTTGCGGTCGGCGTAGCGGAAGGCCCTGAGGTTCTCGACGACCTGCTTGCCGATCGTGTCGTCCGTGAGCCAGCCCTGCGCGATGCGCACCTTGAACGTGCTGCCCTCGCCGTAGACGCTCTCGACCGTGATCTCGCCGCCCATCGCCTCGACCATGTGCTTCGTGATCGCGAGCCCCAGGCCGGTGCCCTCGATCTTGCGGTTCGCCTTCATGTCCACCTGGCTGTACTCGCCGAAGACCGTGCTGAGGTTCTCCGGCTTGATGCCGATCCCCGAGTCGCGCACCTCCGCGCAGAGCCAGAGCTTCCCAGGGTCCTCCTCGTCCTTCTCGCAGTACATGGCCCACGTCACCTCGCCTTCCTTCGTGTACTTGAAGGCGTTCGACAGGAGGTTGTTGAAGATCTGCTTCACGCGCAGCTCGTCGCCGTAGAGGCGCGCGGGCAGGCTCTCGTCGATCTCGAGCTTGAACTCGATCGGCTTCGAGCCGATGCGGATGATGTTGAGCGTCACCGTGTCGTTGATGATGCTCGGGATGTCGTAGTCCACGGGGACCAGCTCGAACTTGCCCGACTCGATCTTCGAGAGGTCCAAGATGTCGTTGACGAGGCCGAGCAGCGTGACGCCCGAGTTGTAAATCTTCTCGAGGTTGCCCTGCGTCTCCTCCTGGCTGTAGTCCTGCGTGAGCGAGAGCTCGGAGAGGCCGATGACCGCGTTGAGCGGCGTGCGCATCTCGTGGCTCATGTTCGCGAGGAAGTCGCTCTTCGCGCTGTTGGCGGCCTCGGTCGCGCGCGTCTGCTCCTCGAGCGCGGCCGTGCGCTCCGTGACGAGCGCCTCCAGGCGCTCCTCGTGCTGGCGGCGGTGCCGCATCAGCGCGAACATGAGGATGATGACGAAGGCGAGCAGCGCGCAGATGCCGACCATGTACCAGGTCTGCCGCTGGGCCGCCTCCTTCTCGTAGTCGAAGGTCATGTTGCGCCACTCGCTGTCGATGCCGGCGGTGTCGACGAGCTCCTGCGCCTTGCCCATGACGGCGGGCAGGACCGCGTCCTCCTTGTTGAAGCCAAACTGCGACTCGGAGGTGTACTCGAACGTGAGGTTCGGCTTGAACCCGCTGCGCTCCATGTAGTTGCTGACGATGAGCATGCCCTTCTCGTTGGACATGACGAAGTCGACCTCATCGTTCTCGAGCGCGTCGAAGGCCTCGTAGAGGTCCGTGTACTCCGTGGTGTTGCGGTTGCCGGGGAACCACTCCTGGAACATCGTCTCGTATGCGGTGTCCTTGATGAGGCCGACGTTGGCGTACAGCACCTGGTTGATCGAGATGCTCGGCGTGTCGCTGCGCGAGATCAGCATGTACGGGTCCGATGTGTACGGCTCGCCGAAGATGTACTTGCCCTCGCGCTCCGGCGTGCGCAGCAGCTCCGCCACGAACGACACCTCGTTGCTGTCGAGCATCTCGAGGATCTCGGTCCAGGTGGTGTCGGGTTCGTTGGCGATCTCGAACTGGATGCCGGTCATCTCGGTGATCGAGTCGAGCACGTCGACGGCGATGCCGGCGTAGTGGCCTTCCTTTTCATTATAGAAGTTGACCGGGTAGTTCGAGTAGCTGACGGCGAGCTTGATCGGCGTGCCGCTGGCGAGGTGCTCGTCGTACCAGTCGCGCTCGTCCTCCGTCAGGTTCTGGAGGAAGACCTCGCGGTTGTAGTCCATGTCGCCTTCCATATAGAAGTCGTTCAGCTCCGCGAGGCCGCCGTTCTGGAGGTAGCCGTTGATGGCGGAGATGATCGGGGCGAGCAGCTCCTTGCTCGTCGCGACGCCGACGCTCTTGAAGGTGAGCGGGTCGAACGCGTCGATCTTGATGTCCTGGTAGGGCTTGAAGCTGTCGATGAAGGACGCGTCGGCCATGAAGACGTCGAGCTCGCCGCTGCGGATCATCTTCAGGATCTCGTCCTTCTCGGAGACGATGACGACGTCGAAGTCGTAGTCGGGCGGGTTCTCGAGGAGCGCCCTGCCCGAGACGCCGGTCGTGCCGCGGATGCCGTACTGCACGGGGCGGAGGGACGCGATGTCCTCGAGGTTCGTCGCGCCCTTCAGGCGGACGGTCTCCAGGGCGCGCTCGCCGACCGTGCTCGTTACGATGAGGCCTTCGTCATCCCCGCCGATCATGAATTCGCCGGAGAAGTCGACCGTCCCCGCGTGCAGCGCGGCGTCGAGGCCGTCGCCCTCGAACATCTCGAGCTCGAACGGCACGCCGAAAAATTCCGTCATGCGGTCGCAGAACAGCTTCGCGAAGCCGCCGATCGTGCCGTCCTCGCGCACGAAGCAGCGGGAGCTCCCGAGCATCCCGTACGAAAAGAACTCCCGGTCCTTCAGCACGGCTTCGATCTCGTTGATCTCCGCCTGCGTGATGCCCGGCAGGTCGCGGAACGTGTCCGCTGTGTCGACCTTCTCGCCCGCGTAGGCGACGGTGAAAAGCGCGGAAAGGAGCACGAGCACGAGCATCGACGCTGCGATGCCGCGAAGCAGCCTGTCCTGCGTTTTCCGATACGGCTTTTGTTGCGTACCCATATTTTTCTTCCCCCCAATGGCTCCGGTGGAGCAGTTTTTGCCGCAAACCGAAAAAAGTTTGCATTAGCATGATAGTTGTTCTGTGTAGTAAAAGTATAATGTAACATGAAGGTTTGTCAAGAGGTTTTTCGAAATTTTTTCAATTAATTTGCATAAAATCAACGTTTTCGTTACGTTTTCGTTGTTTTTGTTATTGAATATCCATCCAGCTACATGATAGTCTTGGGGATTTTTAAAGATTTTTTTGCGCCAGTTTTTGCCCTCTCAGGGTGCTTGAAAGCTTGCTTTCTGCCAATTTTGCGGCTATAATACAAGCTACTGGTGATAGGGTAGTCACTGATAGTCTTTAATGGATGACTTGCAGAGTGAAAGACGAGGGTACGGAATGGCACGGGAAGACGGGAAACAGCTCCTGACCATCAAGGAATTCGCAGAATTGATGGGAGTGAGCCACGCTACTCTTCGGTATTATGAGGATTTGGGGTTGATGGCTCCCGCCGTCCGGGCGGAGAATGGCTATCGTTATTATACGCCGATTCAGGTTTTATCCTTCAACATGTTGAAAATACTGCGCAAGCTCGACCTCCCGATCAAGGAGATCTCGGAGATGATGCCCGAGCGCTCGCCGGAATACGTGCTCAACAAGCTCGAGGAGCAGGAGCAGGCCATCAACCTGAAGCTCGACTGGCTGCGCGAGGCCTACGCGATCCTGCACCAGGAGCGCAACCTGATCCATTCGGGCCTCCACGCGAAGGAGGACGAGGTCGAGGTGCAGCACCTGTCCCGGCAGTACCTCAGCCTGGGGCCGGTCAACGACTTCGCGAACGCAAAATACGAGACGGACCCCCTGCTCACGTTCTTCAAGAGCATCGGCGTGGGGGAGGACAGCGTCTTTTACCATATCGGCTCGTTCTACACGGACTTCCGCAACGTGCTGGAGAAGCCGCACGAGCCGACCTCCTATTTCACGATCAACCCCAAGGGGCGCAATGTGCGCGAGGCGGGCGACTACATCGTCGGGTATACGCGCGGGGCTTTCGGGGAAGTCGGGGACCTGCCGCAGCGCATCGACGCGTTCGCGAGGGAAAACCACCTGACGCCGAGCGGCCCGGTCTACAGCATCCATATCCACGATGAGCTGACGGTCCAGGATCCGACCCGCTATCTGCTGCGGATCAGCGTGAAGATCAAATAGGGTTTTACAAAAAATAGTTGCGGGGACTGTTGATGGAGAGGACAGCCCCCGCGATAGGAGAGTTGTGATGCTAGCAATTTTGTGTGCCTAAATAACTAGTTGATGTATATAAACTATCACGTTACATGAACCTTGTCAAGCGTTTTTTTGATTTTTTTCAAATAAAATGCATTTCCTTTGCTTTTTTTGCCGCTTCCTCCCTGTCGGAGACCCCGAGCTTGCCCATGACGCGCTCCGTCATGCCCCGCGCCGTGCGCGGCGCGATGCCGAATTCCTCCGCGATCTCGGCCTGGCTCAGGCCCTGCTCGATGTTTGTCAGAAGCCGCTTCTCCTGGTAGGTGATCTTCGCCGCCGCGCCCCGCGTGTTGTTCTCCAGCATGTACTGGTCGACGATCGACTTGTGCCGCTTGACGTAGATGGACGCGCGGCGGTAGATCTGCTTCAGCCATTCCTCGGGGACGCCGTAGCCCGGGACGCGGAGCGCGGAGCGGACGAGCGCCTGCATCTCCTTCCCGTACCGTATGAAGTGCATGTCGAAGGCGTTGGAGCGCGAGAGCTCGTAGGCCTCCTCCAGGCACGCGTAGGCCGCGTCGTTCGAGCCGAGCCGGTAGCGGCTGATGGCCTCCAGCACCTTGATGCCGATGCGCGTGAGGAGCGCCTGCGATGGCGCGCACTCCTGGGCCGTGAAATACAGCACCTCTTCATAGCGCATGTTGCGCAGCAAAACCTTCGCCTTCGCGTAACGCAGGAAGTTTTCCACGAGCACCGTCCCCGTGTCGTTGAAGTCGCTCGTGAAGCGGCCCTTCAGCCACTCCGCGGCGTCCTGCGGGCGCCCGATCGCCGTGCACCAGCTCGCGTAGGCCGTGTCGTAGGTCGCCGTGCGGTACAGCGAGTCCCTCTTCTCGTACTGCATGTCGAGGTCCGCCTTCGCGCGCTTGAGCTCCGTGTAGTCGCCGAGCGCCGACGCGCAGAAGATGCGCCCGATGATCGCGCGGTTCTGGATGATGCACTGGTTTTCCATGGCCGCCTTCTGGTACGCCGTCCTCGACAGCGTGAGCGCCTTCTCCGCGTCCCCTTTATAGTAGTAGTACTCCGCGAGGGCGAGGTCGTACAGGCCGCTCATGCGGCCGTGGAAGGCCTTCTCGGCGTGGACGTTGACGGCCTTCAGCGACTCGAGGTATTCCTCGGCCGCGCCCGGGCGGTTCGTCCCGATCAGAAGGGCGTGCGCCCCGAGGTGCCAGACGTGCTGCCAGCCCTCGCCGTCGTACGCCTGCCGCTCGAAGTATTTGGCGGCGCTTTCGAAATGCCGCGTGAAGTCGTAGTGCTCCTTTTCGGCCGACTCGAGCATCTCCGCGATCCCGCGTATGAAGTGCAGGTTGCCGAGCACGCCGGCGTAGGCCGAGGCGGGCTTCTTCTTCGAGAAGTACTGGATCCAGTCGTCGGCCTCCTTCTTGGCCTCGTCGCCCATATGCAGGCAGAGCAGCAGGCGGATGCGCAGCGGGTAGTACTCCGGGATGTCCTTCAGCTCCTTCTCCGTGCAGCCGGCGAGCAGCTTCAGGAAGGTCTCCGCGACGTCCTCGGGGAATTCCTGCGGCAGGTTCCGCGCGATCTCGACGACCTTCTTCCACTCCCGGCACTTCGCGTAGCACTCGGCCGCGCTGATGATCTGCCCGTCCTTCGAGTACCACTCCGCCGTCAGGAGGAAGACCTCCCGCTTCTCGTCCTCGCTCAGCGCGCCCTGCCGCTCGCACAGGTAGTCGAGGAACATCTGGTGCACCTCGTAGACCTGCATGAGCTGGTCGAACCGCACGAAGTTCGTCATGTCGTTCAGCTCCTTCATGAGGGCGTCGCTCTTCGCGAGCCTGCGGATGAAGTCGGCGTTCCGGTTGCCGGTGAGCGAGATCTTCAGGAGCAGCTTGAACAGGTCCTCCGAGATGCTGTTGGCCACCATCAGGTCGATCATCTGCTCGATGTTCGCCTTGTACGCGTAGCGCGCGGGCGGCACCTGGCCCCCCGATTTCTCGAGCAGGCGCACGACGAGGCTGACCGCGAAGGCCCAGCCCCCCGTGTCCTCGTCGAGCTGGTCGACCTGGTCGACGGAGAGGTTGATGCCGAGCGAGCGGAGGAAGCCGTCCGTCTCGTCCCGCGTGAAGATGAGGTCCTCCTCCGTGATGCGCACGAGGCGGCCCTTCACGAAGAGCTCCACGAAATCCAGCGGCGGCTCCGTGCGCGAGATGAGGATCCGCGTCATATGCCTCCGCGCGTACTTCGCCGCCTTCTCGAGGAAGCGCATGATCTCCGGGTTCGTGATGTTGTGGAAGTCGTCGCACACGATGAAGAGCTTGTCGTTCTCGCGCATCTCCTCCTGCTGCGCCTTCAGGTACATGTCGAACTTCTCGTCCGACCCCGGGAAGCCGCATTTGCGCAGCCGCTCGGCGTACGACTTGTTGTAGCGCGCCACGCCCGCCGTGTAGTCGTCCCAGAACTGCTGCGAGTTGTTGTCCTCCTGCCGGAAGCGGTACCAGACCACGGGCGTGGTCTGCTGCGACAGGTACTGGTAGACGGCGCAGGTCTTCCCGTACCCGGCGTTCGCCACGACCGTGATGAACGAGGCCGCCTTCGACTTGCGGAACAGCTCGCGCACGCGCGGGCGCGCAAAGAGAAACTCCTTCGGTATCTCCTGAACCGCGTTCTCAATATAAAGGGATGTCTTTTCTTTTCCCATTTGAGTATTCCCCCCTTGCCCGGCCCGGTGCCCCCACGCTGCGTCCTCAATTCGGCAGCGTTTTGTCGGAATCCAGACATTTTTATAACTCAATAAGATGGGTATAAAGTATCACGTTACATGATACTTGTCAAGTAGAATTTGAAAAACAATTCCCCAAGGGTCCGCGGTAGCCACAACCTGCGTGATCCCCCCCCTAGGGCCGGTGTCTACATCCTGCGCGGCGTCCGTGCCCGGATCCTTGGGTTCTACGTATGGATATATTATGCACCCTTCTGCGGAAAAAAACAGGCGGGGGTTGACAAGTTTTTTTGCATTTCACGTGGACTTTTTTGGGGAAAAAACGGGGGCGGACCATGTCCGCCCGCCGCCCGGATCCGCATCATCCTACCCCTCCACCTCCATCGCGACGGCGCGCACCGGCGAGCCGTCCGTCCCGGCGATCTTGAGCGGGAACGCCGCGACGACCACGTTTTCGAAATCGATCCGGTCGAAGTACGCCATGTTCTCGCCGATCATCAGGCGCCTCTCCGAGAAGAGGTCGTGCACCGGGAACTCCGTCCCGCCGGTCCGGTCCGCGTTGATCGTGTCGATGCACAGGAAACGCACGCCCTTCCCGGCGAGGAACTCCGCGACCTCAACCGCCAGGTACGGGTGCGTGAAGAACGCGTCCGTCCCGCGCTTCTGGTACCAGTTTGTGTTGAAGAGGACGATGGTGCCGGGCCCGATGCGGTCCGCGTACGGCGCCACGTCCGCCATCGTGATCTCCTCCTCGGCCCGCTTGCCCGTCACGCGGACCACGACCGCTTCGCCGAAGAAGTAGTCCAGCTCCATCTTGTCGATCGTGTCCCCGTCGTGCGAAAAATGGTAAGGCGCGTCGACGTGCGTGCCCGTCTGCGTGCCGATGTAGACGCTGGACAGGTTGTAGCCCTCCCCTTCGATCGTCGTCGCGACGGCGATCTCCGGTTCGGGGTCGCCGGGGTAGATCGGCGTGTCGGCGGCGAGCTCCCAGCTCAGGTCCACAAATTTCTTCACTTTCATGGCTGCCCTCTCCTTTCTACAGCAGGTCTTCGAACGCGGCCAGGTCGACCTCCTTGCCGCCCCTCTGGTCCACGACCGCGCTGCGGACGCTGTCATGCCGCTGCTTGTTCAGCGGGTACCGGAGCGCGATCACGACGGTGACGAGGTAGATGCCGCCGCAGAGGAAGGCAAACAGGTATTTGAGCCCCGCCAGCGTCTCCGCGGACTGCACCGCCGCGTCGCCGTAGCCGATGGCAGTCAGCAAAACGCCGAGCACGGCCGCGCCCAGCGCGCCGCAAAACTTCTGCACGAACGCGACGATGCCGAACACGACCCCGTCGATGCGCTTGCCGGTCTTCAGCTCGGTCACGTCGACGCAGTCGGGGATCATCGCCCACGGGATCTGGTACACGGCCGCGTTGCCCAGCGCCATCAGCAGCACCAGCACGTAGATCGACGCGACGCCCCCGGGCTGGATGACGAACCCGATCATCACGATCATCACGACCGCCTCCAGGCCGATGGCGATCACCCAGGCGTTCCGCTTGGACAGCCGCTTCATCAGCACGTCGGTGAGCCAGGCGCCGACGATGCTCGCGACGCCGAACACCAGCGTGACGCTCGCGATCTGCGCGTCGCTCAGCTGCGCGTAGTTCGTGTAATAATAGACCTGGATCGCGTAGTTGATCGTATTGGCGAAGATCGCGATGCCGAAGATGAGCATGACGATCCTCGTCGGCCGGACCTTGAACACGGTCGCCACGTCCCTATACGAAAACTTCTCGGCGGCCGAGCGGTGCCGCTCGTAGCCACGCGTCGTCCGCCACAGGATGAAGATGAAGACCAGCGCGACGGCCATATAGCAGGCGATGGTCATGCTCCAGCCCCGGTCGGACTGCTCGAACCAGCCGCCGAAATACGCGACCAGCATCAGCGTCGGGCTGATGGCGACCGTCGCGAGCAGCCCGAAGTAGTTTTTGAACGTGGCGAGCGTCGCCCGCTCGTCGTAGTCCAGCGTCATCTCGGAGCCGAGCGCCGAGCTCGAGATGTCGAGCACCGTCTGCGCCGTGTAGTAGAGGAGGATGATGATGACGAAATAGATCTTCGACGCCACCTCGCCCAGCCCCCAGTTCGTGAAGAGCAGGATGCTGATCAGCACGAAGGGGAGCGCGACGCCGATGATCAGGGGCCTGCGACGCCCGTACTTGCATTTCAGGTTGTCGGAGATGCCGCCGACGATCGGGTCGGTGACCGCGTCCCACAGCGTGCCGATCGATATCATCGCGCCCGCGAACGCCGCGGACAGCCCGACCACATCCGTGAAGAAGTACAGCCCGTAATAGCTGAACGCCGTCCACGTGATGAAACTGCAATAGCCGGACAGCCCGTACCCCAGCTTGACCTTACCCGGTAATTTTTCCATGATCTCCACCGTCTCCTTTCGATCAATACCGCTCCAGCGGGAACGTCATGCAATGCGGCCCGCCGCCGCCCTTCAAAAGCTCCACCAGCTCCACCTCTATCACCGTCAGCCCAAGCGCGCGCATCTTCTCGTTGACGTCCTTGTTGTTTTTGAACGACATCACCCGGCCTTCACCGATGTTCTGCAGATTGCAGTGGTGCCGGAACACGCCCTCCTGCGGGACGTCGATCAGCGTGAAGCCGCGCTTTTCGAGCATCCGCACGAAGAACCCCGGCAGCGCCGCCTTGCAGACGACCGCCGTCTTTTCCCCGACGATGTTGAAGCACATATCGAGGTGCAGGTTTTCGCGCTCGCAGGGCACGCCCACCATCGTGTAGCCCAGGGCCTGGAGCTGGCGCCGGACGCTCCGGAACCCGTCCACGTCCGTGCGCTCGATGATGCCGTGCGCGATCGTGTACTCGTCGAGGAACCAGAAGTCCCCGCCCTCGAACGCGCCGGACACCGCGCGCGCGACGACCGGCACGCCGAGCTCCTTCAGCTTCGCCTCGTAGACCGCGCTCTCCCCGCGCCGCACCGGCTGGAAGAACGCGCCCATCACGACGCCCTCCGCGACCGACGCGCCGAAATCGCGCGCGTAGACCATGTACGGCAGCTCCGGCACGGGATCCATCAGGACGACCTCGACGCCGTTCTCGCGGTAGGCCTGCGCAAACTCCGCGTGCTCGCGGGCCGTCGCCTCGTGGTCCGAGCGCTGCCCCTGCCGGAGCCATTCCTCCGTGATGACGTTGATCGGCTGAAACTCCAGGTACGTGGGCGGGCAGAGGATCACCCGCCGGAGCACCGTCGTCGCGCTGTTGTTCCAAATCTTTTTTTCCATCGCGTATTCGCCTCCTTTTCAGAATATTTCAATAATAATGCAAGACGCTTGCCAACTCGCCGGATTGTTGAAATTTCAACAAGGCAATCTCTCGTGCGCGTGGATCTTCGCGGAAAATTTATTCAAAAATAAATATATTATTCAGTTCTGAATTGACAACGGGGCGCGGATGGGCTATGCTGTCCCTATGGAAACGGAAGGGCTTTTCGACATCCTGAACGGGGTCTACACCGACGTGCTGATCACGGACGGCGCCGGCGTCGTGACGCTGGTCGCGCCGTCGTTCGAGCGGTTCTACGGGGTGGGCGAGGCGGACGTCGTCGGGCGCAGCGTGTACGAGCTGGAGGCGGCGGGCGTCTTCCGGCCGTCGGTGACGGCGATGGTGCTGAAGTCCGGCGAGCCGGTCATGACCTCGCAATGGACGCGGGGGGACCACGAGGTCGTCGTGTCCGCGATCCCGATCAAGGACGAGCGGGGCCGCATCGTGAGCGTCATCAGCTACAGCCGCGACGTCACGGAGCTTTTCCGGCTGAAGGAGGAGTACCGCAGCCTGCAGGAGCGCCTCGCCGCGGCGGCGGCCGCTACCGCGGCGCCGCAGGTGGTCGCAAAGGACCCGGCCTCGGCGGCGATCCTCCGCACGGTCGGCCAGGTCGCGCGCTTCGACACGAGCGTCCTGCTGCTCGGGGAGTCCGGCGTCGGCAAGAGCCTGTACGCGCGGATGATCCACGAGCAGAGCGGGCGGGCGGACGGGCGCTTTGTCGAGATCAACTGCGGCGCGATCCCGCAGACGCTGCTCGAGTCCGAACTATTCGGCTATGTGGGCGGCTCCTTCACGGGCGCGCGCCAGGAGGGGAAAAGCGGGCTCATCGAGACGGCGGACGGGGGCACGCTGTTCCTGGACGAGATCACCGAGCTGCCCCTCGAGCTGCAGGTCAAGCTGCTGCACGTGATCCAAAACAAGTCCATCCTGCGCGTCGGCGGGACGAAGGAGACGCCCGTCGATTTCCGCCTGGTCTCCGCGACGAACAAGGACATCGCGGCGCTCGTCGAGGGCGGGCTTTTCCGCAACGACCTCTACTACCGGCTGAACGTCGTCGCGCTCGAGATCCCGCCGCTGCGGAGGCGCCGGGAGGACATCGTCCCGCTCGTGGCGTCCGCCGCCGAGCAGATCAACCGCCAATACGGGATGAACAAGGAGTTTTCGAAGGACGCCTACGCGGCGCTGACCTCCTACGACTGGCCGGGCAACGTCCGCGAGCTTGAAAACCAGATCGAGCGCCTGATGATCACGACGGAATCCCGCGTCATCCGCGCCCGGGATCTGCCGCGGCAGCTCACCGCGTTCCGCAGCGCGGAGGCCGAGCAGCTCGATTTGCGCGGCGCCGTGAACCTGCCCGAGGTGCTGGACGGCATCGAGCGGCGCTACTACGAGGAAGCGCTCCGGCTCACCGGCACGACGACCGGGGCCGCCAGGCTCCTCGGCGTCAGCCAGCCCACCGCCACCCGCAAACTGCAAAAATACAAGGCCAGGGGCTGAGCGTTCACCCCAGCGCGGCGAAGACCTCCCCGATGGGCTCGCGGATCGCCAGCGTGGCCATGCGGTCCGCGCTCGTCGCCGTGAGGTTGATCAGCACGAGGTCCTTCCCGTGGTAGTAGTTGAGGAAGCCCGCCGCCGGGTAGACGACGAGCGACGTGCCGCCCACGATGAGCAGGTCCGCCTTCGCGATCGCGTCCACGGCGCCCTTCACGGTGGCGTCGTCGAGCCCCTCCTCGTAGAGGACGACGTCCGGCCGCACCATCCCCCCGCATTTTTCGCAGTAGGGGACATGCCCGGCTTCGCCGCCGCCCGGCGGCACGCAGTGCGCCGGGTCCATGATGTAGGCGAGGTCGTACTTCGCCCCGCATTTCAGGCAGTAGTTGCGCAGCACCGAGCCGTGCAGCTCGTAGACGTGGGTCGAGCCCGCCGCCGTGTGCAGCCCGTCGATGTTCTGCGTCACGACGCGCACGTCCTTGCCCGCCCCCTCCAGCGCCGCGATGCCCAGGTGCGCCGCGTTCGGCTGCGCGTCCGGGTAGATGAGGTTCTTTTTGTAGTAGTCGTAGAAGATCTCCGGCTCGCGGACGAAGAAGCTGTGCGAGATCATCTCCTCGGGGCTGCGCCCGTACTCCTGCTTCGCCTTGTACAGCCCCTTCTCCGAACGGAAGTCCGGGATGCCGCTCTCCGTCGAGACGCCCGCCCCGCCGAAGAAGACGATGCGCGTGGCCTTGTCAATCAGCCCCTTCAATTGTTTGATCTCAGACATTTCCATTCTCCTCCCTTCACGATACCTCTATGCTCTCGATGTAAAACTCCTTGCCGATGTCCGTCGGGTGCCCATCCGTGCCGCAGGCCGGGCAGGCGAAGGAGTACGGCTTGCGCTCGAACTCCGCCCCGCAGGCCGGGCACCTAAGCTTCGGGCGCACCGGCACGACCGAAAGGTCCGCGCCCTCGCAGAGCGTCCCCTTCGCGATGGCGTCGAAATACATGCGGATGGACTCGGGGATGTACCCGGACCGCTCGCCGACCACCAGCGTGATGCGCGCAACGCAAGAGGCACCGGCTTCCCGCCCGTGCCTCTCCGCGATTTCAACGATACTCTTTGTGATGGGGTACTCATGCATCCGGCTGCGCCTGCTCCCCTTCTTCCGCCGCTTTCTTCTTCGAGGCCTTCTTCGGCTTCGCGTCCGCCGCGCCGTCGCCGGCGGGGGCCTCCGCCTCCGCCTTCGCCTCTTCCGCCTCCGCCGGCTTGTCAGCCTCCGCCTCCGCCGGCTTCACAGCCTCCGCCTTCGGCGGCTCCTCCGGCTTCGTGAACGTGTCCTCGATCTTCGTGACGTCGGGCGTCGTGTACCCCGCCACGTTCACGAGGCATTTCTTCGGGCACACCTCGACGCAGCAGCTGCACTGGATGCAGCCCATCCGCCGGATCGTCCACGTCTTCGCGTCGCGGTCGACCGTGATCGCGTCCGTCGGGCATTTGCGCGAGCAGATGCCGCAGAGGATGCAGTTTTCGATCTCGATCTCGATGCGCCCGCGCGTGCGTTCCTTCCACTCGCGCGGCACCACCGGGTACATGAGGGTCGCGGGGCTCTTGAACAGGCTCCGCATGACCATCTTCCCTATCTTCAGTCCTGCCATATCTCAGCCTCCCTTTCCTTAGCGCTCCGTGCAGCTGATGCACGGGTCGATCGTCAGCACGAGCATCGGCACGTCCGCGAGGTCGCAGCCCTGCAGCGTCTGCACGAGCGCGGGGATGTTAGCGTTCGTGGGCGTGCGGACGCGGATCCGCTCGAGGAATTTCTGCCCGCTCCCCTTCGAATAATAAAACGCCTCCCCGCGCGGCTGCTCCATGCGGCCGACGAACTCGCCTGCCGGGTGCTTGCCCTTGATCTCCACGGCGATGTCGCCCGCCGGGATCTTGGCCACGCACTGCTCGATGAGGTCGATGCTCTGGAAGATCTCGCGCACGCGCACCTTGCAGCGCGCGTAGCAGTCCCCGTCCTCCTCGAGGCAGGGCGCGAAGTCGAGGTCCGGGTAGGCGCCGTGGCCGTCGAGCCGGACGTCGTTATTGAGGCCGGAGCCGCGCGCCGTCGGGCCGACCGCGCCGAGGTCGAACGCTTCCTGCTTCGACAGGACGCCGACGCCCACGAGGCGGTTTTTCACGGACAGGTCGTCGAGGAAGACGTCCGTCAGCTCGCTGAGCTCCGCGCGCATGCCGTTCAGGATGCCGGCGATCTCCCGCAGCTTCTCGTCCGGGACGTCCTTGCGCACGCCGCCGACCTTGCAGACGGAGAAGATCACGCGCCCGCCCGTCGTCTCCTCGAAGATGTCGAGGACCGTCTCGCGCAGCCGCCAGGAATGCATGAACAGGCTCTCGAAGCCGAAGCCGTCCGCGAGCAGGCCGAGCCACAGCAGGTGGCTGTGGATGCGGCCGAGCTCGTGCCAGATCGTGCGCAGGTATTCGGCGCGCGGCGGCACTTCCACCTCGAGGTTGCCCTCGATGGTCTTGCAGTAGCCCCAGCCGTGCCCGAACGAGCAGATGCCGCAGACGCGCTCGATGACATAGACCATCTCCGGCCATTCGTTTTTCTCCACGAGCTTCTCGAGGCCCCTGTGGATGAAGCCGATCGAGGGGATCGCCTCGACGACCTTCTCGTCCTCGATGACGAGGTCCAGGTGGATCGGCTCGGGGAGGACGGGGTGCTGCGGCCCAAAAGGTATGATTGTTCGTTTTGCCATTAGTTCTCACCCCCTCCGAATTTCGGATTCCACGGCGTGCTCTTCGCGACCTTGAAGAACTTGCCGCCGTAGTCGAGCGACAGGTTTTTGAAGGTGATCCCGAAGAGGTCGTGCATCTCGTTTTCGTAGATGAACGCGTACGGGTAGATGGCCGTGATGCTCTGCAGCTCCGGCGCGGTCGCGCCGACCGAGAGCTTGACGTTGTGCAGCGCAAAATCCTTCTCGAAGGAGTAGAGCACCTCGATGTCGTCGCCCACGGGCGTGGCGCACGCCTGGCCGAGCCGGTAGCCCGCCGTCTTCAGGTCCTGCACGGTGCCCAGGAGGGCGCCCGCGTCGATGGACACGATTTCCTGTATCAGGTCTTTTCTTTCACTCATTTCGATTCCACCTCCTCGCCAGCCTCGGGCTGGGGGGCCAGCAGCACCGTCGCGTCGTCGGCCGCAGGGGACTCCTCCGCGGGCGGCGCGGGCGGCGCGGCCTGCTCGGGCGCGGGCGCCTGAGCGGGGGCTTCCGCCTTCCCTTCGTACGCGCCCTCGACGTCCGGCACGATCAGCTCGCCGCGTTCCATCGCCGCCTGCTTCTCCGCCAGCACGCCGAGCCCCTTCACGACGCCGTCGATGATGGCCTCCGGCCGCGCGGCGCAGCCCGGCACGTAGACATCCACGGGGATGACCTGGTCGATGCCGCCGATGATGTTGTAGCAATCCCGGAAGATGCCGCCGCTCGTCGCGCAGATCCCGATCGCCACGACGACTTTCGGGTTCGGCATCTGGTCGTAGATCTGCTTCACGACCGGGATGTTCTGCTCGTTGACCGAGCCGGTCACGAGGAAGACGTCCGCATGCTTCGGGTTGCCGGTGTTGATGATGCCGAACCGCTCGACGTCGTACATCGGGGTCAGGCACGCGAGCACCTCAATATCACAGCCGTTGCAACTGGAGCCGTCATAATGGATGATCCATGGAGATTTTGTGATTGCTGCCATTTTTCCGCCTCCTTTCCTTTACGCTGCCCAAACGATCATGCGAATGTAGTGCAGCACGACGATGTTGACGACCCCGAAAATGAAGGTCACCGCCCATGCCGACTTCAACGTGAACTGCCATTTCATGCGGGCGAAGCCGTTGTCGATGAGGATCTCGAAGAAATACGCCACGATGACGACGACGATGCCGAGCACGACGCCCCACCACGTCCCGTTCGGGAAGAACAGGAAGATGAGACCGAGCAGCATGACGTTTTCGTACCAGTGCGACACCTCGAGGGCCGCGAGCGTCCGGCCCGAAAACTCCGTCGTCAGCCCCTTGACGAGCTCCTGGTGCGCGTGGTGCGACATCGAGAGGTCAAACGGCGACTTGCGGAGCTTGATCGTGATGATGAAGAGATAGCCGATGAAGAGCCCCGGCATGTACAGGAGCGAGAAACGCTCCCCCACCATGATGTCCGAGACGTTGAAGCTGCCGTTCACCATGAAGAAGCCGACCGCCGTCAGGAGCACCATGGGCTCGTAGCTCATCATCTGAAGCAGCTCGCGCTCCGCGCCGATCTGCGCGTAGGGCGAATTGCTCGAGTACGCCGCGATGACGAGGAAGATCGACGCCGTCGTCAGCGTGAAGATGGCCATGAGCAGGTTGAAGCCGATGAAGAAGAACGCGCCGGTGATGATCATGAAGATCAGGCAGCACATCACGTAGAAGTCCTGCGCGCCGCCGCCGACCGTGACCGGCTCCTTCTTCAGCAGCTTGGCCACGTCGTAGAACGGCTGGAGGATCGGCGGGCCGAAGCGGCCCTGCATCCGCGCCGTCACGCGCCGGTCGATGCCCGCGATCAGCCCCCCGACGAAGGGCGCAAGCACCACGTAGAGGATCAGGCTCAGGATCTGGAGGGGGCTGACGTCGTTGAAGTATGTGAACATTACGCAACACCTCCCGCCAAACCATGATAATACATGAGGATCGTGATGAAGTACCCGAAGACGATCGTGAAGACCGAGCAGGTGGCGACGAGCCCGATGCGGTTCATCGCCTTCTCCGGGAACATCTCTTCAAAATACCAGTTGCGCAGCCCGACCGCCACGTCCTTTCGCATCGCGCCGACGTAGGTCAGGTCGTCGCCCTCGTTGACGCCCGCCATGTACAGCGGCATCATGCGCTTCTTCGTCTGCCCGTAGAGCAGCAGCGCGAGCACGACGATGAGCACGACCATGATCATCATGATGATCATATTGTCGGTCTGCAGCGCCTGGTACGTGGCCTCCGAAATCCCCTGGTAGGCCGCGACGAGGTAGGGCACGACGAAGCGGCCCGAGAAGAACGGGAAGGTGATGGCGACCACCACCGTGAGCGTCGTGAACAGCCCCGTGATGGCCCATTCGGTCCGGTTGACCTTCTCCTCGATGTCGACGCGGTTCGCGACGATCGCGGACAGCTTGCCGAGCCATTTCGTCCAATAGAACAAGGTGACCGCCGAGCCGAAGACGACGGCGATCAGCGCCCAGATCACGTTGCCGTCGACGAAGGCCTGCAGGGCCGCCCATTTGCTGATGAGCATGCCGAACGGCGCGAGGAACATGCCGGCGATGCCGACGATCATGAACATCGCGAGCTTCGGCATGCGCCCGAAGAGCCCGTCCATGTCCTCGATGTCGCGGCTCCCGATCTGGTGCTCGGCCGTGCCGACGCAGAGGAAGAGGAGCGACTTCGTGACCGCGTGGAAGATCACGAGCATGATCGCGCACCAGACGGCCTCCGCCGTGCCGATGCCCGCGCAGGCCGTGATGAGCCCGAGGTTCGCGACCGTGGAGTACGCCAGCACGCGCTTCGCGTTGCTCTGCGAGAGCGCCGCGATCGACGCGAACACGAAGGTCACGCTGCCGACGAGGATGACCATGAAGCCCGGCCCGATGTCGAACAGGTTGCGGATGCCGAGCAGCGGCGCCAGCTTGATGATGAGGAAGACGCCCGCCTTGACCATCGTCGAGCTGTGCAGCAGCGCGGAGACCGGCGTCGGGGCGACCATCGCGCCGAGCAGCCAGGAATTGAACGGCATCTGCGCGGCCTTCGTGATGCCCGCGAACGCGAGCAGCCCCGTGATGACCATGATCTGCGCATCCTGGAAGCCGGCCGTGGACAGCAGCGTCGAAAGCTCGAAGCTGCCCAGCAGGTTCCCTTGCAGGATGATCGCGGCCACAAACGCGCAGCCGCCGAGCAGGTTCATGATGATGGCGCGGAAGCTGTTGTTTATGGCCTCCGGCGTCTTCGTGAAGCCGATGAGGAAGAACGAGCACAGCGTCGTGATCTCCCAGAAGAAATACATCCAGATCAGGTTGTCCGAGACGACGATGCCCACCATCGCGGCCAGGAAGAGGAACATCAGGAAGAAGAACCACGGGCGGCGGTCCTTCTCGCCGGCCTCGTCCGCGTGGTGCTGGTAGTCCTTCATATACCCGACCGCGTAGACACAGATGCCGGAGCCGATGATCCCGATGATCAGCACCATGATGAGCGAGAAATTGTCCAGATACATGTACTGGCGCGCCGCCGTGTTGGCCGCTTCGATCTCGTGCACCTTCGTCAGCTCGAACCAGATGAGCGCGACCGCCTGGATCGCCGACAGGATCGACGCGAGGATCTTCCGGTACTTGATACCGAGAACAATGATGATGACGGCGAGGATGGCCTCGATCGTCAACATGCCGTAGCTGATGCCCTCCGCTGCCTCAAGCCCGTCGACCGAAAGCGACCCGATCTGGACGGGCGCGTCCGTCTGCCAGATGACCTTCACCGTATCGCCGAAGTTTTGCAGCGCCAGCACGACCGATAGCGCTCCGATCGCGATGGCGGCCACGATGACGATGGGGCCCCTGACCTTGTTGGACTTGACGGCAAGGAGTATGAGGGCGACAATCAACGGCAGCAAAATGAGTAATGCTACAATGCCCAAATTTCCTTCCTCCTAACAATAAAATAGCGTTGTGAATACAGTCTCACCCGGGTATTATACCAAGAAATGGCCTATATGGCTATGCCTTGGGGTTGAGGAAATAGCGGAAAAAAACCGCTCTTTTTCAGCTATTTTGTATCATCCTTCCCGCCGCGCGGGCTCGACCACGCGGGCGAGCACGGCGAGCACGACGGTCAGGGCGCCGCTGGCGATTGTCGCGTTGCGGATGCCCGCCCACATCGCCTCCTGCGTGCCGAAGAGCGTCATGTCGTAGTTTTCCGCGAAGGCGTCCGCGTAGCTCAGGCCGTCCTCCGCCATGAGCCCCGTCACCCAGTCCCCCTCGTACCACGGCAGGAAGAGGCAGCCCGCGACGCCGATGGCCGTCAGGATGCCGAACAGCAGCGCCATGCGCCTCAGGTCGCCGGTCGCGAGCCCCGTCTTTTCGTTCTCCGGGTGGGCGACGGGGTCCTTCCTCGACAGGCCGCCGAAATAGCGCCGCCAGAAGAAGTAGATCACCGGCCCGGAAATGATGCCGATCATGCCGCCGATGAAATAGTCCGACCCGTTGATGAGGAAGGAGATCACGGCGATGCAGATGGGCACGATGCAGATGAGCCGCAGGAAGCCCATGCCGCCCGGGATGCGGAATTTGTAGTCCTCGCGCGGGATGCGCCGCCGCAGGATCATCGCCGAGATGTATACGAGGATATAGCTGGAAACCAGCAGGAACACGTCGACGACGACGAGCGTCGTGAAATCGATCATGCACAGCGCAAGGTTGACGACCGCGACGGAGATGACCGCCACATACGGCACGCCGTGCGTCTTGTCCACCTTGACCATGATCTTCGGCGCCAGGTTGTCGTCCGCGAGCGCGAAGAAGCCGCGCGACCCGGAGGCGATGTACGTGTTGAAGATCGAGCACTGCGCGATGACCGCGACGATGCCGAAGAAGATGCCGAACGCCGGCCCCATGAAATGCTCGGCGACCGTCGCGTAGCCGATGCTCGTCGAATCGCTGCCCCAGTTGAGGAAGTCGAAGTCCTCGCCCTGCGTCTTGAACGCCGAGATGCCCGCCATCGTCGGCAGGATGTACGTCGCCATGATGAGCGGCACCGTGATGAGCGTCGCCTTCGGGATGACCTGCGGGTCCTCGAGCTCGCCCGCGATCGTGGACATGCTCTCGTAGCCCGAGTACATCCACATGCCGATGCTGATGCCCGCGCCGATGTAGAAGATCCAGTCGGACGGCGCCTCGATCGGGTAGGCCGTGATCGGCTCGAAGGGGTTGCCGCCCCAGTTCGCAAACCCGATCACCGCCACCATCGCGAACGCCACGATGACGAAGATGGACAGCGCGTTCGTGACGATGCCCACGTCCTTGACGCCGCGGATGTTGATCCACATGAAGACGAGGATCATGATGGCCTTGAAGGCGAACTCGATGGAGCGGTTCTCGGAGGGGAGCATGCTGAACAGGTACCCGCCCGCGAGCACGACGTACAGCGTGTTGTCGATGTAGATGGAGATCGTCCGCCACCAGCCGGCCTGGAACCCCCAGAACTCGCCGAGCGCCTCCTGCACCCATTTGTAGTAGCCGCCCTCCTGCGGCCGCGCGCTCCCGAGCTCCGCCGCCACCAGCCCGAACGGCAGCCCCCAGACGAACGGCAGCACGATGAGCATGATGAGCGTCAGCCCGGGCCCCGCCTCGGGGATCATGTCCTCGATGCCGTAGCACCCTGCCGCCACGAGCGAGAACACCATGAAGACCACGGTGAATACGCTCATCTTGTGTTTCTTCAGCCCGCGGCCCTCCGCGTCCAATGCCACCCCTGGTTTGCCGTCATTCGTCATCTTTAAGGCCCTCCCCTCAACGCGTCCATTATTGTTATTTCAAATCATATCACAAATCAGTTCTTGACGACGATGCAGAGCCGGTTCGCCATGTACGGCTCCGTCATAATGAATTCCTGCTTGAGCTCGTCCGTGATGCTGACCGCGGACATGATGCAGTCGTAGCGCCCCGCGGCAAGCCCGTCGAAGATCTCGTCCCAGCCCGTGTCCACGATCGCCACCTCGAGGCCGAGCAGCGCCGCGACGTGCTCCGCGAGGTCCACGTCGAAGCCGACCGTCATGCCGCCCTCCTCGTATTCCATCGGCGGGTAGCCGGTGTGGAGGCCCACCGTCAGCACGCCCTCCTCGATCGTCTCGAAATCGTCCGGGATGGCGGGCTCCTCCCCCACGTTGCGCAGCCCCTCCGTGAAATCGTCGCCGAAATTTTTCACGGCGATCTCCGACATGGATCCGTTGTAGAACATCTTGTCGATGGCCGCGTCGATGGCCTCCGCGAGCGGCTCCGCGCCCTTCGCGACGCAGACGCCCATCGGCTCCTGGTCCTGGCTCATCCACGTCCGCAGGTAGGCGGTGCCGATGTCCGTGTAGTAGGCCGACACGACGCTGTCCACGTAGATGGCGTCGACCTTCCCGGCGGCGAGGTCGTCGAAGGCCTCCGTGATCGCCTCGTAGGCCTGCACCTCGATGCCCTCCGCGCCCTCCGCGATCATGTCGTCCAGGCTCTTCGCGGCCGTCGACGCGCGCTGCACGGCGATGACGCGCCCGGGGAAATCGCCCGGCGACGCGATCACGTCCACGCCGTCCTCGTCCGCCGCGGCCGAAGCGCCGCTCTGCCCCTCGGAGCCCCCGCCCGCGCTCCCGCTGCCCGCGTCCGTCTGGCCGCAGCCCGCGAGGAGCGCCGCCAGGGCGATAGCCAGCAATATGGCGAAAAACCGCCTCTTCCCCATCATCCATACCCCCATAACATTTACCACGCGAGCGAACCCTCGTAGAGGATGCGCACGCTCCCTTCTGTAAAGACCTTTGTGATGTTGCCGGACGCCGGGTCGTAGGCGGCGGCCGCTTTGAGCGTGTCGCCGGACGGCTGCAGGACCGTGAGGGCGGCGTCCCGGCCGCCGCGCTTGGCGACCGCCGCCGCGACCGCCGCGCTGCCGCTGCCGCAGCTCCGCTCGGCGTACATCGTGCCCATGTCGCGCACCCAGAGGGAGAAGGCGGCCGCGCCGCTCCCCTCGTCGAAATAGGTCACGCCGGCGGCGGGGAGGGCCGCAAACCCGTATTCCCCGTCCTGCAAAATCCCGGCCATCGTGTCGCGGACGGAGCCGCCCACGAGCTTCTCTTTGTCCGTCACGACCAGGTGCGTGATGCCGTCGAAGGGGACGAGCCACCCGCGCTCCGTCTCCGTGACGTCCACGCCGCCGGGTGGCAGCGGCATCTCCACCGACACGGGGTTCCCCGCCCCGAAGAGGTGGAGGAGGCTGCGCGTCGCGTTCCCGCAAAACTCCCCGCCGAACATCTCCAATTTCCCGTCCGGGGTGACGAAGCCGCACTGCTCCACGGCGGGGGCGCCCGGCACGGCCTCCAGGGCGGCCGCGATGATCTCGCCCTGCAGGGCGGCGCGCGCCTCCTTGCCGAGGTGCCTCAAATCGTCGAAGACGAGCGCCGTGATGTTGCCGGCGGGGTCCGTGATGGCCACGTGCTCCAGCCGGCGGACCCCGGACGACGCAGCCCCCTCCTCTTCATCCTCCTCCTGGCTGATCTTGCGCAGGAAGGCCTGGATGCGCGGGTTGTCGGGGTGCTCGAGGATGTCCTTCGGCGCCCCGTCCGCGAGGACCGTGCCCTCGTCCATGAAGATCACGCGGTCCGCCACCTCCGAGGCGAAGCCCATCTCGTGCGTCACGATGATCATCGTCGTGTGCTGCGCCGCGAGGCTCTTGATGACCTTCAGCACCTCGCCCGTCAGCTCCGGGTCGAGCGCCGAGGTCGGCTCGTCGAAGCACAGGATGTCGGGCTTCAGCGCGAGCGCCCGCGCGATCGCGACGCGCTGCTGCTGCCCGCCCGACAGCTGCGTGGGGTAGTGGTTCATGCGGTTCGCGAGGCCGACGCTGGCCAGCAGCGCCTTCGCCTCCGCCGTGATCCCGGCCAGCATGGCATGCTTGTTGTACTTGTAGAACGGGTTCTCGCGCGCGAGCAGCTCGGGGCCGATCGTGACATTGCGCAGCGCCGTGTACTGCGGGAAGAGGTTGAACTGCTGGAAGACGAGCCCGAAATGCAGGCGGTTCCTCCGGATCTGCGCCTCGCTCTGCCGCACGCCGCGCCACGCGTCCGCCGCGTCGAAGAGCGTCTGCCCGTCCACGGTGATCACGCCCGCGTCCGGCGTCTCGAGGAAGTTGAGGCAGCGCAGAAGCGTCGTCTTGCCGCTGCCCGACGCGCCGATGATCGCCAGCACCTCGCCGCGCTCGAGCGTGAAGGAGACGTCTTTCACCGCAGCGAAGCCGTCGAAATATTTATTCAGGCCGTGCACGCTCAGGATCGTCATAATATCTTGATATAGGCGAGCCGCCTCTCGATGAACGAAAACAATATCGTGAGCCCGCCGACGAAGGCGAGGAAGAAGGCGCCCGTGTAGAAGAGCGGCCAGACGAGGGCCTCCGACTTCACGTAGCGGTAGCCATAGTAGAAGATCTCCATCACCGCGATGATGCGCGCGAGCGCCGTGTCCTTCACGAGCGTGATGATCTCGTTGCTCATCGGCGGCATGATGCGCTTGATGAGCTGCAGGAGCGTCACGTGGAAAAACACCTGGCCCTTCGTCATGCCGAGCACGAGGCCGGCCTCGGTCTGCCCGCGCGGGACGCCCTCGATGCCGCCGCGGAAGATGACCGCGAAATAGCAGGCGTAGTTGATGGTGAAGGTCAGGATGGCCGCCTCGACGCGCTCGCTGTTCCCGAAGACCGGGTAGCCGAGGATGATCGGCAGGCCGTAGTAGACGAAGACCAGCTGCAGCAACAGCGGCGTGCCGCGCACGATCCAGATGATGACGCCGAGGATGGCCGAGACCGGCCGGAAGGCCCTGAGGGCCGCCGTGTGGCGGCCCTGCGGAAGGGCGGCGTGTTTGAACGGCGCCCAGTTGTTCATATAGCCGAAGCAGACGAGCAGGCCGAGCGGGATGCCAAAGGCCAATGTCAAGCCGAAAATCTCGCAGGAGACAACGAAGCCGCCTGCCAGGGTTTTCGTGACATCCAGAAACATAGGCTACCCGACGAGGAGCGGCTGGCCGTATTTCTCGGCGATCGCCGTCAGCGTGCCGTCTTCCACCAGCTCCTGCGTGATCTCGTCCACCTTCGCCGGCAGGTCGCTGCCCGAGCGGAACCCGATCGCGAGCACCTCTTCCGAGAGCACGAGGTCCGGGATGATGATGAGGTTCTCGTAGCTGCCCTTGCCGACGAGGTAGTTGGCCATCACCGAATCCACCGCCGCCGCGTCCGCCGTGCCGGCCGACACTTCCATCAGCGAATTGATCAGGCTGTCGACGGGCGTGAACGTCGCCTCGCTGAGCACGTCGTCATTGACGACGCATTCCTCGCCGGTCGACCCGCCTTCCGAGACGATGGAGGCGGACACGAGGTCCTCCTTCGACGTGTACAGGCCCGCGTCCTCCGCGCGCACGACGACGACGATGTCGTTCGCGATGTACGGCTTGGAGAAGTCCATGTTCTCGTCGCGCTCCTCCGTATAGGTCATGCCGTTCCAGATCGCGTCGATGTTGCCCGCGTCGAGCTCGATCTCTTTGTTGTCCCATTCGATCTCGATGAACTCCGGCTCGATGCCGAGTTTCTCGCAGACCGCCTGCGCGTATTCCGTGTCGAAGCCGACCATCGTGCCGTCGCTCTCATAGTAGTTCATCGGCTCGTAGACCGTCATGCCGATGACCATCTTGCCCGCTTCCGTGACCTTCGCGAGGTCCTCGACCGTGTCGCCGCCGCCGCCGCCGCCCGAGCCGCCGCAAGCGGCCAGCGAGAGCGCAAGCGCCCCGGCAACCAAAAGCGTCAACACCTTCCCGATTCTCTTCTTCATTTTGTCTCCTCCTCCTTCGTATACATCATTCTCATCTGAAAACACCTTCATTATACAATAAAAACCCGCGTGGCGGAAAACCCCAAAAAACCGGGGCGGGGGGGGGCGAAATTGCGTCAGCTTGAAATAGTGGCAGATTTTCGATAGAATATTATTATTATAACGATAGAATGATTGGTGTTTTTTAACTATCAAGCCATCCGCTTTGCCCAGAAACGGCCTGCGCCTACTACTCGCGGAAAAATTTGCATATTTGTCATACCGATTTCGAAACTTGTCCGCGAGTTGGCAGCGGAGGCCAGTCAGCTGCGGCGGCGGCGTCCTGCTGGACTCTCGGAGCGAGCCAGGGGGTGGCAGGGGTGCTGTCCCTGCTGGTCAACTTTGCAGGATGTGAGTGGATTTTTCCCGGAATCCACTCACATCTTGAAAACTTGGCCGGAAAACAGCCTCTGGCGCGGGTTTTTCCACTCACATCTTGAAAACTTGACCACCAGCCCGCCGGCCGATCGGGGGTGACACGCGTGTGGCGTCCGGGGGTGCCTCGCGTGTAGCGTCCGGGGGTGACACTCGTGAGGCGTTCTGGGGGTGCCTCACCGCGGGGCCCGGGGCTTGACCTGCACGGCCAGGATGCCGGCGAAGATGAGGGCGCAGCCTGCGTAGCTTCTGCCGGTCATGATTTCCTGGAGGAGGAGGGCGCCGCCGAGGACGGAGAAGACCGACTCCAGGGAGAAGATGACGGCGGCCTTGCCCGGCGCCACGTGGCGCTGGCCGATGATCTGGAGGGTGTAGGACAGGCCGATCGCGCCGAGGCCCCGGTAGAGGATCGGGCCGATCGCGCCCAAAAGCTGCGCGGGGGCGGCCTGCTCGCCCGTGAAATGCGCGATCGGGACGCAGAGGATGCCGTTGAACACGAACTGGCCGAACGAGAGCCACAGGGGCGGCACGGACGGGCCGTACCGGTCGATCACGAGGATGTGGCCGGCCCAGAAGAACGCGCCGAGGAAGATCAGCACGTCGCCCGCCGTCAGGCCGCCGAGCCCCTCGCCCGCCTTCACGCAGAGGAAGTACGAGCCGACGAGCGCCAGCGCCGCGCCGACCCAGACCCGCAGCTCCGCGCGCCGCTTGACGAAGATGCCGAAGATCGGGACGAGGATGATGTACAGCGAGGTCAGGAAGCCCGCCTTGCCCGCCGAGCCCGTCAGGCTGACGCCGATCTGCTGCAGCGCGCTCGCGGCGAAGAGGACGATGCCGCAGACGAGGGCCGGCTTCACGAGGCCCCTCCAGTCCACAGGCCGCCTGTCCGTCGCGAGGATCACGGGCACGAGGCTCGCCGCGCCGACGAAAAACGAGGCCGCGTTGAAGGCGAAGGGCCCCAGGTAGTCCATCCCGGACACCTGCGCAACAAAAGAAAACCCCCAGATCAGCGAGGTTAGGAATAATAATATTGTTGCCTGCGTCTCCCTCACGTTCAGCCTTGCTGCAATATACTACGCATGAACTGCTGCGCGCGCGGGCTCTCCGGGCTCTTGAAGAAGACCTCCGGCGGCGCGACCTCGACGACCTCGCCCTCCGCCATGAAGACGACGCGGTCCGCCGCCTCCCGCGCGAAGCCCATCTCGTGCGTCACGACGAGCATCGTCATCCCGCTCTTCGCGAGGTCGATCATCACGTGCAGCACGTCCTCGACTAGCTCCGGGTCGAGCGCCGACGTGGGCTCGTCGAAGAGCATGATCTCCGGCTCCATCGCGAGCGCCCGCGCGATCGCGACGCGCTGCTGCTGCCCTCCGGACAGCCTGGCCGGGTACTCGCCCAGCTTGTCGCCGAGCCCGACCTTCTCGAGCAGGGACCTGGCCTTTTGCGCCGCCGCCACCCGGCTCTCGTTCTTCACGTTGACCGGCGCGAGCATCACGTTCTCCAGCGCCGTCTTGTGCGGGAAGAGGTTGAACCGCTGGAACACCATGCCCGTCTTCAGCAGGATGCGCGTGCGGTCCTCCTTGCTCAGGTGGACGTGGGCGCGCCCATGCGTGCGCTTTTCGAGCAGCTCCTCGTCGATGTAGATCTCGCCGTCCGTGATCGTCTCCAGCCCGTTGATGCAGCGCAGGAACGTCGACTTGCCGGAGCCCGAGGGCCCGACGACCGCGATGACCTCGCCCTGCTCGACCGTGAGGCTCACGTTTCGAACGGCCTCCACCGTCGCAAATTTCTTATGGATGTTCACCGCCCGGATGATCGCCATCGCACTTCCCCTGCGCCCGCTACTCGTAAAGCGAAAACTTCTTTTCGAGCCAGTTGAAAAGGATCGTAAACCCCGCCGTCAGCACGAGGTAGATGGCCGCCGCCGGCAGGTAAACCAGCTGGCTCGACTTGGTCGCGGCGATCTGACTCGTCTTGAAAGCCAGATCCGGCAGCGAGATGATCGCGACGATCGACGTGTCCTTCAGCACCATCACGAACTCGTTGCAGATCGGCGGGATCATGCGCCGGTAGGACTGCGGGATGATGACGAGCCGCATCGCCTGCCCGTGCGTCAGGCCGAGCGAACGCGCCGCCTCCATCTGCCCCTTGTCGATCGACTGGATCGCCGCGCGGATGATCTCCGCGAGATAAGCCGCCACGTTCAGCGAGAAAGCCACATAGGCCGCCATCAGGGGATCCTTCAGGTCGAAGACAGGAAAAAGCTCCGGGAGCACATAATAGATGAAAAGCAGCTGGATCAGCAGCGGCGTGCCGCGGAAGAGAAACACATAGGCAGACGCCGGCTTGCTGATGAGCGGGTTGCTCGAAATCTTGCCGATGGCGAGGAAAAACCCCAGCACCAACGCCACAGAAACGGAAATCACCGTCAGCTTGGCGGTAATGACCGTCGCTTGGAGCAGTGCCGGCATCCAGCCGGCGATGCGCAGAAGTGCGTCTTCCAATCAGCCTTCGCTCTTGACCACGATGCTCAGCCGGTTTGCCACATAGGGCTCCGTCAGCAGGTATTTTTCCTGGCGCTCCTCGTTGATCGAGACTGCCGAGATGATGCAGTCGTAGCTCCCTTTCTCGAGGCCCGCGAAAATGCCGTCGAAAGACGTGTTCTCAAACTCGACCTCGAGCCCGAGCAGCTCGCCGATCTTGTTTGCAACGTCGACGTCGAAGCCGACCTCCGTGAGCCCGTCTTCCGCGAGGTATTCCATCGGCGGGTAGCCGACCTCCATGCCGACCTTCAGCTTGCCTTCTTCCAGCGTGGTGAAGCCGCCCGGGATCTCCGGCGCCTCCGCCACGTTGCGCACGTCCACAAAGCCCTCGGTATCGCCGAAGTTCGCCTCCGCGATCGCGTCCATCGTGCCGTCCGCGTACATCGTATCAATCGCCGCCTCGACGGCCGCCGCCAGATCCGTCTGCTCCTTCAGGAAGCAGATGCCCATCGGCTCCGGCTCGTCGCTCAGCCACGAGCGCACGAAGCCGTCGTCGCCCGCCGTGTAGTAGCCCGAGACCACGCTGTCCACATAGACCGCGTCTATGCGCCCAAGGGAAAGGTCTTCAAAGCACTGGAGGATCTGCCGGTAGGACCGCACCTCAACGTCGTCCGCACCGTCCGGGTACAGCTCCTCGATGCTCTGCGCCGCCGTCGTCCCCGTCTGCACGCCGATGCTGTGCCCCGGGAAATCGTCCGGCGAAGCGACCACATCCGACGCTGCCGCCGCCGAGCCGCCGCCGCCGCCGCCGCCGCAGGCCGCCAGCACAAAGGCCATCAGCACGGCCAGACACAATACCCAACCTATTCTCGTCCTCTTCATCGTTTCTCCTCTTGCAAATTCACTGCGCGCTCGCGTCCGCGTCGTCGCCCGTTTCCTCGGCGTCGTCCGCAGGCAGCGTATTCGTGTAGATCTGGCGCATCGTCTCTTCGATGACGCTCGCATCAGCCGGCTTCCAGAAGGACAGCCCGTCGATCATCCCGCTCGTGCCCGGCAGCACCACCGAGTGCACGTCGTCCATGCTCATGCCGACGGCCTTCGCCGCCATGTAGAGCATCGCGCGGTTCTTCACGTTCGAGTCGACGTTCTCCTCGACCGAGTTGATGACCTTCGTCGCCTTCGACAGGCTCAGCGCCCGCTTGATCGTCGCCTTCATGAAGGACTGCTGCATCTTCACGCGGCCGATGTCGCCCTCCGCGTAGCCCGTCTTCTGCCCGGACTCCGTGTAGCCCTGCCGGAACCGCAGCAGCTGCACCGCCTGCGCGCCGGTCAGCGTCTGCTGCCCCGCCTGCAGGTCGATGACCAGGTCATCCTTGTTGTCGTGCCCCGTGTCCGTGTAGCGCATGTCGAACGGCACATCGAACGGCACGCCGTCCATCGAGTCGATGATCTTCTCCACACCGTCGTACGTCACGACCGCGCAGTAGTTGATCTGCACGCCGCCGAGCAGGTCCTGGACCGCCCGCGCCGTCGCCATCGGGTCGCAGTAGTCCGGGTCGCCCGGATGGTTGATGTCCTCGAAGACCGAGTTGATCTTCAGCCAGCTCCCGCCGTACCCTTCCCTATAATAATAGGTGTCGCGCGGTATGTTGATGATGGTGGCCGACTTTGACTGCGGATCGAAGCTGATGAGCATGATCGTGTCCGTCAGGCATTCGGCCGTCGTCCCGAGCAGCAGCGTGTTCACGCGCTTGGAACTGCCGAACTCCGTCGCGAAAATGCCCTTCGCCGGCAGCAGGATCTCGATGTCTTCCGCCGTCACGGGCAAGTCCTCGAACTCGCTGCTCGAAAAATAACCCTTGCCATTGTCCGTCACGTTCGTGTCCAAGAAATACTTGTTGAGCAGTGTCAGGCCGACCGTGCCGCCGATGATCGCGACGGTGAGCGTAATGACAAAAACCTGAAGAAAGCCCGACCGTTTCGCCTTGGCTTTCCTCCTCCTCACCGCGACCGCTGTTCCGTTTGCCATTGAACCTCCAGTTTAATTGTAGTCAAAAAATCCCGCACCGGATTTGCGCCCAAGGCTGCCGCCGCGCACCATTTTGCGGAGCAGCGGGTGCGCCCGGTATTTCGGGTCCCCCGTTTCGTTGTATAGCGTCTCCATGATGGAGAGGCATACATCCAAACCAATCAAATCGCCCAGCGCGAGCGGCCCCATCGGGTGGTTTGCGCCGAGCTTCATCGCCTCGTCGATGTCCGCCGCCGAAGCGACGCCGTCCGCGTAGATGCCCACGGCCTCGTTGATCATCGGCACGAGGATGCGGTTGACGACGAACCCGGGCGCTTCCTGCACCTGGACCGGCGTCTTGCCGAGCGCCTTCGAGACCTCAATGACCGCCGCCTCCGTCGCATCCGACGTGTGCAGCCCCTTCGTGACCTCGACGAGCTTCATGACGGGCGCCGGGTTGAAGAAATGCATCCCGATGACCCGGTCCTGGCGCCCCGTCGCGTTCCCGATCTCCGTGATCGAGACCGCGCTCGTGTTGCTCGAGAGGATCGTCTTCTCCTCCGCGAGCTTGTCCAGGTTCCCGAAGAGCTCCTTCTTGACCTCGAGGTTTTCGTAGATCGCCTCGATGACCAGGTCCGCGTCCTTCACGATATCGAGCGACGGGCTGTTTTTGATGCGCCCGAGCACCGCCTCTTTGTCCTCCGCGGAGATCTTCTCCTTCTCCACGAGCTTGGAGAGGTTCTTTTCGATCAGGGCGTAGCCCTTTTCGATCGCCGCTTCAAATAGATCCGTATACACGACTTCAAAACCGTTCTGCGCTGCCACCTGAATGATGCCCGCACCCATAGTGCCCGCACCGATCACGCCGATTTTCTTCATAGCGAACAAACCTCCCTTTCCTTCTTTTCCATATTTCTTTTTCGCCGGGAATGCCCCGCGCGGAATCTATAGTTTATCATGTCTGCGCCAGATAGTCCAGCATTCCTTTTTTGTACGCCTCCACGCCCGGCTGGTTGAACGGGTCGACGCCCATCAAGAGCCCCGTCACCGCGCACGTCAGCTCGAAAACGTAGACGAGCTGGCCGAAGCTGTAGGCGCTGTTGTCCGGGATGTACACGCGGATGATGGGGATGTCCACGCCCCGGTGCGCCTTCGCCATCCCCTCGAGCACGGCGCGCGCAAACTCGCTGTACGAGCGCCCGGCGTAGTCGCCGGCATCCGCCCCCTCGATCGTGATGTCCGCCGTCGGGTCCTCCACGAAGAGCAGCGTCTCGTAGAAGATCTGACGCCCCTCCTGCAGGAACTGCCCCAGCGAGTGCAGGTCGCGGCTGATGCCGACCGGCGCCGGGAAGACGCCGCGGCCGTCCTTGCCCTCGCTCTCGCCGAACAGCTGCAGCACCCAGGCCGTGAAGTCCTCCACCGACGGGTCGAAGAACGAGACCGTCTCGACGGTCTTCTGCCCCTCGAGCACCGCGCGCACACACGCAAACCGCTTCGCCGCCGCCACGAGCCCCGGCTCCTCCGCCGAGGCCGCGCCGGACAGCATCTGCCGGATGTCGAGCCCCGCGGCCGCAAGCGGCAGCAGCCCGACGGGCGACAGCACCGAGTAGCGGCCGCCGATGTCCGAGGGCAGCACGAACGAGGCATAGCCGTTCGCGTCGGCCTCGGCCTTCAGCTTGCCGCTCTTCGCGTCCGTGATCGCGTAGATGCGCTCATGCGCCCCCGCCTGCCCATATTTGTTGTATAAATAATTTTTCAGCGTGAGGAAGGCGACGCTGGGTTCGAGCGTGCCGCCCGACTTGCTGATGACGATGACGCATACGTCCCGGCCTTCGAGCTTGTCCAGGAGCCGCTGGTGGTAGGTGCCGCTCACATTGAAGCCCGCGAAGAAGACCTCCGGCCAGGCGCCGGGCTTCTTGGAGTCCGGGCGGTCGATGAAGGACAGGGCCGCGCGCGCGCCGAGGTAGGAGCCGCCGATGCCGATGACGACGAAGGCGTCGCATTTGCCCGCGATCTCCGCCGCCGTGCGCTCGATGCGGGACAGCTCGTCCTCGGGGAAATGCGCCGCGTAGTCCACCCAGCCCGTGAAGGCCATGTCCTTCTCGTAGAGCTTCGCGACGGCGGCGTCTGCCTCGCCGGCCCGCGCGTCGGCCTCCGCCAGCGTGGCTTCCGCCATTTCGTAGTCGATATGGATGCTTTTCATGGGGTCTTCCCTCCTTTCGGGGTTCCCTTTTTCCGGCAATGCGTTGTCTTAGTCCCGGATCTGGCCCGTGTAGCCCGCGGGCTCCTGCTTGTCCTTCTTGTCCTTCTTCTGCGCCGCCGTCTGGCGGGAGGCTGACGGGAAGATGCGCCCGAGCAGGGCCACCGCGTCCGCGTCGTCCATCTTGCCGGGGTTCTGGTACCAGAGCTCCGACCAGTGCGGCAGCTTCGCCGCCTTGCCGCCGCTCGTCAGCCACAGCCTGTCCGAGACGGGCTCCATCTGGCCGGACGACACGGCCGCGTCCTCATAGGGCTTCTCGCCGGAGCGCAGCTGCGTGATCGTGATGTCGACGTCCTCGTAGGCGTGCCGCCCCCCGAGCCGGATGACCGCCTCCGCGAGCGCGTAGATCTCCGTGCGCTCCCCGGGGCCGATCTCGTAGATCTCGCCGCCCTCCGCGTAGGCCGCCGCCTGGAGCGTCAGCAGCGCCGTCTCCTCCGCGCTCACGTACTCGCGCGCGAGGTCCTTGTCCGCGACCGTGAGCGGGCCGCCCAGGGCCAGCTGCCGCTCGAAGATGTCGATCACGTTCCCGCGCGCCTCGATGAGGTTCGGGAAGCGCACGACCGTGTAGGCCGCCTCGCTCTGCAGATCCTTCTCGAGGGCGTACATCTCCGCGACCCTTTTGCAGGCGGCGGCGACGCTCACCGGGACGCGGGCGCGCACGGTGGAGGCCAGGATCAGCTTCTGCGCCGCGTACTCGTCCGCGAGGTCGGCGCAGATCTGGAGGCCGACGATGTTCGTCAGGAAGGCCTCCCGGGGGTTCGTCTGGATGAGGGGGATCTGCTTCAGCTCCGCCGCATGGAACACCAGATGCGGCCGGAACGCCGAGAACACGCGGCGCATCGTCTCCACGTCGCGGACCGACGCGACGACGCTGCGGAACTCCGGGTCGCCGGCCTCGCGCGGGCCGCCGGATTGGAATCCGATCTCCGCCGCCAGGAGCGCCAGGTTGTCCTCGTCCGTGTCGAGCGCGATGAGGCGCCTCGGCTTGTAGCGCAGGATCTGCCGGCAGAGCTCCGCGCCGTAGGTGCCCGCGCCCCCGGTCACGAGGACGACGCGCCCGCGGATGAGCTCCCCGACGAGCTTGTGGTCGATGTGCGGCCGCTCCCTGCCGAAATAGTCGGAAATCGTCGGCTGCTTCAGATCGTCGATGCGCACCGGCGCCCCCTCCTTCTCCCGGAGCATGCGGCTCATGCGCGGCGGGAGCATCCGGATCGTGCAGCGCGTCTTCACGCATTCGCGCAGCGTGAGCGCGATCTGCCGCCGGCCCGCCACGGGGTTTGCGATCCAGATCTCGTCGATGCTCTTGCGGCGCGCCAGCACGCGGATCTCCTTCCGCCCGTGCACCATTTCCACGCCCCGCAGGATCATCCCGTCGTTGTTTTTGTCCTCGATCACCACGACCTCCGGCCGCAGCTTCAGGTTCGGCTCGTTCTCGATCTGCTCGATCAGGCCCGCCGCCGCGACCTCCGTCCCGACGATCATGACGCGCCGCGTGCTTTTCCGCCCGAAATGCCGCCGCGCGCTCCTGCGCTCCCCGTCTTCGTCCTGCGCCCGCGTGTGCGCGTACAGGCTCTCGGACGGCGCGAAAAGCACGACGAAGCGGACCACGAAGACGAGCACCAGGTCGATGAAGAACGAGAGCAGGATGAACACCGGCTGCGTCGCGGGCTCGATCCCGATGAGCGTGGCCGCCGTCACGGCCGCGAGCGTGCCCGAGCCCGTCGCGAGCAGGATGCGCCGGTAGTCGTTCGCGTTTGCGTATTCAAACAGGATGCGGTAGATCGCCGCCGCGAAGAACACGGCGACTTTGATCGCGATGAGGATGAAAAACACGCGCGGGAAGGCGTTGGACGGCTCGTCCGTCGCCAGCATCCACGTAAGGAAATAGGACCCGCTGAAGGCAGCGACGTCCAGCAACACCAGGATCATGACTCGAGCGTATTTCCCCAATGATTCCTCCTCACACCTACTGATATTCTATGGTGCGAAAGCCGCAATATCAACGACTATTACAAATATGTCACGAAAACGTCATGCTAAAAAACAGGAATCCGGCTGCGACATAGGGGGGGGGACCGCAGCCGGATTATGGAAAGAACTACAGCGCTGTAGTTTCTCGCTTAGTTGCCGGTCAGCTGTTCCTCAGGATGCCGTTCACAAATTGCCCGTTTGCATCCTGAACGCCGACTGGTGTTTGCATATAATCTTCGTCCTCGTACTCGTACTCTTCCTCTTTGTGGAAGGCCGGGATAGAGAACAGGATGATGACTTGTATGACGACGATGATGGCCATCACGATCGCCCAGATGTCCGCAAATTCCATGCGCCCGTCGAAATCTTGCGTGATCAAAAGGATCACGAGGCAGGCGATGCCGAACGCGGTGCCCGCGAAGCCATAGGCGCTCCGCGTGCTCTGGATCTTCACGTTGAGCTCCGTCGCGTATTCAATCTCCTCGTCCTTGCGGCGGAGGCCCCGCGCGAGCAGGATCATGCCCAGCACGATCGAGATGACCGTGAGCAGCACGTCCAGCCAGTGCCAGAGCGCCACCTTCGGTTCCGCGAGCGGCACCTCCTCGTCTTCAATCCCTGTCAAATCCTCTCCTGCCGCGTCTTTTGTGAGGTCGCCTGCGCCGCTCGCGGACAAGGACGGATCGCTCACGACGACGCTCGCCGGGGGCACCGTTACGGATACGTTCGACGGGCGCGCCGTCTCGTTGACCGACGGTGACGTCACGTTCACAACGACATCCGGCGGTTTGTACTCCGTCGTAGTGGTGTAGACAATCGGCGCGGGCACATTGATGACCGGCGTCGTTGTCCCGCCGCTGCCACCGGTGCCGCCGGTGCCGCCTTCGCCGCCGGTGCCGCCGGTGCCGCCGGTGCCGCCGCTGTTGTCGCCGCCGCCATTGTCGTCGCCGCCGCCGTTGTCGTCACCGCCTCCTGCTTCAGGGTACGTGATCACGATGTAGTCCCCGCCCTCGACGGTGGGCTTCAGGAGGCTGCCGGCCTTGGAGATTTCCAAAGCCTGCAGCTTGCCCGGGCCCGCCGACAGCGGCTTTTCGGCCGCCTCGACCGTGCCGTCCTGCGCGGCCGAAGCCGTGCCGGACAGCGGTTCGATCGGCGTGGACAGGATCGTGTAGTAGCTTTCGTCAATCGGGCCATTCGGCACCCGGCCCTGCGGATCCGTCAAGGTAAGCGTGTACTTCACATTCCATTCAAGGTCCGTGAACGTGAACGTCCCGTTCGCAGCCGTTACGGTCGACGCTATGGCCACGCCGCCCCTCATCAATTCGATGGTGGCGCCACTGAGCTCTTTCAACGCGCCGTCCTTCCTATAGAAGATCTGGCCGGAAATCGTCGCCCTGTTCTTGACGTCGGTCACCGGGGTCGTCGGGTTGTCCGTGCCGCTGCCATTGTTGATGGCGAGCTTGCCGTAGTTGGTCGCCGTCGGCTCATGGGCCGCACCATCCGCCTCGCGGACGCTGCAGCGGATGTTTTCCACCGTGATCGTCTTGCCCGCGTAGGCGCTGTAGTCCGTCGTGTCCGCAAACCGGTACGTGTACGTGTGCGTCGCGGTGTCGTAGGTCGCCGTGCCGGCCGAGGCCGCCACCGCCACGCCGTCCACCTTCACGATCGGCAGCGTCGGGTCATTGTTCTTCAGCCACAGGTTGCTGTCCATCGTGTCGACGATCTCGATCTTGTTGTAGCCCGCCGTGTTGGCCGGCATCTTGTACGTGATCTTGTAGATGATCTCCCACGTGCGGTTCCAGACGTGGTATTCCACCGCGCCGCTTGTGCCCGTCTTCTTGGATTGCGATGTCACGTCGTTGCCGTCGGCGTCTTCCACCTTCACGACTTCCTTCGTCATCGAGCCCGTCGCCGGCGCCGTGAAGCCGCCGTTGACCACCTTGTCGGTCGTGAGGCTGACGGAGAACGAATCCGTGAAGCCGTTGTTCTTCAGCTTGTTGCCCAACGGCAGGGACGAGCCGGTCAGCGTCGTATAGCCGAGGCCCGACATGCCGTCCACGTGGATCTGGTACATGATGTTGCTGCCGCCCGCCGTCTTCGGCGGCACGCGGAACGTGTACTGCCCCGAGCCGTCCGTCGCCGCTGTGGCGATCTTCTCCGCCAGCGAGGTGTCAGAATTCACGTAGTACAGGTCGACGTTCTTGCCGCCGTAGACGTCCGTGCTCTCCGAGCCGCTGTCGATCACGCCGTTCCCGTTGGTGTCATGCCACAGGATGCCGAGGATGTCCGCCTTCGTACGCTTGTACTCCGCGTTCACCTCCCGCTGCTGCGTCGCCGCGCTGCCGAACGAGATGCTGTAAGGCCCGAAGATGCCGTCGTCCACCGTCGTCTGGTCGCTGCCGTTGCCTGTGTCGCCCTGGATGTCACGGTCGTAGTACACCGCCGGGAAGACCACCACGTAGTTGCCCTTCGGCACCTCTATGGCGTATTTGCCGTCCGACCCGGTGATCGCCGTCCCGACCGCGTTGCTGGTGTCATCCGGCTTCTGGTCGAGGTTTTCGTCCTTGTAGATCTTCACCGTGACACCAGCCAGCGGGCTGCCGCTGTCGTCCATATTCTTCGCGATGCCGTAGAAGAGGCCCATGTTCTTCACGTCCGGATTGTTTTCCGGGTTGTCGATCGGATCAATCGGGTCATCCGTGGTGCCGCCGTCATTGACGATCAGCTTCGCCTTGTTCTCAACGGCCATCGGGTATTCCCCGTCGACCTTCTCGATGTTGGCCTTGATCAGCATCGTGATCGTCTTGCCCGCGAGATCCTTCACGGACGGCGACGTCGTCGTGTCGAACGTGTAGCTCGCCTCATGCCATGTGCTGGCCGTCTTGCCCTGCTTGGCCTCATAGACCTTGACATCCGTGCTGGAGCCATTGCTGACGTATACCTGCACGTTCCAGTCGCCGTCCGGGGAGAGGCGCAAGCCGTTCTCCATTTCATCGATCACTTTGAGGCTCTGGATGCCGCGCATATCGTCCGGTGCGTCGAACGTGATGCGGTATTCCAGCGGCGCGACAGAGTCGTGCACCGTCGTCTCGTCGACGTAGGCATCCCCTTCCTTGACCTGCTTCAGCAAGGTCTCTTCGAGGATATCGATCTGCTCCTCTGTCAGGTTGTAGCCGTACACCGCGTCCTGCGTGATGCGTTGCTGCTCCTCCGGGCCCAGCGCAACCGTCTTGTTCTCAAAGATGCCGTCCTTGGCTGTGCCCGATGTGTCGTTCTTGATCGCCTCCGTGTCCTTCGTGACCGGATTCTTCCACGTCGCCGGGAACTTCACCTTGTAGGTGCCCGGCTCGACTTCAAATTGATAATAACCTTCCGCGTTCGTCGTCGTGTCGTCGATGAGCTCGCTGCCCTTGTAGAGCTGCACTGCCAGGCCCTCGATCTTGCTGCCGTCCTCCTCGTTGGAGGCGGTGCCTTCGATGAGGCCGACGTTGTAGACGACCGGGTTCGGTTCCTTCGTATAGAGCGGGTCGTCCTTCGTGCCGTCGCCGTCCAGATCGCCGTTGTTGATGAGGACTTCGCCCTTGTTCGTCAGGATCGACTTGTAGCCCGAGCCGTCGTTGTACGGCTGCGCCAGGACGATCATCTCGATCTCTGCGTTCGCGAGATCGCTCACGCTCGGCGTCGTGTCGGCCGTGAAGGTCCACTTCGCTTCCGCCGCGCCCGAGAGGGGCTTCGTCTGGCGGACGATGTTGCCGTCGCCCTGCTGGCATTCCTCGCCGTTCACCGTGACCTTGACGTTCCAGGAGCCGACCGCGACGCTTGCAAACGTCAGGTCGGGGCTCAGGATGTCTTTCACCGTCAGCGTGTCGATGCCCGTCATGTCGCCCAGCTTGAACTTGATGCGGTACGTGAGGATGTCGCGCGAGCTGTAGATCGTCTTCTCCTTCACCCATTCGGACGCGCTGTTCTCATCCTGGACCCATTTCTCAAGGCTGGCCGTGATCGGGGCGATATCCTGCAGGAAGTAGCCCGCTTCGAATTCCTTCACCTGCGTATCCGGCTCGCCCAGCACGATGACGATGTCCGTGATCTTGCCGCTCCTCGGGTCGTTGACCTTGAACTCGCCGGTCGCCAGCTTCTGCGGGAATTCAAGCCCGTAGGTGCCCGCGTCCACGTCGAATTTGAAGTAGCCTTCCGTATTGGTCACCGCCGTCTTGCCGGTCGGGTTGCCGCTCGCGTCGAGAAGCTTGACCGTCACGTTCGCGATCGGGTCTTCGCCTGGATCCCACTCCGAGCTATAGCCCGCTTCCGTCGAGTAGTTTTCGTCGCGGTACGCATAGCCTTCGATCTTGCCCTTGTTCTTCACGTCCGGCTCTTCCGGCGGGATCGTCGGGTCGTCAGGATCCTCGTCGTTGATGACCGCCTTGCCCTGGTTGTCGATTTCCGACTTGTACTTGCCGTCCACCTTCACGAGCTTCGCCTTCACGTACATCGTGAACGGCTTGTCCGCCAGGTCTTTCACCGACGGGGTCGTCGTCGTGTCGAACTTGTAGCTCGCCGTCTGGCCCGTCTGGATCTTCGCGGAGCCGATGTTCACTTCCTCGTCGCCGACGAAGACCTTCACATTCCAGCTGCCCGCCGCGACGCTCGCCAGCTCCAGACCGGCATCCATCTCGTCCACGAGCTCTAGGCTCGCGAGTTTTTCCACCGCGTCCGCGTCCTCCGCCTCGATCTCAATCTTGTACAGCAGCGTCGCCGTCGAGTTGTAGATCGTCTTCTCGCTCGTCCAATTCGTCACCGTCGTCGGGTCGCTGATGGCCGCTGCGTCGTCCACGTCGGCGATCTCTTTGCTCAGGGTGAAGTCATCCGGGTTGGCCTGCTCGCGGTAGGTCGGGTCGACCTCCTTCTGCTGGTCGTCCGCGTCGCCGAAGACGATGTCCACCGGGAACTTGCCGTCGCCCGGCTTGTCTTTGTCCGTCCCGTCGCCCGGGTCATTCCCCACGGCTTTGCCTTCCCACGTCGGCGGCACCACTACCACGTAGCTGCCCTCGGGCACGTCCACGCTGTACTTGCCGTCCGCGTCCGTCGTCGTCTCCTTGATCGGCGTGTCGCTGTCCGGGACGCCGTCGCCGTCCGCGTCGACGTAGACCTTCACCGGCACGTCCTCGATCGGGGCGACGGGCTCGCCGTCCTCCGGATCCGTCGTCACCGTGCCGCTGATCTTGCCGCTGTTGTTCACCACCGGGCCGTCGTCCGGCACGCCGTCGTCGTCCTGGTCGGTGTCGAGGTTGTCGT